>CAVBFD010000035.1:0-26229 GCA_963594655.1 Candidatus Methanomethylophilaceae archaeon
TGCCGAGGACGCTCTCCGTCAGATTGACGGGAAAGGCTATGCCGACGCGTACAAGGCAGACGGCAGACGCATCGTAAAGGTCGGGGTCAGCATGGACAAGGACACAAGGACGGTAGGGGAGTGGAAAGTGGTGTAGAAGCCGTTCAGAACTTCATGTCCTTGAGGGCTTCCTTCACCATCTCCAGTGCCTTGGTGTGTATCTCCAGCTTCTCGGGATGCGCCTTGTCCTTGTTGAGGTGGTAGATGAGGTCGTTATACCTCACCTTCAGTGCCACAGGGTCGTGGGAGTCGATGATGTTCTGTATGTAGTCGAGGTAGGGGGTGTCGGGGTTGTGGGTAAGCAACTTTACCGCGTTGACAATCCCGTAGGGGATGCCAGCCGCCTCCAGGTCTTCAATGATGAAGTTGGTGTTTTCTATCACGTCGTGCAGAAAACCGGTGCTGCGCTCCTCGTCGGTACTGCCCATGAGTCCCACGGCGAGCGGATGGAGGATGTACGCCTCCCCGTCGATGTCCTTCTTTCCTCCGTGCGCCTTCATGGCGACACTGAGTGACAAATCAATGATTGACTTCATATTTTGTGGTTGTGTTATTACTCAAATTATCAAGCAATGCGGCGGATTCTTCCACCGCAGTTTGTTTGCGAGGGCAAATGTAGTGATTTATTTCCATTTGATGGTTAGTGTCTCGTGATAATTTATTAACTTTGCAGCCGTTTTTCTACGTAGATTATTTAATCAGCAATTACAAGTACAGCGATGATAACAGTTTCGAATCTCTCTATACAGTTCGGAAAGAGAGTGCTTTACAAGGATGTAAACCTAAAGTTCACCAACGGAAACATATATGGCGTGATTGGAGCCAACGGAGCCGGCAAGTCTACCTTGCTCAAGGCGATAACCGGGGAACTGGAGGCCACGACGGGTACAATCACCCTCGGTCCGGGGGAACGCCTGTCGGTGTTGAGCCAGGACCACAACAAGTACGACAACTTCAGTGTGATGGACACAGTGCTCATGGGACATTCGGTCCTTTGGGACATCATGAAGCGGAAGGACGCGCTTTATGCCAAGGCGGACTTCACCGAGGAGGACGGCATCAAGGCGGCCGAACTGGAGGAGAAGTTCGCGGAACTTGACGGATGGAACGCGGAGAGTGACGCCGCCATCCTGCTCAGTGGACTGGGGATAAAGGAACACCTGCACCAGCGTCAGATGTCGGAACTGTCAGGTAAGGAGAAGGTGCGTGTCATGTTGGCACAGGCCCTGTACGGCAACCCCGACAACCTGCTGCTCGACGAGCCGACCAACGACCTCGACCTCGATACCGTGGAGTGGCTGGAGGATTATCTCGCCAACTTCGAGCATACAGTGCTGGTGGTAAGCCACGACCGCCACTTCCTCGACGCCGTGTCCACCCATACTGTCGATATAGACTATGGCAAGATAAACCTGTTCGCCGGCAACTATTCGTTCTGGTACGAGAGTTCCCAGTTGGCTCTGCGTCAGGCCCAGAACCAGAAGGCGAAGGCCGAGGAGAAGAAGAAGGAACTGGAGGAGTTCATCCGCCGTTTCTCCGCCAATGCGGCGAAGAGCAAGCAGACCACAAGCCGCAAGAAGATGCTTGAGAAACTTAACGTCGAGGAGATACAGCCCTCAACACGCAAGTACCCAGGTATAATCTTCCAGATGGAGAGGGAACCGGGCAACCAGATTCTTGAGGTGGAAGGACTGAAGGCGGTGGACGAGGACGGCACTCTGCTGTTCGACAACCTGTCGTTCAATGTGGAGAAGGGACAGAAGGTGGTGTTCCTCAGTCATAATCCGAGGGCGATGACCGCCCTGTTCGAGATTATCAACGGCAACAGGGAACCGCAGGCCGGCACGTACAAGTGGGGCGTGACCATCACCACCGCTTACCTGCCGCTCGACAACTCTGAGTTCTTCAAGTCCGACAAGAACCTCGTGGAGTGGCTTAGCCAGTATGGCGAGGGCAACGACGTGTTCTTCAAGGGCTATCTGGGCAGGATGCTGTTCTCCGGCGAGGAGGTGCTGAAGAAGGTGAATGTCCTGTCGGGAGGCGAGAAGATGCGTTGTATGATTGCGCGTATGCAACTCAAGAACGCCAACTGCCTTATCCTTGACACTCCTACCAACCATCTTGACCTGGAGTCCATACAGGCGTTCAACAACAATCTGAAACTCTTCAAGGGTAACGTGCTGTTCGCCAGCCACGACCATGAGTTCATCAATACGGTGGCCAACCGTATCATCGAGCTTGGCCCGAACGGCAATATCGACAAGCTGATGACGTACGACGACTATATCTCGTCTGACCAGATTAAGGAACTGCGGGCCAAACTGTAAGTCCTTACCTCTTCCCCTTCCCTTAGAGGTCTACCATGACGCGCAGGTTCAGTTGCCTGCCCGTCAGGTAATTGGGGACGGCGAACTGGTTGTTGCTTATGTCCGTCACCCAGTAGTATGAGTTGACGTTGTTGATGTCGAGGATGTTGAACGCGTCAAGGCCCAACCACACGTCCTTCACTCCCATGCGGCGGTAACGCCTGTTTTCACCGTCCTTGACCAACCGGTAGGATATGCCGAGGTCCACACGGCGGTAACTGGACATGCGGAACACCTGCTTCTCGCGTCCAGTGTGCGGCGGTCCGAACGGAAGTCCGCCGGCATAGTGGCCCTTCACCGTCACCTTCCACCGGTCTGTGTGGGGGAAGTAGTCGGAGAACAGAATGTTGCAGTTCAACAACTGGTCGGTAGGCCGTGGCACACTCTTGCCGTGTATCTTTTCCTTTGTGGACATGATTCCTATGCTCACCCACGATGCCGTGTTCGGGACAAACTCGCCGTAAATCTTCAGGTCGAGTCCCATGGCATAGCCGGTGGCTATGTTCTCTCCGTAATACGACAGCCGCACATTGTCCACGTTGTATGGGTTGAGGTTCGACAGGGCCTTGTAGTACGCCTCTGCCGTAGCCTTGAACAACTGGTTGTTGACCTTGAAGTTGTACTCGCTTCCGAAGAGGAAATGTACTGATTTCTGTGACTTGATGTTCCTGTTGAGTGTCACCACTCCCGTACCGCTGACGTTGGCCGTGTCCTTCAGTTCCTTGTAGAACGGAGCCTGGTAATAGAGTCCGGTGGAGAAGCGGAACACCCAGTCGCTGTTCTTTGCGGGGATGAACGCCACCGTGGCCCTTGGCGACACGATGGTCTCCTTGTTGTAGCTCCAGTGTGCCACACGCAGTCCGTAGTTGATTACCAGCTCGCCTTCCTTGACTTCCTTCCTCCACGTGTCCTGTACGAACGCCTCGATGCGGTTGGACCTGATGGAGTTCCGTGACTTCAGACTGTAGATGAGTTTCAGTTCCTTGGGAGAGTGGGGCAGGGAGTAGCCGGCGGAGTCGCGCATCTCCCATTCGCTCATGGTCTCGTCCACATGCTCGTTCTTGTTGAGTATGCCGTAGCGGAGTTCGTGTCCTGTGAAACGGCTGCGTCCGGTCAGTCCGATGGACCGCACTGTGACGTTGAGCCTGTTGCGCGCGTGTTCCTTGTACGTGCCTATGGCGTAGTCGTCGCTGTCGAGCCAGTACTCGCCCTGTATGTCGTAGGTCTCGCGCTCATTGGTACGGAAGGCGGAGTAGTTAAGTGTCAGACTGTTGTAGTCGTTGAACTTATGGGTGAGTGACAGCGCGCCGAAGTAGGTGTGGAATCTGTCCTCTTCCTTTCCGTCGAAGTAGACCTTGAACTCATGTGCGTCTTCAGCCGTACCGAATTTGGTGGTGCGCGAGGCTGGGGTGAAGTTGTAGTCGTTGCGCGCTATGTTGCCGATTGCGTCGAACGTCCATTTCTTTGTGGGACTCCAACTGATATATGTCTGGTAGTCGAAGTCCTTGGGGTCGTACTCTCCCTGGGTGTCCTGTGTGCCAAGCAGGTTCTTGGTTGTCTTGTACCTGACGGCATGTGTCATGGAGAACCTGCCGTTGCCGTAGCCTACGTAGGCCGACGCTCCCATCATCGACGCCGAAGCCGAAGCCTCGAACTTGTCGGGACGCTTGTAGGTGATGTCGAGGACGCTCGACATCTTGTCGCCGTACTTCGCCTCGAAGCCTCCGGCGGAGAACTGGATACTCTCCACCATGTCGGGATTGATGATGGATAGTCCCTCCTGCTGTCCCGAGCGGACGAGCAGCGGACGGTACACCTCGATGCCGTTGATGTACACGGAGTTCTCGTCGAACGACCCTCCCCTGACATTATACTGGTTGGACAGTTCGTTGTGCGTGCTTACTCCCGCCTGAGTGGCTATAATCTGCTCTACTCCCTGTCCCGACGCGTTTCCCATGTGCTTCATGTCACTCATGTTGACCGTGTTCATGGTACTTGTCTGCTGCCGTATCTGCCGCACTTCCACTTCCCCCAGCTCGTATCCCGTCTTTGGCAACATCACGTTGAGCAGTACGGTGTCCGTAGGATTCTTCAGTGTGCGCTTGCGGGTCTCGTAGCCGATCATGGAGAACACCACGACAAGTGAGTCGGAACTCCTGCACGTGATGCTGTACCTGCCTTTAAGGTCTGCTGTAGTGCCGGTGAGTGTCTCTCCCTCGATTCTCACGAGAGCCATCTCTACCGGTTGCCTGTCGTCGTCGGTTATCGTGCCTTTGACGGTTACGTTCTGTGCCGCGCCTACAGTCGCCATAAGCAGTAAAAACACCAGTGCAACCGCGTTTTTCCACCTGTGTATATCTTTTTTTGTCGTCATTCTGAATTTATTTCCTTATTAGTAACGGCTGTTCCGAATATTTATTGTACCTTTGCAGCCGTTATTACGGGATGTAGCGCAGTTGGTAGCGCACAACGTTCGGGACGTTGGAGTCGCGTGTTCGAGTCACGTCATCCCGACTCCTCCTGCAGGGGGTTGTTCTGGCGCTCCGCTTTTGCCTTTTTAAGAACAACTCCTTGCTTTTTTTTATGGCTGTGACAATCTTTGGTTTTCGTTCTTCATGACAAGTCCGGCCAGTGTCATTCCGAAAATTCCTGTTATGTGACTGAGTGACCCGTTGATTTGTGCCTTACTGGTACACCACTCGTGTTCCACCAGCCGTTGGTCGCCCGGCGCGTCGTACACGGCGGTGTCCGTTCCCCGGGTCCCGCTGATGAGCTTCGCCTTGGGACACATGCATGCGGATGTGCCGCACGTGTGGGCGGTGCCTTTGTTCTCCAACGGCCGCTCCTCGCTGTACACGCACAGGAACTTGCTCTGCGGAAACTCTCCGGCGCGCTTGAACTTGTTGCGCAGCGCGCGTGCCAGTGGGTCGCCCTTGATTTTCCAGAACTCAGCCACCCTCACCTGGGTGGGGTCCATCCTCAGTGCCGCTCCCATACTGCTGACGAACATGACGCGGGGGTTCTCATGCACTATGTGTGTGGCTCTCTGTATAAGGTCGGCCTTGTCCTTGAGCGAGTCGATGGCGTCGATGATGTAGTCGTAGGTCTCCAACCCGAACCGGTCCGCGCTCTCCTTATTATATATATCCTGTATGGCTGTTATTTCAGCCTTGGGGTTTATTTCCAGAAGCCGATCTTTCAGGACATCCACCTTCACCTTGCCCACGGTGCGTGTGGTGGCCATCAGCTGACGGTTGCAGTTGGTGATGCACACCCTGTCGCTGTCCACTATCGTCAGGTGGCTGATGCCGTTGCGTACGAGACTCTCCGCACACCACGACCCGACACCTCCCACTCCGAAGATGATGACCCTCCGTTGCATCACCCCCTCCATCACCTGTGGCCCGAGCAGCAGTTCCGAACGGTTGAATATACCTTTCTCAATACTTGTCATAGTTTCAGTCGTATCGTGTCAATTACTCTGCAAAGGTACGAATTCTTTCCCGAACAGCCTTGTGGTCCATGGGGGAAATGGACTTTCGGGTGTCACGTCAGACTGCCATGGTCGAATCCCACAGGCAGCAGGTCGCGTGCGGACGACAGTATGTGGATGCCGTCTGTGCCGTAAAGCATTATCTTGATGTTGCGGCGGTAACGGCACTCCGACTCCAGCATCACCTGACGGCAACCGCCACACGGACTGACGGGGACACGGGTGAATCCTCCGCAGCTGTCCCTTGCGGCTATGCACAGTGCGGTGACCGGGGTGTCGGGATAGCGTGAGTTGGCATAGAAGAGGGTGGTGCGCTCGGCGCATAAGCCCAGGGGGTATGAGCAGTTCTCCTGGTTGTTGCCCGATATGACCTCACCGCTTTCAAGACTCACCGCCGCTCCGACCTTGAAGTTGCTGTATGGGGCGTAACTGCGGTAGGTTGCGGCTTTGGCGGCCTGAAGCAGTGCCAGTTCCGTCTCGTCGAGTTCATTCTCCTGTTTGATGATAATCTCAATGGATTGTACTGTTCTTTCCATTGTACGTCATTTTTTTTGTTAACCACGCCCAAAGTTATGCATTTTTTTTGTAGGTTTGCACTCAAAACCAATAAAAGAGAAGGAAAAAACACTCATGAATATAAACAGAGGTCTGGTTTTGTTGCTGTTGGCCGTCCTGTCGTCCGTAGGGATGCGGACGGTGGCGCAGACCAAAAGCCAGAAGTTCATCGATTACATAGACTTGTATAAGGACATCGCAGTGGAGCAGATGGAGCTGCACGGCATACCTGCCAGCATCACCCTCGCCCAGGGACTGCTGGAGAGTGGGGCGGGGACGAGTGAACTGGCGAAGAAGAGCAACAACCACTTCGGCATTAAGCGTGGCGGCAGCTGGACCGGACCCACCACCACCCATTTCGATGACGGACGTACGGAACATTTCCGTGTGTACGCCTCGGTGCGTGACAGTTACGAGGACCACTCCAAGTTCCTGTTGCGCGACCGCTACAGCAGGCTTTTCCGCCTCAGCATACTCGACTACAAGGGTTGGGCGCGCGGACTGAAGTCGTGCGGTTACGCCACGAGTCCCACCTACGCCAACCGTCTCATCAGTATCATTGAACTGTATGAACTGAACAAGTTCGACCGTGACCCGAACGGGTCGTTCGTGCCTGACGACCGTCCACTGGTTGACGTGCGGCTCGATGCCCACCAGCTCTACAGCAACAACGGGGTGGTGTGCGTCAAGGCGAACGGCAGTGAGACCTGGGACAGTCTGGCGAAGGAGTTCGCGATGTCCAAGAAGAAACTGCTGCAGTACAATGAAGCGATTGAGAGTGTGACCATCAACTCCGGCGACTTCATCTACTTGCAGAAGAAGCAGTCGAAGGCTGCCAAGCAGTACGGCAAGGGCTACTGGCATCATGTGCGCAAGGGGGAGTCGATGTATTCCGTGGCGCAGCTCTATGCCATGAGTGTCAAGAAACTTTACAAACTGAATTTCAAGGACGGCGACTACACTCCGGTGGAGGGCGACCTGTTGAGGGTGAGATGACTTTTCCATTTTATATTATCAACAAAACGTTTTAAATCATGAAAAAGAGAATTTTGAAATTGATGTGTGCCGTAATGGCATCATGTGTGTTGTTTTCAAGTTGTATCGGTTCGTTCCGTACATTCAACAATCTGAAGACATGGAACGAGGGTCTCAGCGGATCCAAGTTTATCAACGAGTTGGTATTCGCCTGCTTCCACATCATCCCGGTTTACGGAGTGGTTTACTTGGCTGATATCCTGGTGTTCAACTCCATCGAGTTCTGGACCGGTTCCAACCCAATCGCCAAGGTTGGTGAGGTGAAGCGCATGAAGGGCAGCAACGGTGACATGTTCGCCATCACCACAACCAAGAGCGGCTACAAGATTGTGGACGAGACCCGCGGCTGTGAGTGCAAGCTGGTGTTCAACAAGGAGAACAAGACTTGGAGTGCCGAGGTTGACGGAACTCTGTATGAACTGATGACAGTCAACGAGGACGGTACACTTACTCTGAACCTTGGTGACAAAAAGTTGACCACGACTCCCGACGCTGCCGGTGTTGAACTGGCACAGGAAATGGCAAAGGGTGTCACAATGCAGTACACAGACTAATCGTCTGACGCAAGGCTGCCACTTCGTGAAGCCTTGACAAAACTGAAAATCGGGCGGGAAAACGAACGTTTCGTTTTCCCGCCCGATTCGCTTTGGCGGATGGGGAAATGAGGAGTATTATAGTGTAGTCCGCGCTTGGTAATTCATCCGTTCCTGTAAGTGAGGGGATTGACGCCTGTGTGCGACCTGAAGTAACGGGTCATGACCGACGCGTCGGCGAAATGGAACTCCGACGCTATCTGTTTCATCGGCTTCTGTGTGGTGCGCAGCGCCAGTTGCAGTTGTAGGATGATGTATTCGTCAATGATTTTCTTTGGAGTCACCCCCGTGTGGGTCTTCACAATCATTCCGAGGTACTTGCGGCTTATGTTCAACCTGTCGGCGTACCACGCCACCTCGTGGGCTTCGCGGAATTCGGTCTTCACCAGGGTCATGAACCCGTTGAAGAGGGCTACGGTACGGCTCGCTCCCTGGGTCTGCGTGCCGTAGGTCGAGTTTGACACGAAACTGTTGAAGCCGACGAAGAAGGAACGGAGCTGCGAGTTCACTATCTCTTCGAGGTCACTTACCAGACTGTCGGAGAAATAGAAGTCCAGTATACGGAACATGTTCTTTATCACATGTTCCACCACCCCTGGGTGCCTGCACACCCTGTCTTCGCGCAGGGTCGAATAGATGGAATGTTCTATGTTCATGCACGCCGACCGGAGGGTCTCCGGCGAGTAGCGTATCACCTTCGCCCTGAAATCCCCGCTTATCTTACTCCACCTCACCACATCGTCGGGAAAGAATATTATTACGGTGTCTTTCCTTATTTCCCACTTGTCGAGGTCAATCCCCAGTTCCGCCGTTCCCTGTAGGCACAACCACAATGCCCCGTGGTCGGTCACGTGGAGGGCAGTGTCGATGTCTGAGGACGATATGGTCTCCAATTCCGGTCTCATGCTTCCCGTTTTTACTGCAAATATAGTGAAAAATCACGAGACTGTTCCCGTATTGCCAATTTTCAGCGAGTTTTCTTTTCTTTCCAGTCGGACAAATAGCCGTAACTTTGCACCCGAATTGCGAGAATAAATTCATTGTGTTATGGTTAAAAGATTGTTTTTGGCAGTGGCGTGTGCCACTGCGTTTTGTGCGGTGTCGTACTCCCAGAATGTCCGTAGGATGGACATCAGTGAGTTGTTCGACCTTCTCGAACGGAACGACAAGACACTGAATGTTCAGAAAATCGGGGTTGACGCGGCGCGCGAGGGTGTCCGTAGTGCCAGGAACCAGCGGCTTCCCGACATCAACGCCAGTGTCAGTGCCAGTTACATCGGCAACGCCCTCCTTATGGAACGTGACTTTACCCAGGTGCAGAACCTCACCAGTCCCCATTTCGGCAACTCGTTCACACTCGACGCCCAACAGGTGGTGTATGCCGGCGGAGCTGTCAGCGCCGGTGTCCGGATTGCGGAGATAGCGGCAGAACAGGCGGCGGTGTCTACGGAACTCAGCCGTCAGTCACAACGGTTCATGGCGTTGGGCGAGTACCTTGACCTACAGAAACTGGCGCACCGGGAGAAGGTTCTGCGGAGCAATATCGAACTGACCCGGCAACTCATCGAAAATATAAAGGAGAAGCACTCGCAGGGAGTGGCGCTGAAGAACGATGTCACCCGCTACGAACTCCAGCTCCAGACCTTGGAACTCAGTCTTACCCAACTGGAGAACTCGCGCGGCATACTCAACCACCAGCTCTGCAACACCCTCGGCCTTCCTGTCAGCGACCGTATCGAACCGACGGAGGACACCGTGGGCAAGGTCTTTGGCAATGAGGGGGAGGACTGGTGGCAGGGCGAGGCGATTGCCGGTAGTCCACAGATACGTATGGCGCGGCTCAACGAGCTTATGAGTGTACAGCAGGAGAAGATGGCGAGAAGTGAGATGCTGCCTAAGGTGGCGGTCGTGGCGAGCAACACGTTCAACGGCCCCATCACCTTTGAACTGCCTCCGGTTGACAAGAACCTCAATATATGGTATGTCGGTGTTGGTGTGAAGTATTCGCTGTCGTCCCTGTTCAAGAGCAACAGGAAACTGTCGCAGAGCAGACTGGCGACAGCCCAGGCCCGTATGAGTACCGCCTTGGCCGAGGAGCAACTGGACAACAACGTTCAGTCGGCCTACACCGACTACCTCCAGAGTTATGTGGAACTGGAGACGCAGAGGAAGAACGTGGAACTGGCCAACGGGAACTATGACGTGGTGAACAACCGTTACCTCAACCAACTGGCTCTCATCACCGACATGGTGGACGCCGCCAACATCAAGTTGGACGCGGAACTGAAGGAGGCGGACGCGCGCATCAATATCGCCTACCAGTATTATAAGGTGTTGTTTGTGGCAGGAAAACTTTAATCAACAAATAAAACGGATCATTATGAACAAGAAGAAACAAGTAAAGAGAATATACAACACAGTCGTCATCGCCGCCTTGATATTCTGTGCGGTCTACCTCTGTCTGCGCTTTGTGCATTTCGGCACGGTGGAGTACACCGACAACGCCATGGTACACCGCAACCTCACCCCGGTCAACACCCGTGTGCAGGGGTTCATCAAGGACTTGCGCTTCCGGGAGTTCCAGTATGTGCATAAGGGCGACACACTGGTGATGCTTGAGGACGCTGAGTTCCGTCTCGCCCTCGCCCAGGCCGAGGCCGACGTGGAGGGGTCGAAGTCAGGCACCGGTGCCGTGAGCGCCGGCTTCAACACCATCGACAGCAATGTCAGTGTGGCTTCGGCCGGCATCCAGGTCGCCACCGCCAGTATGGAGGAGGCGAAAGTGGGGATGGAGAACGCGGGGAAGGACTATGACCGCTTCCGGGCGTTGCTGCAGAAGGGGGCGGTGACCCAGCAGCAGTTCGACAACGCGAAGACAGCGTACGACCAGGCGAAGAGCCGTTACGAGGCGGCCCAGGCCCGTTATGCGCAGGCCACCGCCAGCCGTGCCGCCACGGCGGTGGTGAAGGACGAGCAGGAGCATCTTCTGGGACAGTCCACCGCAGGGGTGAGTGTGGCTGAGGCCCGGCTCAACCTGGCCCGGCTCAACCTCTCCTATACCGTCATCACCGCCCCTTGCGACGGTTATGTGGGACGCAAGGACATATATGTGGGCCAGTTGGTGCAACCTGGCCAACTCATGGTCAACATCGTGGACCAGGGCAGTGTGTGGGTGGTGGCCAACTACCGTGAGACCCAGATGAGGCACATCAGTGTGGGCATGCCCGTGGAGTTCACGGCCGACGCCATCCCGGGTGTCACGTTCAAGGGTAGGGTACAGAGCGTGTCGTCGGCGAGCGGCGCCACTTACAGTAAGGTGCCGGTGGACAACGCCACGGGCAACTTCGTGAAGGTGGAGCAACGGGTGCCTGTGCGTGTGGAACTCACCCGGGACAACCGCCCGGAGGACGTGAAACGTCTGCTCAGTGGACTGAACGTGGAGTGTGAGGTGGATTATTGACAGACCAAGTCGTGTGATGTATGGCAAACGATATGATGTTGGGCCGACCGTTTGAGATGCCCATGGTAAGGGATTTCATCCCGAAAGGAGTCCGACCGTGGATCTACCTGCTTTTCTGTGTGGTATTCCAGATGACCGACGGTGTCTACCTCGGGTCGCAACAGTACATGATGGGCGATCTGGGTTGGATGCGCGAGGACGTGATGTTCGTCTTCATGTGCTGTGTCGTGGGTGTGGCGATGCCGTTCCCCTTCCTTTTCCGCCTGAAGTTCCGTTTCACCAACCGCCAGTTGGAGATAGCGGCTGTGAGCGGACTCATAGTGACCGTCGCCCTTCCCCTCTTCACCACATGGATTCCACTCCTGTGCCTCTCGTCCTACCTCTGCGGGTTTTTCAAGCTGATGGCCACCTTCGAGTGCTTCTCCAACATACAGTTGTGGATGACTCCCAAACGCGACTTCCAGATATTCTTCCCCCTGCTCTATATGGTCGTCCTTGGCGACATGGCTATGGCAGGATGGATGAGTACTGAACTGAGCTATCTCTTTGGAGGCTGGCGCGCCATGCACTGGTTCATGGTGGCCCTGCTCATCGTGGTGCTGCTCTACTTCATCTTCTGTACGCGCGACTTCCGTTTCATGCGTCCCGTACCGTTCATCAGCATCGACTATTTGGGGTGCGTGCTGTGGTCGGTGGCCCTGCTCACCGGCGTGTGGGTATTCGATTATGCGGAGTACTACAACTGGACGGACAGCCGACTGTGGACCACGGTGCTTTGTCTCTGGCCTGTCGTCATCTTCGCCGCCATACACCGCATGTGCAGGATAAGGCATCCGTACCTCTCGCCACGGCTGTTCCGCTACAAGACAATTTATCCCATCCTCTTCATGTTTCTCGTGGCCGAAGTGCTTAACGGCACGGCCAACTCACTGGAGAAACCGTTCTGGGGAGCGGTCCTCCATTACGGACAGTTGACCGGGGCGCGGTTCGATCTGATTGCCATCGCGGGCAACATAGCCGGCTGCCTGTTCTGCCTCTGCTGGTATAAGATATGGCGGCAGAAGTACACCCGGCTGTTGACCGTAGGCTTCGCCCTCCTCGTGTTCTACCAGGTGTACATGTATTTCCACATAACTCCTGTGATAGAGATTGAGTCGCTCTACCTGCCCACGTTCGTCCGTAACTTTGGCTACGCCATTTTCTTCGTGGCGCTTACCATCTACCTTGAGGAACTGCTCGACTTCCGCTTTTTCTTCATGGGACTGACACTCGCCGGCTTCGTGCGCAACGGACTGTTGGGCAACATCGCGTCAGCCACCTATGGTTATATGTTGCGCCACAACGTGGCGGACAACCTGGCGGGCGGTATGCCGTACACCGCCATGGAGAGTATGATGATGGGAACGAAACAAATCTTCGGCGTGCTTTGCTTTGCCGGAATCATCTTCCTGCTCGCCATGATGGCGTACGACGTGCAACCGGTACGGTCTACCTTGCGGCGGTTGCCCTACTGGCACCGCCTCTACCGTCCACTGCGATTTTCTCGAAGACAATGGCGGGGTCATTAGGCGTGATGGTGATGGTGTGTATGCCGTCCGCCGTAGGTTGGAGACTTACCTCTATCGATTTGTCCACGATGCGGCTCGCAACCGTGGGATAGTATATGTCGTAGATGTTCTCAGGCTTTTCGTTCAGTCTGCCGTTGAAGTTGACCTCCACCGGCGCGCTGCCGTCCACACTCACGCCGTATGTCATGCCGCCCTTGTTGAGGTAGTCCAAGGTGGACTTGGTAATGACGTGTATGCTCACTTTCCCGGTTTCCCGCATCCTGAACTTGTACGTTATGTCCGCCCCGCCCACACTTGCCGTGTACGGCATGAGTGTCATGGCGGACATACTTTTTCCCATGTGCGGAATCTCGGTCCACTTGGCTTCGGCGTCTGTCTTGCTGAAGTAGTGGGCCGCCTCTATTTCCACCAGTCCGTCTTTCGCCGTGACCACGTACGGTGCCTCCACCCTGTAGAGTTTGGGACATGTGTCCTTCGCGAAGTTGTCGTTCCATTGTGTGTAACCGATGTGCTTCTGGGTCATCATGCCGTTCCATTTCCCGCCCGACATCTTGTGGTTGTAGTGGTCGCAGATAAGGGAGTCGCGCATGAACAGCCGCTCACATTCCTCAGCCCAACCGTTGGCCCTGGGGTCAGACAACCTGTAGAGCGCGTTGTTCTGAGCCTGTGCGTAGTACATCTGGTGCAGGTTGCTCATCAGCTCGATAGGGAAGAGTATGATTTGCCTGTATGCGTCACGGTAGGACTCCTCCAGACTGTTGTACTGGCGCAGGGCCTCGGTCTCGAGTTTGAGGTATTGGTTCACCACCGTTTGCCATTCCCCCGACTCCAGGTCATAGGTGTTCTTGTCGAGCATCTCCGGCGTGCATCTGCCGTTGTACTTGCACACGAGGTTGAGAATTCTCGCGGCCTCGTCCGCCTGTGCCTCTCCGAACTGCTGCGCGCAGAAGTCACGAGTGTGGTCTGTGATGCGGTCCACCGTGTATTTCCTCGGGTTCCATGCCATGTCGAGAAACTGGCTGATGGGGTATTCCATCGGTTTGAGGTCACCCACATTGAGAATCCACAGCCGGTCTATGCCGTTCTCGTACGCCAGTGTGAGTTGTTCCCACGGATTCTGCACAGGGGTCACATTGAGGAGCTTGGAGTTGCGCGGCGCGCCCACATAGTCCACATGATAGTAGAGTCCCCATCCTCCCTTGTGCTTGCGTTCCTGTGGGGTGGGGACACGGCGCACGTTGCCCCAGTTGTCGTCACACAGCAGAAGGGTCACGTCATCCGGCACTTTCATCCCCTTGTCATAGTAGTCCAGCACCTCTTTGTAGAGCGCCCATACCTGTGGGGTCTCACCCGCTTTCCTGCCTGTTACATCCGCTATTATCTTTCGTTGGTCGTTGATGATGTCGGTCATGAGCCGGGTGTCTGCCTCCTCGCTCATGGCCTCGTCGCCGTCACCCCTCATACCGATGGTGACAATCTGTTCCGTCCCTTTCATCCGCTCTATTCCCTCACGGAAGAACTGCTGCAGGTTGTCCTTGTTCTTCCTGTAGTTCCACGCTCCCCATTTACCTCGGTTGCGGGCGTATTCCTGGTGGTTGCGCGCCATCGGCTCGTGGTGGGATGTACCCATCACTACCCCCATCTCGTTGGCTGTCTTCTCGTTCTCCGGGTCATCGGCGTAGAACGCCCAGCCCCACATGGCGGGCCACATCATGTTGCCGCGCAGACGCAGTATGAGTTCAAACACCCTCTGGTAGAACCTGTGGTCTCCGTAGTCCGTGCCGTAGGTGTTCTTCACCCATGAGGTGAGGCACGGCGCCTCGTCGTTGAGGAAGATGCCCCTGTAACGCACGGCAGGTTCACCGTCGGTGTATATGCCCCGGTTGACGAATATGGAGTCGTGACGATCTATGGGTACGTCCGCCCAGTCGTACCATGGGGACACGCCTATCTGTCTCGACAGCTCGTATATTCCGTATATGGTGCCTCTCCTGTCACTTCCGGCAATGACGAGCCTACCGTCCACAAGGGTGATGATGAATTTCTCCCACTTGCCTTTCAGCTGCTTGCCGTCGATGAGTCCTTTCCTTACCATCCTGTCTATGGCGGCGGAGTGTCCAATGGTGCCTACTATGATGGACGGGTCGGTGTCCGACAGTACCACCTTACTCCCACACACCTTATTTATATCGGTCGAGAGGGCGTTCACCGCATAGCGCACCCCGGCACAGTCGTTGGTGTCCATACTGATTACGACGGTGTTGCCGCGGTTGATGAGGATGTCGCCCCGGCTGAAGGACACGAAGCGGTCAGCCGCGGTGATGTTTGTTGCTGACAGTGCAGTCAGACAGATGCAGATTAGTTTCCTGATAATGTTGATTGTCATGATTGGTTATGATATTAATGGTTGTCGGTTAATGTTTTGCTTGTGTCAATACGTTATCTGTTCGCCGCGCGTCTCTGTATGTTGTCGTGTATGAACCCTGTGTAGAACAACAGGTCCCAGTGGTGCAGACAGTCGGGACTTACATTCGCGCTCTGGAACACCGGGTTGCCGTTCCACTCCCTGTACTCCTCCGCCTTGTCGGTCTCCACGATAATCTGGTGTGTCACGGTGTCCATGTGGGCTGTATGCCCACTTTCCCCGTACACGAACGTGGCGGGTGTAGCGTCGGTCTTCCAGTTCACAGGGTTGATGGCGGCTACCGCCCCCTCGCTCACGAACGGCCATATACCGTCGTTGTCGAGTACGGAGTTGAAGGAGACGGTGACTCCCGGACTGTCCTCGTCGGTAGCCGGTATGATATGCTTGCACCGCAGGTCGTCGGCGGATAGGCGGTAACCCATCACGTAGGCTGCCACCATACGGTTGTACTCCCCGTCACTCATGTGCTTCAACAGGTCGAGTACAAGCATACCGCCCTGGGAGAAACCTACCAGCGCGTACTTCCTTCCCTGGTTCCTGTGCCTCATATAGTGGTCGAACGCCGCGCATATCTCTTTCGATACGGTCGTGTATATCGAGTCAAACTGACTAGTGGGCAGACTGATGGCGTCGAAGGTGAACTGGTGGTAGTAGGGCGCGAAGTAGTTGAAGTCCCCCTGCCCGATGTTCTTCTCCACGTAGGCGAACTCTCCGTCCATCGCCTTCCTGTCGGCTGTTGTCAGTTGGGCGGTGTACACCGTGTCGCCGTTACTGTCCGTGGCCGTCACCACGTCGGTGGACACGATGTACAGCAGGTCTATCTTGTCGGGACTTACCGTGTCCTTCGACTGATACCATGAACTGCTGTCGGACCAGTAACCGTTGTCCGCCTGTGAGTCCGACTGTGAACTGCACGCCGCGCCCAGCAGCAGTACTGCCACCAGCAGAAGGTTTACCACATGGCGGCGCAGCCGCTTCACCAAGATGAATGTCAGCAGTGCCACCAGCGTGATGGTCTCCGACAACGGTTCGGCCAACCACAGTCCGTCAGTGCCGATAGCCGTCGGCAGGAGGATGAAGCAGGGTATGATGACAATGAACCCGCGCAGCAGCATGAACGCGGTAGCCGGCTTGTAGCGTTCCAGACTCTGAAGGTAACCTATCAGCACCACGTTGAGCGTGAACGGCAGACAGGTGGTCATGAAAAGGGGGATGCCATGCACTCCGATAGCCCACGACCGGGCGGACGGGTCGAGGAACATGTCCACTATCTGTGGGGTGAAGAAGAAACCGACGAGGGACATCACCAGTCCCAGCGCCACAGCGAGTCCCGCTGATATGCGCAGGGCGGAGCGCACGCGCCGGGTCCTGCCCAGTCCGTAGTTGTAGCTCACGATGGGCAGGGACGACTGGGCTATGGCGTTGCCGAACATGAATATCATCGGGAAGAGGTAACAGGCGATGGAGAAAGCCGCCACTCCGTCCTCGTGGAGGTAGTCCATGAACATGTAGTTGCCTGTTATCATCATGCAACTGATGGCGGTCTCGGCAAGGAACGTGGGAAAACCGAGGCGCAGCATGTAACCGCAGTTGCGCGCGGTCAGACCGATGGCGGTACCGGTGAATTTCGGACGGTAGAGCCTGATACGGCTACTGCGGCGCGTGAAGTACCACACTACCATCAGACTGCCCACGCCCGACGCTATGGATGTCGCCACCCCGGCTCCGAAGAGTCCCCATTGCAGGGGGAAGACGAACAGCCAGTCGAGGATGATGTTGAGCATGGCGGCCACAGCGTTCACCGCCATCGCGTAGTTGGGCGATCCGTCGAGACGGATGGCGAAGAGTCCCACGATGTTGATGACAAGGAACAACAGGCTCGGACTGACTCCTCTTATATAGTCGAGTACCATCGGATACAGCACGTCGTTGCCGCCGCACAGACTGGCTGTCTGACGCGGGAAGATGTTGATGGCAATGACGCACAGCGTCATCAGCAGTAAGCCCACCGTGAACGCCTGTGTCACATTGATGTTGGCGGCCTTCGTGTTGCCCTTGCCCAGGTGGATGGCTGCCACCACACTCAACCCACTGCCGAACATCAGCGCGATGCCGGTGGAAATCTGGAACAGGGGGGCGGCTATGTTGATCGCGGCGAGCGCGTCACTGCCGACGCCGCGGCCCACGAAAATGCCGTCGGCGAGGTTGAGCAGCACGGACGATATGAGTCCGAGCAGGGTAGGGAAGAACAGTTTGCGGAACAGACGCGACACCCGCATCTCTCCGAAATCCAAAGAGTCTCTCTTTTCTTTCATACAGTATCAGTTTGTCTTGTGTTTTCTTTGTCTTGCCTCTTCAAGGCTGAGCAACTGGGGTTTCCGTTCGTGGTATTCGTCGCGCAACTGTGCCTGGCGGGCTTTCAGTTCCGCCACATACCCGTCCCTCGTCTGGGGGTCGAGCGCTTTCTGTGCGGCCACCACGTTCTGCGACGCGTCTTTCAACCAGATGACGGGACCGTCGTACTCGGTGGCTATCTTGAGGGCGGTGTGCAGTTCACTCGTCGTCGCCCCACCTATCATGATCGGCACCGACACTCCCGCCTCCCTCAGGGCGCGGGCGGTGTTGGTCATCTCCGTCAGTGAGGGGGTGATGAGTCCGGACAGTCCTATGATGTCGGCGCGGGTCGCCTTGGCCTGTTCCACTATCGTCTCCGCCGGCACCATCACACCGAGGTCTGTTATCTCATAGCCGTTGCAGCCCATGACCACAGCCACTATGTTCTTTCCTATGTCGTGTACGTCCCCCTTCACCGTGGCGATCAGCACGTGGGGACGGCGTTTCGTCTCCTGACGGTTCGACTGCCCGATGAACGGCTGGAGTATCGCCACCGCCTGTTTCATCGTCCTGGCGGTCTTGACCACCTGCGGAAGGAACATCTTGCCCTCACCGAAGAGTTGGCCCACCTTGTTCATCGCGTCCATCAACGGGCCTTCAATCACACTCACCGGGGTGCGCAACCGTTTCAGTTCGTCCATAAGGGCTGCCTCCAGTCCCTCTGTAGTCCCCTTCATTATCATCTCCTCCAGGGTCAGCGCTTTCTTGTCATCCGCTTTGCCTCCGTCGGTGGCTGTCAGGTTCTGCGCCATGTCGGTCAACCGCTCCGTGGCGTCCGCCCGGCGGTTGATCAGCAGGTCGTCGATGGCTCCCACAAGGTCTTGCGGTATGTCGGCGTACGTCACCTTCGACGAGGGGTTGACAATCGCCATCTCCATCCCCTCACTGATGGTGTGGTAGAGGAACACGGCGTGTATCGCCTCGCGCAGGTAGTTGTTGCCCCGGAAGGAGAAGGACAGGTTACTGATTCCGCCACTCACATGCGCATGGGGCAGGTTCTGCCTTATCCACCGGGTGGCGCGTATGAAGTCCAGTCCGTAGTTGGCGTGTTCCTCGATGCCGGTTCCCACGGCAAGCACACAGGGGTCGAAGATGATGTCGGACGGGTTAAACCCGATGCCCGTCAGGAGTCGGTACGCCCTGCCGCATATCTCTGTCTTGCGGTCGTAGGTGGTCGCCTGGCCCCGCTCGTCGAACGCCATGACCACGAGGGCCGCGCCGATCCGCTTCACCTCCCTCGCCTTGTCGAGGAAGGCTGCCTCTCCCTCCTTCAGTGACAGGGAGTTGACGATACACTTGCCCTGCACACACTTGAGGGCGGCTGTTATCACGTCCCATGTGGACGAGTCAATCATCAGTGGCACTCTGGCTATGTCGGGGTCAGACATCAGGAGGTTCACGAAGTGTACCATCTCCGCTTTCGCGTCAAGCAGTCCGTCGTCCATGTTGATGTCGATGACCATAGCGCCGTCCTCCACCTGGCGGCGGGCTATCTGCATCGCCTCGTCGTAGTTGTGTTCGTTGATGAGCCGCAGGAACTTGCGCGATCCCGCCACGTTGCACCGTTCACCTATGTTCATGAACCGGATTTCGGGCGTGAGCCTCAGCGCCTCCAGTCCCGAGAGGGTGAAGGTGGGGTCAGCCTTTAGGGGCACATGAGGGTTGTTTATCAGTCCCTCTTTCATTAAGGTGTCATGCAGCAGACTGATGTAGGCCGGGGTGGTGCCGCAGCAACCGCCGATGATGTTCACCAGTCCCTCCCGGGCGAACTCCTTGGTCTGGTTCACGAACTCCTCCGGTGTCTGGTCGTACGCGCCCATCTCGTTGGGCAGTCCGGCGTTGGGGTGGCAACTGATATAGTAGGGTGCCTTGGAGGCGAGTTCACGCAGGAACGGCTTCATCTCCGACGCTCCGAACGAGCAGTTGAGTCCTACGGAGAAGATGTCGGCGTGGGCCACGGAGGCCAGGAACGCCCCGATGGTCTGTCCCGAGAGGGTGCGTCCCGCCTTGTCGGATATGGTGACCGACAGCATGAGTCTCACTTTCCGTCCCGCCCTCTCCATCGCCTTCTCCGCCGCGTAGATACCGGCCTTGGCGTTGAGGGTGTCGAATATGGTCTCAAGCAGTATACCGTCCACACCGTTTTCTATCATGACGGTCATCTGCTCGGCGTAAGCGTCGGCAAGTTCGTCGAAGGTGATGTCGCGCCGGGCCGGGTCACTCACGTCGGGACTCATGGAGCAGGTGCGGTTGGTGGGGCCCACACTGCCTACCACATAACGGGGCTTCGACGGGTTCTGTCTCGTGAACTCGTCCGCCGCCTCCCTCGCCAGTCTCACTCCGGCCTCGTTCAGTTGCCTCACCTTGTCCGCCGCCCCGTACTCCGCCTGTGATATGCGCTGCGAGGAGAACGTGTTGGTGGATATGATGTCGCATCCCGCCTGGAGGTAAGCGGTGTACACCTGCCTTACCGCCTCCGGGTGGGTTATGTTGATCATGTCGAAATTGCCGCTGAACCCCTGCCGTTGCAGCACGGTGCCCATCGCTCCGTCAAGTATAAGTATCCTGTCCATCCTTTCAGTGTTTCATCGCGCGGTCCATCTCCCGCTTGTCTTCCTTCTCCCTTATCGACTGCCGCTTGTCGTATGTCTTCTTTCCCCGGGCCAGGGCTATGTCCAGTTTGGCGAGTCCGTGGCTGTTGATGAACAGCCGGGTAGGCACGATGGTGAAACCCGGACTCTTGGACTCCTCCTCGAGGTAGCGCAACTCCTTCTTGTTGAGCAGCAGTTTCCTCTCCCTGCGCTCGTTGTGGTTGTTGTACGACCCCTGGAGATACTGTGATATGTTGATGTTCTTCGCCCACAGCTCTCCCGCGGCGAAGTAGCAGTAACTGTCCACCAGACTCGCCTTGCCCATGCGGATGGACTTTATCTCCGTCCCTGTAAGCACGATGCCGGCGGTGTAGACATCGACGAACTCATAGTCGAACGATGCCCTGCGGTTCTTGATGTTGATGTTTGCCTGTCCTTTATCCTTGTTCTTTCCCATGTCGTTCCTGTCTTTCCTTGTACGTCTCCGCTATGGCCGGTGTCACGGCCTCTTCCCATTCGTCCAGATAGTCGTCCCCGTAGTTGTTGAGTTTGTCGAACTTCTCATACTGCGCCATGAACTCCTCGTCTGACTTGTCCGCCTCCAGTTCCGCCCTGTGCGCCTTGTACTCGTGCGCCACGTTGTAGAGAAACTTACTGAAGTCTTTCATCCCCCATTCCTTCTTGAGGAGCATGGGGAACGGCCCGAGCAGCACGTACGGCCCGTTGCCGTTCTGCGCCAGTTGTATGAATCCGCCCTCCATCACCTCGTCGCGCAGGTAACGGTAGGCCATCAGACAATGGTCGTCGAGCGACAGACTGTCCATGTTGTCCTCTGTGATCCTACCGCCTATCCTTTCCAGGATCCGGCCGGTGGTATTGTTGATGAAGTCCACTGCTTCCTTGTATTCCATATTCTTATTTGTTGAGTTCCTTAATCCATCCGTTGCGGTACGCGTAGAGCAGTTTCTTCAGGTCGTTCACCTTCTTGATCAGTATCCGTCCCTTGTCGGTGTCCTTCACGTACATGCGGTTCTGACTGAGTTCCACAATCTGTCTGGAGCTTTTGATGTCCACTCCCTTGCGTATGGCGTCCTCGGCTGACCTGAACGGCTGGTGCTGCACGAGCTCCAGTCCGCGAGAGTGGAAGGTGAGGGTGTACCCCGCGATACCAGTCTTGGGCTGGTAGGCGCGCGAGAAACCGCCGTCGATGACCAGGTGCTTGCCGCCGGCCTTTATCGGTGTCTCGCCCTTGATGGTGCGTACCGGCACGTGTCCGTTGATGATGTGGCGGTGAGTCCCCTTCACCCCGAAGTTGTCCATTATCATGTCCATCACCTCCTCACTGTCACCGTACTTGTAGTAGTAGCCCTTCTTCTCGGTGTAGGTGGTCTGGTCGTCGATGAAGTAACGCTCGAACGTGGTCATGCGGTCCTTGTCGAAGAGGGGACTGTCCTTGCCGCACCAGAGGTACCACAGGTAGTCCACGGCGAACAGCCTGTCGTCGCCCTTGGTGTCGTTGCTGAAAGCCGACCTCACGATAAGCTCGGTCTTCTTCATCATGTCGATTCCCTTGTATTTCTTCCCCCTTATGTCCACCTCCTTGAGCGACCCGTCCTTGTTGAGGGGGATGGAGGCGTGGAACAGCAGGTTGGAGTTGACCACCGAGTACATGCTGCCGTGGGAGAGCAGGTTACTGATGTGCTTGTGGAGCTTGTCGCTCGTGGAGAACGAGTGTACCATCTTCTCCATCACGTGTTCCTCCTCCGCGCTCAGTTCGTACGGGTGTTCCCTGTCGATGGTGGGCAGGAAGGTGTCGGTGAGGGGGTAGGCCACTCCGTCGATGGTGACCGTTCCCGCCTCCTTATCTATAAGGTGCAGGAGGTTGCGGTCTGCCATACCGAACTCGGGACGGCGGTTGATGATCTTGGCCTCCTCCTTGAACTGTATTACGGTGATGGCCTTGTGCATGAGTGCCATGAGCCGCTCCGTCTGCTGGTCCTCCGTCTGCTCTTCCTGCAGGTGGGTGATGCCGAACCGGTCGCAGGGGTCGTCGCGGTAGGTGTTGATGGCGAAGGTGGCTAGGGGCAGGAGGTTGATGCCGTAGCCGTCCTCCAGCGTACTCTGGTTGCCGTACCGCAGTGTCATCCGCAGCACGTTGCAGATACAGGCGCGGTTGCCTGCCGCCGCGCCCAACCAGTCGATGTCGTGGTTGCCCCACACTATGTCGTAGTGGTGGTAGTCGCACAGCGTCTCCATGATGAGGTGCGCCCCGGGCCCGCGGTCGAAGATGTCGCCCAACAGATGAAGCCTGTCGATGGCAAGCACCTGTATGAGGTTGCTCAGGGCGGTGATGAACGCGTCGGCTCTCTCCGTCTCTATGATGGTCCGGATAATCTGGTTGTAGTACTGGTACTTCTTGTCGCCTTGTCCCGAGGGCGACTCGTGGAGCAGCTCCTCTATTATATAGGCGAACTGTGCCGGGAGCGACTTGCGTATCTTGGACCGGGTGTACTTGCTCGACACCTCACGGCACACCTTGATGAGTTGCAGCAGGGTGGTGGGGTAGAAGTCGCTCATGTTCCTCCTCGTGGACTTTATCAGTTGCAGTTTCCTCTCGGGGTAGTAGATGAGTATGCACAGATCCCGCTTCTGCCTACTGGTGAGCGTGTCGCCGAACAGCTCCTCCACCTTGCGCCTTATGTATCCCGACGCGTTCCTCAACACATGGTTGAACGCCTCACTCTCGCCGTGCGGGTCGGAGATGAAGTGTTCCGTAGGCTTCGGCAGGTTGAGTATCGCCTCCAGGTTGATAATCTCCGTGCTGGCGTCGGCAATGTTTGGGTAGCTCTGCGCCAACAGCTGCAGGTACCTCAGGTCTTTCCTTATGTCCTCTTCTTTCGGTGAACCGTTCCGTTTCATCATACATCGCAATTCGTTATGCAAAGGTAGCACAAATAATTGACATGTCAGCGCTTGTCCCCACTGCTTGTCCATGTTTTTTTTCCTAAAAATGCATAATTCCCATCCCTCCCATCCCCTCCAATTTTCCATTCCGCCGCTCTTCTGCACAAAAAACACGCTAAAGTGAATTTTTCCCTTACATTTCTTTGTAGGTTATAAAAACTTTACATACCTTTGCATCGCAAAATGAAATTAGAGAGGTTGTACGTGGGGGGGGGGGGTAAAGTCCCGAACTTTGAAAGAGATAAGCCGTAACTGCTTGATGAGCAACGCATTGCACAATCAGGCAGGAATGATAAAAGTATACTGATTTGAAATGACGACACCAGTGACTGACAACACCGTACAATGGTACGTGATGCGCGACCTGACACGCTGGAACTCCAGACATCCGGCCTACCGTCTGCTTAGGGAGATGGGTATGGAGGTCTTTGTGCCTATGGTCAGTCATGTCAGGACCTGCAAGGGCGTGCATGTGCGCGAAGAGGTGCCGTTCATCCAGGACCTCCTCTTCGTCCACGAGTCGCAGTCCAGGCTCGATGTGGCGGTGGAGGACATCCCGACCCTGCAGTACCGCTGGTTGCGCAACACGTGGAGGCAACCGATGACGGTGGACGAGACGCGCATGGACCGTTTCATCCGCGCCGTGGCGGCCACCGACTTCCCCAAGTACTACCTGCCGTCGGAGATAACGCCGGCCATGTACGGACGTACCGTCCGCATCGTGGGCGGTCCGCTCAACGGCTTCGAGGGCGGTCTCATCACCACACGCGGGTCTAAGGTGAAGCGTCTGCTCGTGGAACTCCCGGGCTTCCTCGCCGCCGGTGTGGAGGTCAGTCCCGAGTTCATCCAACTGGTGCGCTGACCCCTGGTGTTATAATAATAAGGTATCAGTCATGTAGCATAAACAACAATGTCTATGGAAATATTCTCACATCTGTCATCCCCGTCACCGTTCTGGACGGTATGCATCATCGCTGTGTTCGTCATCTGCGTGTTTGCTGCCGGTGTGCTTATCCCACAGATACTGCTCATATCGTTCCGCAGGAAACTGTTCGACGTTCCCGACGGACGCAAGATCCACAAGGGCCTGATTCCGCGGCTTGGGGGCATCGCCTTCAAACCGGTGGTGTTCTTCTCGATGGCGCTCGCCCTCGGGGTGTGCGAACTGCTTGGTTTCAGTTGTATGCGAGACGCGCTCAACGAGGAGAGCCTGCCGCTGTCGTTCGGCTTCTGCGCCATCATGCTCCTCTACCTCGTGGGTGTGGCTGACGACCTTATCGGCATACGTTACCGCGCCAAGTTCGTGGCGCACATAGCTTGCGGACTGATGGCCATCGCCGGTGGCCTGTGTGTGCATAACCTCTACGGACTTCTCTTCATCCACGCCCTCCCGGAGTGGGTGGGGTGGCTGACTACGGTGTTCGCCGTGGTGTTCGTCATCAACGCCGCCAACCTCATCGACGGCATCGACGGACTGGCGTCGGGACTGTTCGGGGCGGCCTCGCTCTTCTACGGTGTCATCCTCTTCATGGCGCGCGAGTACATCTTCTCGATGCTCGCCTTCGCCACCCTCGGGGTACTGATTCCTTTCTTTTATTATAATGTGTTCGGCGACGCGCGCCGGGGCAACAAGATATTCATGGGCGACACGGGCAGCCAGACCATAGGCATGATGCTCTGCATACTCAGTCTGGAGGTACTCCACTGTGTGCCTGCCGACGCTCCCGAGGGGATGCCCAACACGTTCGTGCTGGCGTTCTCGCCACTCATCGTGCCCTGCTTCGACGTGGTGAGGGTGTACATCCACCGTGTCAGGAAGGGACATAACCCGTTCCTGCCCGACAAAAGCCATATCCACCACAAGCTGCTGGCTCTCGGTATGCCACAGCACACGGCGATGGTCACCATCGTGGCGGTGTCGGTGGGGTTCACCGCCTTCAACATATTCGTGTCCACCTGCATCGACCTGACCCTCGTGCTGGTACTCGACGTGACTCTGTGGACTGTGGGCAACATACTGCTCACGCGATCCATAAGGCGCAAGATGGCTAAAGACGGAAAAACTATAGTTTAATAAATATCATGAATTTCATTAAAATCTGTATCATGGCAGCAACGGCCGTCCTACTGTGGTCTTGCTCCTCATCCAAAACCATCCCCTACTTCCAGGACCTGAAGCCAGGGGAGAGCGAACTGACGGCGGCTTCGCCGTTGGATGTCAGAATCCTGCCTGATGACAAACTGAGCATCCTGGTCAGCTGCCAGGACCAGCGTTTGGCATCTATGTTCAACCTAATGGTAAGTACCCGGACGTTTAATTCCACAACCTCTTCCGCCAAAGGTGGTTCGTCAAATAGCGGAAGCAGCGGAAACAACGGCACTTTGGGCTATATATAATCCGCAAAACGAAACGTTCACCCAAATTAAATCGAAGCGTATATTTTCGTAAAACGAAGCGTATGTATTTTCTTGAGTTTCTCCCACCTATTTCGAACCGGCTTGCGCCGGTATTTCTTGTTGCCTTGCCCCTCCTATTTGAACGCCCTTCGGACATAGTCCGAAGGGCGTTCTTGCGTGGACGCTTTCCGCTTTGGTCGCTACGCTCCCGCTTTGGCTTCATCGGTTACGCCACCTCGGTCGCCGCCTTATAGGCTGCGACACTCGACGCTTTGACGATTTTTCCGCGGAAGGCGAGACGCGAGCCGACATTCGTATTCGCATTCGACGCATCGTTATTCGCATTCGC
>CAVBFD010000036.1:0-26157 GCA_963594655.1 Candidatus Methanomethylophilaceae archaeon
GGCGCAGTCTGCCCCTTCGGGGCGTACATGTCCTGAATGAACCACTGATACTCAAAACTAAGAGCAGCTCAGTAGTTGCCATGGACTGTCTTACCAACTCGAAAAACGGAAGAACCTCCTACCTGTTGCTCAGGTGGAAGAACTTGTTGATGGCCTTGTTGAGTGTGAACGGACGGTTGTCTATGAAAGCGTCCAGCACCTTCGACTTGCCGTGGAGAGGAATGACATCGTAGTCGGCTATCGCTGCGGGAATGAGACAGCTGTAGCCCTCGCGCACGGTAATCTCGTCGCCTGTTGACCGTATCTTTATCTTGCAGTCGCCTTTGATGCACATGGATATGATGAAACTGTCGTACTTGACGAGGTTGCGGTGGAAGGCGTTCGACAGTCTGACTGTCCCCAATGACGCCTGGGGGTCGATGTCCGTCACACGCACGTTGAAGAAGGGGGAGTCGATGACCGACACTGCCCTGTTGCCGCTCTCACGGTAGATGGTGCGGTATTCGTCGTCCACATGATAGTCGAGAGCCTTTGCCGCCAGTTCGGTTTGCAGTTCGCGCGGCTTGCCGTCCATACCCAGACGTTTGTAGTCGTAGATTCTGTAAGTCACGTCGGATGACTGCTGCACTTCCGCAAGGAGAATCCCTCCACAGATGGCGTGAACACGTCCCGCCGGTATGTAGAACACGTCGCCTGCCTTGACCTCATGGCGTGCCAGCACCTCTGTGATGGTGCCGTTCGCAATCCTCCGCTTGTACTCCTCCTGTGTGATTTCTTCCTTGAATCCGGCGTACAGGTAACTGCCTGGTTCGGCGTTGATGACGTACCACATCTCCGTCTTGCCGAACTTGCCGTGTTCGCGCTGCGCCATCTCGTCGTTGGGATGCACCTGTATACTCAGGTCTTTCTTCGCGTCGATGAACTTCACGAGCAGTGGCAGTTTGTTGTGGTACTGTTCCGCCACCTTCTTGCCGAGTATCTCCCCGGGCATCCTGCTGATGACATCGATGAGGCTTTGACCTGCCCACGCACCGTTGGACACTGCCGATGGGGAACTCTCCACCGCCGACACCTCCCAACTCTCGCCGACTCCGTCCTGTTCCGCCATCCCCTTCCACCGGGTCAGGCGGTCGCCTCCCCACACCACAGAGTGCAGGTTGGGTTCGAGGAGCATGGGGTAGAGCAGGTTGTGGCCTGTCTCAGTTAACGGTTCTTTCATACTGTCTGCCGTGAAATGGTCAGTTGATGGTTGACCTGTACCAGTCGAACAGTCTGCGCACTCCCTCGTCTATCTCCACCTTGTGGGTCCAGCCCAGACGGTGCAGCTTGTCTACGTCGATGAGTTTGCGTGGTGTGCCGTTGGGCTTGGTGGCGTCCCAGACTACCGTTCCGGTGAAACCTACGGTCTCCACCACCAGTTCCGCCAGTTCCTTTATCGTCAGTTCCTTTCCTGTACCCACGTTGATGTGGCAGTTGCGTATCTCTCCGAGTGAGGGGATGGCTCCTCCGCGTCCTTCACTGTTGTTGCGGTCCACCGCTCCGTCAGCCTTCACTCCGTAGAATACCGACGAGTACTTCTCTATTCCTATGATGTCGCTGAAGTCCACGTTGACCAGCACGTGTACGGAAGCGTCTGCCATGTCCTCGCTCCAGAGGAACTCACGGAGCGGTGAACCGTCGCCCCACAGTGTCACTTTGTTGTCCTCTATGCCGTAGAACGCCAGCGCGTCGAGTATGCGCTGCCTGTCACTCTTTCCGTCCACATTCTCCTTGCCGATGAGTTCCGCCAGTTTGGATGGCGGATTGACAGGACGCTTGTCCATGTCCTTGCATATCGCTTGCCAGTCGCCCTCGGCGATGAGTTTGGCAAGGTAGATCTTGCGCATCATGGCCGGCATCACGTGCGAGTTCTCCAAGTGGAAATTGTCGTTCGGACCGTACAGGTTGGTCGGCATCACCGCGATGTAGTTGGTGCCGTACTGCAGGTTGTAGCTCTCGCACATCTTGAGTCCCGCAATCTTGGCGATGGCGTACTCCTCGTTGGTGTATTCCAGCGGAGAGGTGAGCAGACAGTCCTCGGGCATGGGCTGGGGAGCGTTCTTCGGGTAGATGCAGGTGCTGCCGAGGAAAAGCAGTTTCTTCACCCCATGGGCGTAAGCCTCGGAAATCACGTTACACTGCATCTTCATGTTCATCATGATGAAGTCGGCACGGTAAAGGCTGTTCGCCATGATGCCACCCACGAACGCCGCGGCGAGTACCACCGCATCGGGCTTCTCCTCGTCGAAGAAGGCCTTCACCGCATATTGGTCGGTCAAGTCCAGTTCCCTGTGGGTGCGTCCCACAAGGTTG
Organism: Candidatus Methanomethylophilaceae archaeon; assembly: GCA_963594655.1. Lineage (GTDB taxonomy): Bacteria > Bacteroidota > Bacteroidia > Bacteroidales > Bacteroidaceae > Colivivens. Next base: position 2,353 of record CAVBFD010000036.1, read on the forward strand.
TTGTATCCGCGTGACTTCAGGTTGTTCCATATCGCAGACCCGACCAGTCCACGGTGACCTGCCACGTATATCTTTGAATCCTTTGACAACATATTATTTTACAATTCCTTTCTCCAGATACTCGGCGAGGTTGGTGCGCACTTTTGCTGCGGCTCCTTCCGCCGCAACCTTCGCCACATCGCTCTCCACCATAATTTTCACCAGCTGTTCGAACGAGGTCTTCGACGGGTTCCAGCCCAACTTGGCCTTCGCCTTGGTCGGGTCGCCCCAGAGGTTCACCACGTCTGTAGGACGGTAGAAGTCCTCCTTGACCTTCACCAGTTCCTTGCCAACAAGGTCCTGACTGGCGCTGCCGGTCACCTTCACACACACACCTACCTCGTTCAGTCCCTCGCCCTTGAACTCCAGTTCTATGCCTGTGTGCTTGAACGCGTAGTAGGCGAACTCGCGTACCGAGTGCTGCACTCCTGTGGCAATCACGAAGTCTTCCGGCTGCTTGTTCTGAAGGATGAGCCACATGCACTCCACATAGTCCTTGGCGTAGCCCCAGTCGCGCAGCGAGGAGAGGTTGCCGAGATAAAGACAGTCTTGCTTGCCTTGGGAGATGCGAGCGGCGGCAAGGGTTATCTTGCGTGTCACGAAGGTCTCGCCACGGCGTTCTGACTCGTGGTTGAAGAGGATACCCGAGCAACAGAACATGTTGTACGCCTCACGGTACTCCTTGACAATCCAGAATCCGTAGAGTTTGGCTACCGCATACGGACTGTAGGGATGGAACGGCGTGTTCTCGTTCTGCGGCACTTCCTCCACCTTGCCGTAAAGCTCCGATGTGGATGCCTGGTAGATTCTGCAGGAGTCCTCAAGTCCACAGGCGCGTACCGCCTCAAGCACACGCAGCACTCCTGTGGCGTCCACGTCGGCGGTGAACTCCGGGGAGTCGAAGCTGACCTGCACGTGGCTTTGCGCCGCCAGGTTGTATACCTCGTCAGGACGTACCATGCCCATCACCTTGACCAGCGACATGGAGTCGCCGAGGTCTCCGAAATGCAGGTGGAAGTGGGGATGCCCTTCGAGGTGTGCGATGCGCTCGCGGTAGTCCACCGAACTGCGCCGTATTATTCCGTGTACGTCATACCCTTTGTCAAGCAGGAACTCACTGAGGTAGCTGCCGTCCTGTCCGGTAACTCCCGTAATCAATGCTGTCTTCATATTGCTTTTGTCTGTTGTAAGTTGCTCGTTCAACGCTGACTCCAGCAGTTCGACAGACCTTTTGGAAATGCCCACCTTTCCTGCAAGCCAACGTGAGATGACTGTCTCGTCCTTGCCAATCATCGAGGCAAGTTCTCTCTGACTGATGCCATTGCGGTGCATGGCAGTCCTCAAGTTCTGGATAACTGTTGAATCTTTCATAACAGGTGCAAAGTTAGGGTAAATCAATATACTTGACAAATTTTATTATAAGAAATTTGTCACTTGACAAAATACGTGTCAAGTTTGGCTGCTTGCAGAGCCATACTTGACACGTATGCGTTGATTATAGGGTAATGGACTGTAATGTCAGTGGCTGTCGCACAGGATGTGCCGGGCGTTTTCCAACCGTTCGGCTGTAGGCGGTTCCACTCCGTCGAGGGTGTAGGTAAGTCCAAGTTGTTCCCACTTGTACACGCCAAGGGTATGGTAGGGCAGTACCTCCACTTTCCGCACATTGGTGAGGGTGTCGATGAGGGCGCGGAGACTGTGCAGACTACTGTCGTCATCAGTCACTCCCGGCACCAGCACGTGGCGTATCCATACAGGCACGCCCGTCTCCGAGAGAAAACGGGCGCAGTCGAGTATGTTGGTGTTGTCCCACTGTGTCAGATTCTTGTGTTTCCCGCTGTCGATGTGCTTTATGTCGATCAGAACGAGGTCGGTGATCGACATCAGTTCCCTGAACTTGGAGAAGAACGGGTCCTTGCGCGTGAACGGTTGGGCCGACGTGTCGAGGCAAGTGTTTATGCCCCTTGCCTTCGCCTTGCGGAAGAGGTCGAGGAGGAAGTCAATCTGTAGCAGTGCCTCTCCACCGCTCACGGTTATTCCACCAGTGCTTCCCCAGTAGGGACGGTAACGCTCCGCCTGTTCCAGCAGGTCGTCCGCACTGCGAAGGTCACCGCCGGTGGAACTCCATGTGTCGGGGTTGTGGCAGTAACGGCAGCGCATGTGGCATCCTTTCAGGAAAATGATGAAACGGATACCGGGACCGTCCACCGAGCCGAACGACTCGGTGGAGTGAATCTTTCCCAGTAGTGGTTCTTTGCTGTCGGTCATCATGCGAGACGCTCGTGTGCCTGACGGGCAATCACGTCCATCTGCTGCTCCTTGGTGAGGTCGATGAACTTGACTGCGTATCCGCTCACACGTATGGTGAAGTTGGCGTATTCGGGCTTCTCCGGGTGGTTCATCGCGTCCACGAGCTTGTCCACTCCGAACACGTTCACGTTCAGGTGGTGCGCTCCCTTGGTGAAGTAACCGTCAAGCACGCTTACCAGTGTGTTCACGCGCTCCTCCTCGTTCTGTCCCAGTGCCGACGGAGCGATGGTCTGTGTGTTGGATATTCCGTCGAGAGCGTATTCGTACGGCAGTTTTGCCACAGAGTTGAGTGAAGCCAACAGTCCGTTCTTCTCCGCTCCGTATGAAGGGTTGGCTCCCGGAGAGAGCGGCGCGCCGGCCTTGCGTCCGTCGGGCATGTTGCTCGTGTACTTGCCGTACACCACGTTGGAGGTGATGGTGAGGATACTGGTCGTAGGCTCGGAGTTGCGGTAGGTGTGGTACTTCCTTATCTTGTTCATGAAGGTCTTCAACAACCATACGGCAATCTCGTCCGCCCTGTCGTCGTCGTTTCCGTAACGGGGGAAGTCGCCCACGGTCTCGAACTCAAGAGGGAAACCTGTCTCGTCGCGCTTAATCTTCACCTTAGCGTACTTGATTGCACTGATGGAGTCAACCACATGACTGAATCCGGCGATGCCTGTGGCGAAGGTTCTTCTCACGTTGGTGTCGATGAGAGCCATTTCCGCCTCCTCGTAGAAGTACTTGTCGTGCATGTAGTGGATGAGGTTGAGGGTGTTGACATAAACGTCAGCCAACCATTCCATCATGGCGTCGAACTTAGGCATGAACTCCTCGTAGGTCACGTAGTCGCCCTCAATAGGACGGTAAGCCGGACCGCACTGCTCACGTGTGCGTGAGTCGATGCCGCCGCTGATGGCGTAGGTGAGACACTTGGCGAGGTTGGCTCTCGCTCCGAAGAACTGCATCTCCTTACCGGTCTGAGTGGCAGACACACAGCAGCAGATGCTGTAGTCGTCGCCCCATATCGGACGCATCACGTCATCGTTCTCGTACTGTATTGAACTGGTCGTGACGGAAATCTTTGAGGCGTACTTCTTGAAGGCCTGTGGCAGACGTGAACTGTAGAGTACGGTGAGGTTTGGTTCTGGTGACGGTCCCATGTTCTCCAGTGTGTGGAGGAAACGGAAGTCGTTCTTGGTGACCATGGATCGTCCGTCCTGTCCCATACCGGCCACTTCCAGGGTCGCCCATACAGGGTCGCCCGAGAACAACTGGTTGTATGACGGGATACGGGCGAACTTGACCATGCGGAACTTCATGACAAGATGGTCGATGAGTTCCTGTGCCTGTTCCTCGGTGATTGTGCCTTCCTTCAGGTCACGCTGTATGTAGATGTCGAGGAAGGTGGACACGCGTCCCACACTCATAGCCGCACCGTTCTGGGTCTTGATGGCAGCGAGGTAGCCGAAGTAGAGCCACTGCACCGCCTCCTTGGCGTTTGCCGCCGGCTTGGAGATGTCGAACCCGTAGATGTCGCCCAGTTCCTTCATCTCCTTCAGAGCCTTTATCTGCATGGCCACCTCCTCGCGCAGACGGATGACATCCTCGGTCATCGTGCCGCTGCCGATGAAGTTAAGGTCTTCTTGCTTCTTGGCGATGAGGAAGTCGATTCCGTAGAGGGCCACACGACGGTAGTCGCCCACGATTCGTCCGCGTCCGTAAGTGTCGGGCAGTCCGGTGAGGATATGGTTGTGGCGCACCAGCTTCATCTCGTCAGTGTATGCGTCGAACACGCCCTCGTTGTGTGTCTTCCTGTATTTTGTGAATATCTTGTGCAGTTCGGGGTCAGGGGTGTAGCCGTATGTGGTGCATGCCTGTTCCGCCATCTTGATGCCACCGAAGGGCATGAACGCGCGCTTGAGCGGCTTGTCGGTCTGCAGTCCGACCACCTGCTCCAGTCCTTTTGTCTCCTCGCTGATGTATCCCGGTCCGTAAGCGGTGATGCTGCTCACAATCTTGGTCTCCATGTCCAGCACTCCGCCCTTGGCTCTCTCTTCCTTCTGCAGTCCCTGAAGTATGCCCCAGAGCTTGTCGGTAGCTTCGGTAGGTCCGCTCAGAAACGATTCGTCTCCGTCATACTGTGTGTAGTTGTTCTGGATGAAATCGCGGACATCCACGTCAGTGTTCCACTTGGTTCCCTGGAACCCTCTCCATTCTTGTCTCATAGTGTCAAATAATTAGTGTTGATACTTATCGGTTTTTATTGATTTTCATTTGGGGCTACAAAGGTACGTATAATTATTGGTTTGTAAGCCCCTTTTCCCGGACAATGAGGCGGCACCGCTTTATTTGACTGGTTTTTGTGGCTGTCACAGCCCGAAAAACGGCAAAATTCAATGATTGTGTGCAACTGTCCGTCCGCCGTATGTTTTTTTCGTGCATTTCAACTGTATATCTAAACCGGTTTGTACATTACGGTTTCTCCTTATATATAATAAGGTGAACCTAAAGGTGTCTCATGGTTCAATATCCTCGTGGGCGCAGCTATCACTGACTTCGTTGACGTGAAAGATCAGGGTGTAGTCTGCAAACCAAATGTCGGCATGAATGTCTTAATGAGTTAACATTTGCTTTGTTAATGCTTGGTGTGTGCTGATTTTCCTGTGAAATCCGACCACACCCATGATTTGTTTACACTTTGATAAAACGCCGAAAAGGGGTCTCGAGAGGAGGTGTCATTTCACTCGAGTGAATCGATCAATTCACTCGAGTGTTTTGATCAATTCACTCGAGTGAAAAAAGTGGGGTGTCTCGAGTGGGCTTGTAGGTATCTGTAGGGGGTCTTGGCGTATTTTGTCAAAAAGTTAGCGTAATGGAACTATTTCGTGCATCTTTATAAAATGGAACATTGGTCTGCGTTTACAAATGCTTCCATTTAGATTGCGGAACTGTTATGTCCGTGGTTCGTGGTTCTCTGCGAAGGGGCAGCTTCTTTTTTAATTGACATCACGGAGGATGTTTTTTGAACATTACTTGGTTACGGTTGCCTTGATGATGTGGCAGTCGCGGACGGGGCGGTCGTTCTGGTCGGTGGGCAACTTCTCTATCTTCTCAACCACATCCATTCCGCTCACCACACGTCCGAACACGGTATAGCTGCCGTCGAGGTGTGGCGCGCCTCCTACGGTCTTGTATGTCTCACGCATCTCCGGAGTCAGTTTTACCGTGTTGTCCGTCCACTCGTCTATGCGGAGTTGAGTCTTGTCGAGTGCGGTGTCGTCGAAGGTGCGTCCGGTTATGATGGTGAACTGTGTGGACGAACTTTTCCGTTCGGGGTTGGTCTCGTCGCCTTCACGCGCCGCGTTGAGCATACCCCGCTGGTGGTAGAACTGCGGAACCCGTATCTCCGCTGGAATCCAGTCGGCAGGTGTCTCGTCGCCCTCGCCCAGCATCTCTCCCGGTTTGGCGTTCTTGCTGAGGCGGTCACCTGTCTGTATGAGGAACTGGTTGATTACCCTATGCCACAGTATGCCGTCGAACGACTTGTTCCTCACCTGACGGAGGAAATTGTCGCGGTGCAGTGGTGTCTCGTTGAACAGTTCCACTACGATGTCTCCGAAGTCGGTGGTCAGTGTCACCTGCGCCCGTGTGGAGTCGGGCGGGCATGTCTGTTGTGCCGCCATCGCCATCGGCATGACGAGTGCGACGGCAAGGCTGATGATTCTCGCGCTTAGTCTGGTTTTCATGTTCAGTTCTGTTTTTGTCTTATAGTGTACTTTATATTCAATCTCTATGGTAGTGTACTCCCGTGTCCAACGTCAGTCGTAGAAGTTCCAGCTTATGCCGAACCTCACGCACGACGGGTTTATGGGGTAGCCCGGCGCCCAGAAGTAGCGTCCTTCCCCTTGGTTGGCGTGGTAGTACTGCACGTAGAAGCGTGTGCGCTTGAGGTCGAAATTGACGTACGCGCTCAGCAGTGGGTAGTTGCCTATCTTCACGAGGTTCTGTTGGTTCTGCACCATGAACTGGCTGACCACCGGTGAGTAGTCGGGTGCATAGTATTCGGTGAAGTACTTCAAGTCGCCTCCCAGTTCGCATCCCAGTACCTTGGCGATGCGGAACTTGATGTAGGCGTTGGCGAAGACCGACAGTTCGGGCAGGGGCAGCACTTGCTTGTCGCTGGTCTTCTGGTAGGTCGCGTCAAGCTCCACGTGCAGGATGCTCCACTTGAAGTCCTGCCGCAGTGTGGCGCTGAGTACCTGTATGTTGCCCGAGTGCTGCATAGGTGTGACGTTGTTGGAGTACTTTACAGACGTGCCGTCGGCGTATGCCAGTCCAGTGTTGGCGAAGTAGGTGTAGTTCTTTATGTTCTCCGCACTGACGGTGAGTGCCGTTCGTGTGTGCGGCACGTTCAGCGTGCCTTCTATCCTCGTGCGGTTCTCACGGTCGAAGCCGTCGTTGTCCCACCATGCGTGGGTCGAGTGGTAGTGGCGGAAGTAGTACGAGGGCAACAGGTTCTTCACGTATGCGCCTACCGTCAGTCTGGCGGTGTCGCCCAGCACCGGCAGGTTGAGTTCCCCCTGTCCCTTCACGTAGAAGTCACCCGAACGCGCCCCTGCCAGTGTTATGTTGGCGTCGATGTTGAAGTGCAGTCGTGTGCCTTGAGTCCTCAGCAGTTGTCCTCCGATGGATATGTTGTTCTCCTTCACCTTGTTCTGTACGATATACCGGGCAGACTGTGTGAGGGTAGTGGTGAAGGTGTCAGGCATCTCGAAGCTCTGGTGTTCGAACTCCACGTAGGCGTTGATTCCCGCCGCCGCGTATTTGTTGAACCCCTCGCGCAGGGATATTCCGACGATATTCCTCACCTCAAGATCCTTGGTGCGGTCGTTGGTCGTGTCACCGTCGAGGTAGGTGTACGTGTGGTAGTTGTCGGGAGTGGTGTAGGCACGGTAGTTGCGGCGCAGGTAACGGAGGTCTACCGTGTGGAAGATGCTGGTCACAGGGACGAACTGGTACTGCACGTTGGCACTGTCGCCTGTCTCACGGTAGAAACCGAGGTTGTACCTGTGGTTGAGGTGTATGATGTCGTGTTCCTGCCTCGACCAGGTGTTGGACAGGTATGTAGGTATGTCGGTGGACTTCAAGTTGGACGACATCGACTCGGGGTTGGTAATGTAGTTCTCGTCGGTTATTCCACCGCTCTCAGCCATCTTCATGAAGTTGTGCGTGTAGTGTAACTTTATCTCGTACTTGTCGCCTATGTACGAACCCCATCCAGACGCACCCATGAAGGAGGTGGACTGGTTGGCGTAGTATCCCTGTCCGTACATGTAGTCGTACAGTCCGCCGAAGTTGACGTTCTTCCCGGCATTCTGCGTGTACACCACCTTCACGTGGTCATCGCCCGTGTCCTTGGAACCCACACAGTTGTATGTGGCGTTGAGGTAGGGCGACTTGGTGTTGTAGTGCAGGAACTTGTCGGTTGGTACATAGAACTGGCTGAACGGACGGAGGAAGATGAACTCGTCATCCCCGTCGTCCCCACGTTCCCTGAATATGCGGTTGAGCCGTGGCGACCCGAGGTTGCCCAGATGGTTGTAGTGTCCCGTGAGTCCTTCGGGCAGGTTGGTGTTCTGGAACAGGTGCTGCGTGGTGTCCACCACAGCGTCCGTGCGGTTGCCGTAGATGCCGTCGGCAGTCCACGCCCTCACGTCCACCGGCACTGTCTTCTTCTCCTTCTTGTCGCCGGAGGTGGAGTCCTCCGGAATCATGTCCTTGTCGGTGTTGCTTTCCAGGTCGCCTATGACGCGCTGCGCCTGTGCCGTGACCGCCGCCATAGCCAACAGTAGTATCAGTAGCCCTCTCATCTAAAACATGAATCGCAGATAGAACTCAATGATTTTAAGCAGCATCGATCCGAAACCGATGGAGAAGAAAAGCACTTTCTGGTCGGGGAACACGAAATAGACCGCCACGGCGACTACGAACCCCACCATGAACACGATGTTGAGAATCTTGCGCGCCGTGCGTATCCCGTCCGACTGCCGTCCGACTCTTTTTCCCTTGCGCTTCCCTTTCCTGTCGTTCTCAAGGGCTTCGGCTATAATCTTGTCAATCTCGTCTGACTTCATCTGCCGCGCTTATTGTATGATGGACGCTATCTCCGAGAAAAGCTCGTCCTTCAGGTTGATGGTCTTCACACGGAATTTGCGGTTGCCCTTGTAGAACTTGCCCTTCTTGTTGAACGACTCCCTGTCGGTGATGTAATCCTCGGCTGCCACCCGTTCCCTCTCAGCCCCGAAGGTGTAGACGTATGAGATGTTGCGCATGGTTACACTCACGGATCCGTCCTTCACGTCGAGTTCGAGCAGGTAGTCGATGACTGTGTAGTCCCTGGAGAGGAAACTGTTTCTGAACACCAGTTCCTCGTTGCCCTGCAGTACAAGTCTGCCGGTGTTCTTGTCACTCTCCTTTGTCCCGGCCATCTCCAGGTTGCGGAAGTAGTCCTTGTCCGTCCACTTGCCGTTCTCCACATTGGGCAGGAAGCGAGCTGAGGCCCAAGAGCCCACGAGGGAGTAGAGTTCCGTCTGGCTCTTGCCCGGCGCGGCGATGGTCTGTGAGAACACCACCTTGCCGTCCACTTCGGTCACAGCCCCCTGCATGTAGGGCGTGTAGTCCACCGCCTCTTTTGAGCTGGGGTTCTTGGCAAACATACCCTTGTTCTGCGCATTGGCGCAAACTGAGGTCAGTGCAATAGCTATTGCTATAAAAATTCTGTTCATATAATCCTTCTTCTTCTTTTTATTGGTTTCTGTCCTGAAAATCGTACCTCCGTACATTTGGGGACAAAATTACGGAAAAAATGAATACCTACAAAATTTTATGGTGTTAACCGCCCGATTTTCCGTAACAGTTCAACTTATTTTAGTTTTGAAGCATAATTCTCCGTGGGTTCTGACTCCTTCAAATCGGATTGGACGAAGAATTTGCGGTTTTCTTATTGCCAGTTGAAAAAAATGGTGTAACTTTGCGCCTTGAATACGGCTTGGTCCGTGTTCGAGTGTTATTTTATTGTTCACCAGAACAAATAATGAACTGTATAAAAACAATAAAACGAAGAACGAAATGAAAAAGGGAATTCATCCAGAGAACTATCGCGCTGTAGTCTTCAAGGACATGTCCAACGGCGTTATGTTTCTTTCAAAGTCTTGTGCCAAGTCAAACGAGACTGTTGAGTTTGAGGGTCAGGAGTATCCGCTGATTAAGTTGGAAATCTCTTCCGCCTCACATCCATTCTACACCGGTAAGGCTAAGTTGGTCGACACTGCCGGTCGTGTGGATAAGTTCATGAGCCGTTATGCAGCTATGAAGAAGAAGTGATGCAGCGCTTTCTCTGATGCATTGTTGCATGATAAGAAAAAAAAAGAGGCTACTCGGTGTGAGTGCCTCTCTTTTTTTTTATGCCTTTTGTGGCGTTCCTGCATACTGCTTTCTGTCTATTTGTCTTCAGGGTGGCTGTGGAACTCAATCAACGCCCTTGCGATAGTCTCCCCCTTATTGTCACCGTCGTGGTTCTTCCTGATTTCCGCCTGGTACTTGTCAGGATCCAGCTCCGCAAGGAAAAGGGAGAGGCTGTCGCCGTAGTACGCCTCGGCGATGTACGCCAGTTCCATCCTGTGGATGCTGTGCGTGAGGTGGAAGTCGCGCGAGAAGAGGTCGAGTATGTGTGATATGTACTTCACACTGTTGAAGTGTCCGTTGCAGTCGAGGTCACTGTATTTTGCGGTGATGGTATCGAGGGGCGTGGAGTCGGGTAGGGGGCGGAGTCGGCTGTGTCCCTGCATGTCGCACGTGAGTTCGGGTGCGAGGAACGGTTCGAACTGATCGCCGTAGTGGTGCATCAGTTCGAGCGGCTGCCGAGTGGTGTTGTCGATCATCGCCCATACGGTGCGCGCATAGCCGAAGACGTTGCCTTCGCTGTCGGTTATGGCGAAATTACGGTTGGTGAAAAGTCTGTATATGCTCTCTATCCATGTCGTCACATTGTAGTCGGTATAGATTGGCGGCATCTTGGTCATTTCGATGGTGAGTCGGGAGAGAACCCACGAGTGGTGTGCCTTGAGCAGGTCGTTGAAGCCGAAGCCCCGCAGTGAGGCGTGGTTCTCCGCACTGTTGAGCAGGTTTCGTCCAAGCACCTCGTACGACAGTTCCCGTTTGAAGTCGGTGTTGAACGCGTCTGCTGTGAAGTGCAGTGTCTCTGTTTTTCTTGTCTGATTCATTTCAGTCTCTGTTTTCTTGTCTGTTGTTTGTATCCGTCTGTCCCTTTATATATAATAAGGTGTGGATGTACTATATCTTTATTCCGTGTTCGTTCTTCACCTCCGACATCACGAACGTGCTTTCCCATGATGACAGACATTCGATGGACCCGAGGGTGTTGAACACGAAGTCCTGGTAGCTGTTCATGTCCTTGGCGTGTATCTTCAGCATGTAGTCGAAGCGTCCTGAGATGTTGTAGCACTCGGTGACCTCTGGTATGGCTTTGATGGTCTCAATGAAGTCGTTCACTATCTCACGGTTGAGTTTCTTCAGTTTGGCGTTGCAGTACACTATGAAGCCCTGGTTGAGCTTGTCCACATCCAGTACCGCTATGTATTTCTTTATATACCCCTCACGCTCAAGGCGTTTCATGCGCTCGTACACGGGGGTGGACGACAAATGCACCTTGGCCGCAAGCTCCTTGGTGGTCAGTCGTGAGTTGTCTTGCAGGACACGCATTATCTGCAAGTCCGTTTCGTCCAGTTCTGCCATAGAATATTATTCTTTAGAGTCGGTGTTATTATGTATGTCGGTAGAATATCCGTCTTGTTTGACGGTGCAAAATTAGCTTTATTTTCTGAACTCACAAAATTATTTGGAACAAGAGTCTGAAAGGTTGTAACTTTGCAGCGGAAAACAAGAAGAAACGAATATAATAACTATAAACAAGAAAGGATTCAAGATTATGGCAACTGACAAGAACAAATTGCACTTAGAGACTTTGGCTCTTCATGTAGGACAGGAACAGCCGGACCCGGCGACCGACGCGCGCGCCGTGCCAATCTACCAGACCACCTCGTATGTGTTCCGCAACTCCCAACATGCGGCTGACCGTTTCGGACTCCGTGACGCCGGAAACATCTACGGACGACTGACCAACTCCACCCAGGGTGTGTTCGAGGAGCGTATCGCCGCATTGGAAGGTGGCGTCGCCGCCTTGGCTGTGGCTTCCGGAGCCGCTGCTGTGACTTATGCCTTGCAGAACATCGCCCGTAACGGTGACCATATCATCGCAGCCGACAACCTGTACGGAGGTTCGTACAATCTCATCACACACACACTGTCAACACAGGGAGTAGACTACTCAATCGTGAACGTGAACGACCTCAACGCTCTGGAGGCGGCTATACGTCCGAACACAAAGGCAATCTACGCGGAGACATTCGGTAACCCGAACTCCGACGTGACCAACCTCGACGCCATCGCCGAAGTGGCACACAAGCACAACATCCTGTTCATCGTGGACAACACCTTCGCACCGATACTCATCCGTCCGATAGAGCATGGAGTGGACATCGTGGTACACTCAGCCACTAAGTTTATCGGCGGTCACGGAAGCAGTCTGGGCGGTGTCATCGTGGATGCCGGCAAGTTCGACTTCAAGAAAGACCCCGACAAGTATCCTTCACTTGCCAAACCAGACCCGTCGTATCACGGAGCGGTGTTTGCCGATGTGGCAGGTCCCGCAGCTTTCGTAACCCGTATCCGCGCCGTCATTCTCCGTGACACAGGCGCTGCAATATCTCCGTTCAACGCATGGATTCTGTTGCAGGGTGTGGAGACACTCCCTCTCCGTATCGAGCGTCATGTGCAGAACGCGCTGAAGGTGGTGGACTACCTCTCCAAGCATCCTAAGGTTAAGAGCGTGAGCCATCCGGCGTTGGCGAGCCATCCCGACCATGAACTCTACAAGAAGTACTTCCCCAACGGTGGCGGTTCAATCTTCACGTTCGAGATAAACGGCACGCAGGAAGACGCGTGGAAGTTTATCGACTCACTGAATATTTTCTCTCTCCTTGCTAATGTGGCTGACGTCAAGAGCCTTGTAATCCATCCTGCCACCACCACCCATTCGCAGATGAGTCCTGAGGAACTGGCAGATCAGCACATCACTCCGCAGACGGTGCGCCTCTCTGTTGGTGTGGAGCATATCGACGACATCATCGCTGACCTCGACCAGGCTTTCGCACAAATCTGAGACTATAGCCACAGCACATTCGCACAATAATGACAACCAATAAAACAAGATAGGTTATGGGAAACATTAAGAAAAACTTGACAGAACTGGTCGGCCACACCCCTCTACTGGAGGTGAGCCGCATAGAGAGTGAGGAGGGACTGAAAGCCCGACTCATAGTGAAACTGGAGTTGTTTAACCCTGGAGGAAGTGTCAAGGACCGTGTGGCGCTCGCCATGATAACCGACGCGGAGCGCAAGGGACTGTTGAAGCCAGGGGCTACCATCATCGAGCCGACAAGTGGCAATACAGGCATCGGTCTTGCTTGGGTAAGCACCATTAAAGGGTATCATCTCATCCTCACCATGCCTGAGACGATGAGTGTGGAGCGGCGCAAACTCCTCAGTGCGTACGGAGCAGAGATAGTCCTCACTCCCGGCGCTGAAGGAATGAAGGGTGCTATCGCCAAGGCCAACGAGCTGAACGCCTCTATCGAGGGTTCTGTGATACTGCAGCAGTTCGACAATCCGGCTAACCCCGCGGCTCATGTGGGTACTACCGGGGAGGAGATTTGGCAGGACACTGACGGCGGTGTTGACATCTTTGTGGCTGGAGTGGGCACAGGCGGCACCGTGAGTGGTGTGGCTGAGGCTCTGAAGGCACACAAGGCATCGGTGAAGGCGTATGCCGTGGAACCCGACTCGTCTCCAGTACTGTCGGGCGGACAGTCCGGTCCTCATAAGATTCAGGGCATTGGAGCCGGTTTTGTCCCTAAGAACTACCATGCGGAGGTTGTCGACGGAGTGATACGTGTGACCAACGAGGACGCTTTCGCTGGATCCCGTCTTCTGGCAAAGCACGAAGGAGTGTTGGTGGGCATATCATCGGGTGCGGCGTTCCATGCGGCTCTCGAACTGGCGAGGAAACCCGAGAACGAGGGCAAGACAATTGTCGCCCTGCTTCCCGACACGGGCGAACGCTACCTCTCAACCACTCTGTTTGAATGACTGGGTATTCCATGAAAACACATGTGCCGGCTCACCTTGGTGAACCGGCACGTCTTCTTTTCAGTCAGCCTGCTTTTAGTTTACTGTTGGTCGCTTTCAGCGTCGGGACGCTGCTCGCCAAGGTACTTGTATGTGTAGTTGGCACTCTTGGCGGAGGGAAACTGACTGCGGCTGTCCACGTCGGGACGGTTGCGCAGGTGACTGACGATGCGGTTGTAGCTGTCCAGTGGACTGTCGGCTTTCAGACGGACTGTGAACCGTGTGTCGCAGTACTGGAACTTGTTGGTGTCTATGATTGGCACAACCCTCTTGAAGGTTATAGACGCTTCGTACCACCCCGGCTTCGGCTCCGCCATGATTTCGAGGGCGGACTTCTTCTTCTCCTGTGCGTACGAACCAGCCTCCTTCTGCTCATTGCGCAACTGCTCCATGCGCTTGAACTCTTCAAGGTCGCTTGCCTCGGTCTTCAGGAAAAGCACATAGTTGGTGTAGTTCACCTTCAACCGCAAAGGGTACTGGTTGTTTGATGTGTAATAGACATTGACGCGGCTTAGGGCGTCGTCGGCGATTTTCACGTCGTGTAATGTCGCAAGGAAGACCGCGACCTCATCCATGTTTGTCGCCACTGTCTCTTGGTTGAAATACCTTATATACAAATTCATAATAATAAATTTACCTGCCAACTACAAGCCTGTCCTGGGACTGTCTTGTTCTTGACAGCATTGATTGAATGGTTACTGTGGACGCGCTGTCTGCGTTTCCGCCGCAAAGTTACGAATAAATAATGATTGATGGGGACGGTTTGTGGACTTTTTCGTAACTTTGTACCCTATAATCGAAGATGGATATTATGAGACGTGTGATATTGACGGCGCTGATCATGGTGGGCGTGGCGACCACCCTCGCGGCACAGACCTTCAAGGGGAGTTTCAGAAACGAGGAACTGAAGATAACCATGGAACTTGACCTGTACAACGACTCCGTGCCTGTTCCGGGTATTGAGGACGAGTACTGCTACGGCTATCTCCGAGGCAACATAAACGGGATGTGGGTCATACTGAGGGTGACGAGCGTAGGTGAGGACAAGGCTCTTGTCCGCGCGGCTTGTGACAACGGCAGTGACGCCCAGAACCTGGAACTCACGTTCGTGGACGGCAAACTGCAGGTGAGGCAGGTGGACGACACCTTCATCAAGGGCATTGCCGGCAAGAAGTATGTGAAGTTGCCCAAACCGTTCTTTCTGTATAAGTAAATAAAAAGGGGAGGGATGGACGAACGACTGACTGGAAGTTTCAACGCTCCGCAACTGGCTGCGATAGAGTACATGGACGGAGCGTCATTGGTGGTGGCCGGAGCGGGTTCCGGCAAGACCCGTGTGCTTACATACAAGATTGCATATCTGCTGGAGCATGGCTATAAGCCGTGGAACATACTGGCGCTCACCTTCACCAACAAGGCGGCAGGGGAGATGAAGCAGCGTATAGCCGACATCGTGGGCATGGAGGATGCCAGAAGACTGTGGATGGGTACGTTCCACAGTATCTTTCTCCGTATCCTGCGCACCGAATGTCACGCCATAGGGTTCGACCCGAACTTCACCATCTACGACGCGGCTGACAGCAAGAGTCTGATAAAGTCCATCATCAAGGAACTGGGTCTCGACGACAAGACGTACAAGCCGGGGATGGTGGCGGCGAGAATCAGTGACGCAAAGAACCAGCTCATTGACGAGGATGAGTACGCGCGCAGCCACGACTGTTATATGAGTGACATGAGGGATAGGATACCTGAGTTGCGCACGGTCTACGCGCGTTACTGCAACAGGTGCAGGAGCGCCAACGCCATGGATTTTGACGATATCCTCGTGTACACCTACCGGTTGTTCCGCAAGAATCCCGAGATACTCAGCAAGTACGAGCGGCAGTTCCAGTATGTGCTTGTGGACGAGTATCAGGACACTAATTTAGTGCAGCATCGGATTATACTGCAACTGACCCTACAGAACCAGCGCGTGTGTGTGGTGGGCGACGATGCGCAAAGCATCTATGCGTTCCGTGGGGCGGAAATAAGGAATATGTTGTCTTTCAAGGATATATACCCCTCTACGAAAGTGTTCAAGCTGGAGCAGAACTACCGGTCCACACAGATGATAGTGAATGCCGCCAATAACCTCATCCACAAGAATAAGGGACAGATAGAGAAGACGGTCTTCTCCAAACAGGAGAAGGGCGAGAAGATACCTATAATAGAGGCTTACTCGGATATAGAGGAGGCACAGATAGTGGTGCGCAGGATTCAGGAACTAAGGAGGGCGGAGAACCTTCCGTACTCCAGTTTCGCTGTCCTTTACCGTACCAACGCGCAAAGCCGACTGTTTGAGGAGAACCTGCGCAAGAACGGACTCCCTTACCGCATCTACGGTGGTCTGTCGTTCTACCAGCGGAAGGAGATTAAGGACATCATCGCCTATTTCCGTCTGGCGGTCAACCCCAACGACGAGGAGGCTCTGAAGAGGATAATAAACTACCCGGTGAGAGGCATCGGACAGACAACCCTCGGCAAGCTGGTGAATGTGGCAGGACAGCACGGCGTGAGCATCTGGACGGTACTGAACAGTCCTGTATCTTACGGACTGAACGTGAATAGGGGAACGGCCGTGAAACTGCAGGACTTCACCTCGCTCATCAGTTCGTTCATCGACAAGGCGGCTACTGAGACTGCGGAGGCTGTGGGACGGTTCATCATCGAGGAGAGTGGAATAGCGCGCGACCTCTATCAGGACAAGTCGGCAGAGAACCTCAGCCGCCAGGAGAACATGGAGGAACTGGTGAACGGTCTGCACGACTTCTGTGACTCGCGTCTGGAGGAGGATAATCCCAATGTCGGAATCAGTGACTACCTGTCGGAGGTGTCGCTCCTGAGCGACGCGGATTCGGACAAGGACCCGGACGAGCCGAAAGTGGCACTGATGACCATCCACTCGGCCAAGGGACTGGAGTTCAACACGGTTTTTGTGGTGGGACTGGAGGAAAATCTTTTCCCTGGGCAACAGGCCATAGGCAACCCACGTGAGATAGAGGAGGAACGCCGTCTTTTCTACGTGGCGGTCACACGCGCCGAGCGGCATCTCTTCGTCACATACGCCAAGAGCCGTCTGCACTACGGTAAGATGGAGTTCGGCAATCCGAGCCGTTTCATAAGTGACCTTGGCAAAGAGTTCGTGGTGTTCGGTTCGGGCAGGACAGCCTACAGGACGGAACGAAAGGACATCGAACTGCCTTGGAACAAACCGCACATACCTGTCCGCACGCAGGAGACTCCCGCAAGTCAGGCACGTTCCGCTTATGGCATCAGTGCCGGCCAGCACGTGCGGCACGACCGGTTCGGTCTGGGTGTGGTGCTTGAGGTGACCGGTTCGGGGGACAACCAGAAGGCCACCGTGAAGTTTGCCAATGCCGGGGAGAAGCAACTGCTGCTGAAGTTCGCCAGACTCAGTGTGGTTGACTGACGTTCCTTATCTTGACCCGATAAAGAGGAACAGCATTGAGAGGAGTACGAGCAGCAGGTCGAGTGCCTTCGACTTCAGGTTTCTCTCTCTGAACAGTAACGCTCCGAAGAGGAAGGATACCACCACGCTGCCCCTTCGTATCATGCTTACAATACTTATCATCGCATCGTCCTGACTCAACGCGTAGAAATAAACGAAGTCGGCTGCCGACAGGAACACCGAGATGAGTATGATGCACCAGTCCCAGTGGAAAGGTGTCGTCTTTTTCCGTGTGGGAAACCACAACACCAGAAGCATGACGCCCATCATGAGGAACTGGTAGATGTTGTACCATGACTGCACCGCCATCTTGTCGAGTCCCACTCCAACCCCTACCGGCGCCATGAGATAACGGTCGTACAGTCCGCTGACCGCACCGAACACGTTGGCGAGCAGCACCAGAACAATCCATTTGTTGTGCTTGAAGTCAATTCCCTCTTTCTTGCCGCTCCTGCTCATGAGGAAGAAGGAGACGATGGCGATGGTGACACCGGCCCATTGCCACAGGTTCAGTTGCTCTCCGAGGAAGGTGAGCGCGCCTATAAGCACCATCACCGGACGGGTGGCGTTGATGGGTCCCACAATCGTGATGGGCAGGTTTTTTATGCCCCAGTAGCCGCACAGCCAAGAGCAAAGGACGATGACGGACTTGAGTATGATGTACTTGTGTTCCCCCCAACCGTAACTGTGGGTGTAGAACAGACTGTCCTCGTCCAACCAGCCGTTTGCCGAACTGACGATGAACGGCACGAAGATGAGGCTGGAGAAGAGGGTGTTGAGGAGCAGCACCGGTATCACTGCGTTGTCCTTCAGCGACTTCTTCTTGAACACATCATAGAACCCCAGCAGGAACGCTGACAGAAAAGCCAATAGCAACCACATAAGCAAACGGTTTATCCTTTA
Source organism: Candidatus Methanomethylophilaceae archaeon (assembly GCA_963594655.1). Classification (GTDB taxonomy): domain Bacteria; phylum Bacteroidota; class Bacteroidia; order Bacteroidales; family Bacteroidaceae; genus Colivivens. The sequence continues at coordinate 20,420 of CAVBFD010000036.1, forward strand.
TAATATTATCTTCCATTCCATCCCGATGGTCCAGCGGTTGGTGAACCAGTCGGAGAAGGTGTGGCTGTAGTCGCAGCTCACACCTAACGTGTATTTCTCTTTATTCATCAAGTCCACACCTACACCCGCGCCCGCCTCGGGCCTCACCTCACTGTCGGTCTCAGACAGTCCCATATCCATGTACCTGCCGCCTCCGAACGCGCGGCACGACACACGTATGGTGGGTATGATGATCCACGAATACTTGAACGCTCCGTCCAGATGGTATCTGTCGATGTTTCCCGACACCAGACGGTTGTTGTCGTAGAAGGTGGCAGTGGACACCCTGCCTATTGCCTCTACCGCCATGTGGCTGTCAATGAAATGACTGTATTCTATACCTGCGGTGTAGCTGGTGCTGGTGTGCAGCTTGTCCTCCTTCCCCCATTCGATGCCGGAGGTCAGGGAGAGGGACGAGGGACGTGTGTTGAACTTGACAGTACGCTCTATGTCGCCCTTGGTCAACTTAGGACGGCGGTTGAGTCCGTCCTCCCCGAAAATCCGGTCCGTCACGAAGTAGGCGAAGTTGGTGGCGATGACACCTATGCCCGCCCCCATATAGATGTCCGTGACCCAGTGGGTGTTGTGCCTCAGCCGCAGGTATTGGGTGGCGGTGGCGGTGGCGTAGCCTCCCACACTTATCCAAGGACTGATGTAGCCGTACTCACGGTGCAGGATGGTTGCGCTGGCGAAAGCCATGGCTGTGTGTCCCGACGGCATACTCTTCGAGTCCTTCCAGTTGGGGCGTTGTGAGTTGACGGTGGACTTCAGTGCGTTGGTGATTCCCGAAGACAGGCCTATGGCGATCAGGTTGGCGGTCACCATCCTGCGTGACCTGCTCGTGGACTGCACTCCGAACGCTTTCAGTCCCCATGTGGCTACTAACGGACTGAACGCCACTCCATAATCCGCCAAGTCGCAGTCGTACTCCTTGAGTGGGGTGAGGTTGCCGTTACGGAAAGTCTTGTCCTTCGACGCGCTCAGGAGTCCCCGCACCAGGTAGTTGACCCCTTCGTTATGGAACGACAGTTCCCGCTTGAGCATCGACTCCTCGTACTGCCTCACCACCTCAGCCGCCTGTCTCACCTTCTCCTCCATCATAAGCTGTTCTATCTGTGCCATGTAGGCGGAGTCCACCGGCTGGTAGGTCACCGAGTCGTTCTGTGCGCCAGCGGTAAGGCAGAAACACAACAGCAGTGCAGGTATACACTTGCGCAGCACGGATTTCCACCGTGCGGTGAGATACAGCGCGCGTACTATCAGATGGATGAAGTAACCGACGTATGCCGCCTGTACTCCAATCTGTCCGTTGAGCGCGGCGTAGCCTGTCACAAACCCGGCTGCGGCGCATATCATGCAGTTGCGTATGTCCTTGCCGGCTGTCGCCCCGATGTAGATGCCGTCCCACATGAAGGCGGCGCAACTGACGAGTGGCATCAGTGTGAGCCAGAAGAGGTAATGCTGTGAGGTGCTTATGGTGTGAGGGTCGGAGGTCATGATGCGTATCATGCCGTCGCCTGAAGCCGAATAGATGACTGTGAAGAGCGCGCCGATGCCCATGCTCCATGCGAACAGGTCTCTCACGGCCTTGTTGACCGCCAGGCGGTTCTTCTCTCCGATGAACCTGCCCACGAGGGCTTCTCCGGCGTAGGAAAAGCCGTCGATGAAATAACTGAACAGCATGAACAGTTTCATCATGATGGCTCCCACTGCCAGTTCCTCGTCCCCGTACTTCGAGGTGATGGTGGTGAATCCCACGTAAATCACCATGAAGCAGAGTGACCGCAGGAACAGGTTGCCGTTGAGCGACAGCAGATGCCTCAGCTTCTTCCATCCGACGCTCGCCCGGAAGTTCAACAGCTTGAGGTAACTGCCGTAGCCTCTGTAGAGGAGGAAGACGGCCACTGCCAGTCCTGTGTACTGGGCGACGACCGTGCCGTGCGCCACTCCGATGGCCCCCAGTGGGGTGTGCCGCGCGAGGGTGTAACTCGTGATCATGTTCACCACATTCACCGTGATGTCGCACACCATCGGACTTACGGTGTTCTGTGTCCCGATGAACCAGCCCTTGAACACCATCAGTGAGAGGGTGGCGGGAGCGGCCCATATACGCACATTGAAATACTGGCGGGCAAACGACTCGACCTCGGGTGAGCAGGGGGTACATGCCAGAACCACGTCGGCGAAGACCCAGCCAATCATGAAGACGAACAGTGCCGCTCCCAGGGCAATCGATATGCTCTGGAGGAAGATGTCCATCATGCCCTGGCAGTCCTTGCGCCCGAAGGCCTGGGCGGTCATCCCTCCAGTGCCGACACGGAGGAAGCCGAAGTTCCAGTAAAGCAGGTCGAACAGCATACTGCCGATGGCGATTCCGCCGATGGCAGCCGCGTCCGATATGTGTCCGGCTATCGCCACGTCCACGATACCTACCAGCGGCACCGTGATGTTCGCGAAAATGCTTGGGATTGCCAAACGAAGTATCTCCTTATTCATGCTCTCAGTAAAATTGGCTGCAAAGTTACGAAAACTTTATGCTCCCGACTGTTGTTTGAAGAGTTTTTTTCGTACATTTGTATCTGATTTAAACCAACGGGAAATGACAAAAGTTCTTGTATTGACAGTACTTGCGTTGACGGCACTGTCCGGCAGGGCGCAGACGATGAAGGAGATATTCTCCGACTTGCCCGACTCCATCTTGCCCACTCTCACGAGAAACGACAGGCTTGACTGTATCGATTTCATTGAAAACAACTTGACCAACACGGTGAACAACGCTCTGGACGGCAAGACACGTCTCACGGTTCTTACCGACAGTCTCGCTAAAATCCAACTGTCCCTGATGACTGAGGTACAGATTTGTAAGTTGCCTGTGGAGTCCGTGCCAAACGGTCAGACAGACGGCTTTGTCATCTGTCTTATCCATTCTTCCGACGTGAGGGGTTGGGACAGTGTGCTGCGTTTTTATGACTCGGCGTGGCGACCGCTGGATGCGATCCGCATGATAACCCTGCCCAGGACGGAGGATTTCATAGTCCAGGCCGACAGCGTGGACTCGACCGGCTATGCCAATATCGTCAACAAGGCGGGATTGCCACTTGTGCGGGCTGACTTCAACGGCACAAGTATCACTCTCTCATACACATCGTCCAACAGTGCCGACCATGGTTTCCGTGAGTCGGTCTTACCTTATGTGCGTCCTGAGATACGGATGGGGTGGGACGCAAGACAAAGGAGGTTCGTGAGACTATGAGAATCCTCGACACTTTACTGGCTGTGGGACGCGGGACACACATGTGCAGGGCTGTCTTCTGGTTTCTGAACGACTGTCTCTCCCACAGGCGTGTGAGGATGGATTTGGAGGCGGCTGAGGAACTGATGGCGGCGCGTCATGCTGACGGAGGCCGCAGTTGTCTGACAGTCAACCGTGTGGAGCCTCAACCTAAGTACGACCTTCTCGTTGTCGTACCTGCATACAATGCAGGGAAGTATGTTGAGGACTGTGTCATCTCTCTGATCCGGCAGCAGACGGACTACGCGTTCCGTGTGGCGGTGGTGGACGACGGCAGTACGGACGGTACTGCGGCAATACTCCGGCGGTTCGGCGCGGAGGAGAGGATAACGGTAGTGAGACAGGAGAACAGGGGCGTTTCGGCTGCCCGCAACAAGGCCCTGCAACATATTGACGCGCGTTATGTTATGTTTGTCGACGCTGACGACACCTTGCCTCCCGACGCTGTGGAGTCGTTGCTGGAGAAGGCCTACGAGTGCAACTCCGACATCGTGGAGGGGTGCATAAGTCGTATGGACGGGGGTGTGGCGGTGATCCACACGGACTGTGACGAGGCGGACGACATCTCGGGATTCGCATGTGGGAAACTCATAAAGGCTTCACTGCTCGAAAGGGTGGGGTTTCCCGAGGGCTACCGTTATGAGGACACGATAATGAGTCTCATCCTCTGTCCGTTGGCTCGCAGGATGTCTACCGTTGAGAACACCGTATATATGTATAGGATGCACGAGGGAAACTTCACCTCGAACGAACGCCACAACTATGCCTCTCTGGACGCTTACTGGGTGGTCCGGCGGTTGTTGCGCGACGCTGAGACTCTCGGTATACCGTTCGACGCGCGGCTTTACACGAGTGTCCTTCATGGCATGAAACTGTCGGGCCAGCGCATGAACTCCCTCGACACGGACACTTCGCGCGCTTACTTTGCCGCCATGTGCTGTTTGGTTTCACGGTATTTCCCGGACGTGTCGCCGGTCAGTCGCACAGACAGGGAAGGCAAGGCGTTGATGGAACTCGATAAGGCCGTGAGAAGAAACGACTATACCAAGTACATGCTCGCAAGCTATTTCCTATGATTTCCATCATCACTCCGTTCCGTAATGCGGAATCAACGCTCGGCAGGTGTATCGGCAGCATACAGGCGCAGACTTACACCGACTTTGAACTGTTGCTTGTTGACGACGGCAGTACCGACGGCAGTATGGCTGTATGTGAGTCGTACGCTTCTCATGACAGTAGGTTGAGGGTAGTAAGTCAGGAACCAAGCGGAGTGTGCGCTGCACGCAACCACGGACTGAGCCTGTCGCGTGGCGAGTATGTGGCGTTCGTCGACGCGGACGACTGGGTGGACTCTGGTTTCCTTCAGGCTTTCATCGACGGGTTGGACGGATCGGAACTGTACATTCAGGACATTCACATGCACCCCTTTACCGGTACGGCGGACTCCCGGTCCGCAGACGGTGGGGGTGTGTATTCTCTGGGGATAGAGGACCACACGAGTGTTGACGCAGCCGGTATCGCCCGCAGCACCCGCCTTTTCGGGTCTTGTTGGAACGCCCTGTTCCTTTCGTCAGTCATCAGGGAACACTCGTTGCAGTTCGACTTGAGGATGACAAGGGGGGAGGACACTGATTTCATCATGCGTTATGCGATGTATATAAATAAGGTGAGGACACTTTCGTATGCCGCCTATCATTACATGATGCCGGCTGCGGACAAGACATACGCCACGAGCAACATGCTTTACGGTGCGGTAAAGCTCTACGCCAACATGTCGCGTCTTACGCAGGAGGTAGACCCGGACGAGAGAAAGGCGATTCTCGACGAGGAGGCGGTGGAGGATGTCGATTGGGCGATAGAGGGACTGTTCTATTATCCGGAGGGTGAGGACAGACAGGAGCGGGACCTACTGATAATGAAATTCTCGGAGTACTTCTATCCGCATGTCCGCCGCGGCACACGCGCCTCGTTCCGCCACCGGGCTTTCCGTCTGTTGTGCCTGACAGGCAACCCGTCCTACATATGGTGGCTCAGCCGCATGATCATGGCAATCCAGAAGATGAAGCGGAAATTTGGAACAGGCTGACACGCCTGTCTATTCCACCCTTTGCCAACCCAGGAGTCCCTTGCCCTCTTCGTCGAGTTCGATGCCCAGACCGATGACCTGTCGCTTGTCCGCCTTGAACGGCTCCATGTACCGGCGGTCGAGGATTTGTCCGACAGCGGCGTCCTTGCCTCCGCCCGTCCTCAGTTTGAGTTCGATGACATAGATGTACCGGGAGGTCTGCACTGTCATGTCTATCCTGCCGGTCGAAATCATCTTCTCCACTTCCACCTTCAGTCCAATGGCGTTGAAGATGGTGCTGATGATGAGACGGTAGCGTTCCTCCATGTCCATCGAGGCGAG
>CAVBFD010000037.1:0-24639 GCA_963594655.1 Candidatus Methanomethylophilaceae archaeon
GACGTGCGCCCTGTAAGGGCAAAAGCGTTAAAACACACGTTATGAATGAATTATGATTTTGCTCTTACAGAGCGTTATTACACACCACATACATACCCAGGGTGTCGCTTCGCATGCCCCGATGCTCGGTGCAGTCTGCCCCTTCGGGGCGCACATGTCCTGACAGGGACACTGATACTCATAACTAAGAGCTGCTTAGTAGTTGACATCCCACTGTCTAACCAACTCGAAAAGCGGAAGAACCTGATTTCCTTGTACCTGAAATTCGGGAATCAACAAGCTAAATCATCCCAAAAGCTAAAATCCCCTTGTGTGAAAATGAACGAAACGGCTCTATACTGCTGACTTTTTGACAAAATATACCAAGACCCCCTACAGATACCTACAAGCCCCTTCGAGAAACCTCGTTTTTTCACTCGAGTGAATTGATCAAAACACTCGAGTGAATCGATCAATTCACTCGAGTGAAATGACACTACCACTCGAGACCCTTTTTCGTCGAAAAATCAAAATGTAAACAAATCGCAGATATGTGGGGATTTTACAGGAAAGGCCAGCAAGCACCAGTATTAACAAAATCGATGTTAATCTATTAAGACATTCGGAATAATGTAACGGCAATGGGGGTATAGTAACGCAAAAAAAAACGGTGGCACTAATCTCACGACCTGTGCCACCTTACAACAAAATGTTATATATAGACTCTGTATATAAATAAAATTATGAGTTCAAGTGTCTATCAGCTGTTGTACGCTGTCTCTCCATGCTCGTAGATGTCGAGACCTTCTTCCTCAACACGAGCTGATACTCTGATACCGAAGATCTTGTCAAGTGTCCAGAAGAGCAGGTAACCGAGTCCGAAAGCCCATGCGCATACACATGCCACTCCGAGAACCTCAACACCGAAGAAGCTCCAGCCACCACCGTAGAACAGACCACCGTCAACAGCGAACATACCAGTGAGGATTGTACCAAGGACACCGCACACACCGTGTACTGAAACAGCGCCAACCGGGTCGTCAATCTTCAGAACCTTCTCGAACAGTGCCACAGCACCTACCATAGCCGCTCCACAGATGAGACCGATGATTGCGCTTCCGCCCAATGACACCACGTCGCAACCTGCTGTGATACCTACAAGTCCTGCGAGAATACCGTTACAGATGAGTGAGAGGGACGGTTTGCCGTAGACGAACCAAGTGAGGAACATTGCGGAAATACCTGCTGTGGCTGCCGCCATGTTGGTTGTACACATAACGTGAGAGATGGCACGTGCGTTCTCCACACCCTCAGCACCAAGTTGTGAACCCGGGTTGAATCCGAACCAGCCGAACCAGAGGATGAACACACCGAGTACTCCGTATGTGAGGTTGTGTCCGGGGATTGCCACTGACTTGCCGCTCTTGGTGTACTTGCCGATACGGGGACCGAGAACCATAGCTCCAGCGAGACCGATGAAACCACCACAAGCGTGAACCACTGTAGAACCTGCGAAGTCATGGAAACCGAGTTCGCTCAACCAGCCTCCACCCCAGATCCAGTGACCTTCAATCGGGTAAATGAGTACTGACACCACTACTGAGAATATCACGTACATAGAGAACTTGGTACGCTCTGCCATAGCACCTGACACGATGGTTGCCGCTGTGGCGCAGAACACAGTCTGGAACATCAGGGTACAAGCCTTAGGGATGTTTGTGTCAGGATAGAAAGAGAAGTCAAAGATGTGAAGCTCACCGATGAAGCCGTTGCCCGCTCCGTGCATGAGACCGAAACCGATGAACCAGAAAAGCACTGTACCTACAATGTAGTCCACAAAGTTTTTCATCAAGATGTTGGCTGTGTTCTTTGAACGGGTGAAACCTGCCTCAACAAGGGCGAAACCCGGTTGCATGAAGAACACCAGCATCGCTGCTATCAATACCCACGCGGTATCAAGACCGCTGATTACTATATCTTCCATAAATTTGATTTTTAGAGTTCCCTATGCCTTTCACTGAAGGAAGGCACTCTGCGGAACATGATTTGTGTTGTGTGTTTGTGATTTGTTGTAATAAGTGTTTGCCGGCGGACTTATTTCCTGTCAGCGAGGACCGTGTCGCCATGTTCGCCTGTACGGATGGAGTAAGTGTCCTCCACTTTGCTTACGAATATACGTCCGTCTCCCACATCACCTGTGTGGGCCGTACTCATGATTGCGTCGATGGCAGGCTGTACGAACTGGTCACGGCAGACAATCTTGATTTCGATGCGCGCGATGATCTCAGTGCTGTACATGACTCCACGATAGATTCTGTCTTCACGGTCATGCCCTACGGCGTGTACCTCTGAGTAAGAGAACCAGTTGATGTCGGCGGCAAGCAACGCTTCCTTAACCTCTTCGAACTTCGTCTTACGGATAATTGCTTCAATCTTTTTCATTGTGTCTTGATTTGTGTTTATAGATAATGTGTTTATTTGTGTCCTACTGGTCTATAGTTGTCCTGTCAGGCTACTCAGAAGGAGATACCTGCGGTCAGATATACTTTGGATGCACTTGGGTTGGCTGTTATTGAGGCGAAAAGAGGCAGTGAATAAGTAGGAGAGATTTTGATTGACTTGGATCCTTTTAAAGTAAGGTTTGTAACAGCGAAACCTGATGCGTCAGCATAGGAAGTGGTCTCCCAAGGCACTAAGCCCGCAGTGAAACTCATGTCCACACCACCAAGGGTGAACGGTGCGGATGCCTCGAAATAAGAGGAGTAGGCCCTGTCGTCGCCACTCAGTCCGTCGGCTCCGGCGAAGTTGGTGTTCCACAGTACTGATACCAGACCGAAGTCGTAACCCACGAACGCCTCGAAAACATGCGATGTCTTGTGTGACTCATACATGAAATACTTCAAGTCGGCATAGTCAGTACCCGGAGCGATACAGAAGTAGTCGGTCACTCCGACTGAAAAACCGCCTGTGGTATAACCGAGGGTCAAGTCGAATTCCTTGGTGTCCTTATGGTCTGTCAGTCCGTAAGAACCCCACGCCGTAAGGCTCAGTCCCTTGTAGCTGACTCCCAGTGAGGGTTGGATGGCAGCACCGCCCAAGTCTTGTCCTCTCCAGATGTAGGAGCTTACCAAGTCCGCACCTGCTGAAACCTCCACCTTGTCTTGTGCTTCAGCTACTGTCGCCGCTGACATAAGTGCGGCCGCACACGCTACTGTCTCAAATAGTCTTGTCTTCATAGTTTTACTTTGTGTTTGTGTTGTTGATAATAAAATAATTTGTGTTTGTGTTGTGTGTGTTATGTTCCTAAAAACAGAGAAGGCTGATTCCTAAGAACCAGCCTTCCTTATATTTATCAATCAATGTCCGTCTTACTTATATATTCATCCGACTGGTAGATTCATACAACGAACAATTGAGAACCTGATTATTATTCGGGTTCTGCTGATTCTGCTGATTATTATTCAGAGAAATGTTGTTGTATGTCGCAATCTTAATCATTTTACCTTTGGTTTTCTAAATCCGCTGCAAAGGTAGATAGTTTTCCAAAACCGGGAAATACAATTAAACAATTATTTTCCATTAAACCCGGTATTCTTGCCTTCAGTCAAGAAAGAGACGTTTCTCCACCGCAATTTCAGGTAAATTCACAAAAAAGTTACCGCAAGTATTGCATATTCAGAACAAATCACTATCTTTGCATCGTGTTTTTCATGGTATTAGATTTATTTTAAGGTTAGTATGAAGGCCGCGTGTCGCGAGATATGCAGCCTTTTTTTTCGCGCCACCCACACCACGTCAAAGTTTTTTCGTAATTTTGCAGCGACAAACCGATAAGTAAACATGAACAGACAAGAACTGATAAAGCAGATAAAGGACAAGAAGACCTTCCTTTGTGTGGGACTTGACACCGACATCAAAAAGATTCCGCAACACCTTATTAATAATACGGAAGACCCGGTATTCGAGTTCAACAAGTCAATCATCGACGCCACGGCTCCCTATTGCGTTGCCTACAAGCCCAACATCGCATTCTACGAGTGTGAGGGAATCAACGGATGGAGAAGTCTGGAACGCACGGTGAAGTACCTGAAAGAAAACTACCCCAACCACCTTGTCATAGCCGACGCCAAGCGCGGTGACATTGGCAACACGTCGAAGATGTACGCCCGCTGTTTCTTCGAGGAGATGGACGTGGACGCGGTGACCGTAGCCCCCTACATGGGTGAGGACAGTGTCACTCCCTTCCTCGGCTATCAGGACAAGTGGGTCATACTGCTCGCCCTGACCAGCAACAAAGGCAGCCGGGACTTCCAGTTCTCACAGACTGACGGTGGCGAGAGACTGTTCGAGAAGGTCATCCGCAAGAGTCAGGAGTGGGCTGACGCAAGCCAGATGATGTATGTAGTCGGAGCGACACAAGGCAAGATGTTCGAGGACATCCGTAAGGTCGCGCCCGACCACTTCCTGCTCGTTCCCGGTGTGGGAGCGCAGGGAGGCAGCCTGGAGGAGGTGTGCAAGTACGGCATGAACAAGGACTGCGGACTCATCGTCAACTCCTCACGCGCCATCATATACGCCGACTCCACTGAACGCTTCGCCGAGGTGGCTGCGGAGAAGGCAAAGGAAGTGCAACTCCAGATGGAACGGTTCCTCAGTGGCATCTAAGACCGGCGGACAGATGGACGACTGCATCAGAATACGTGGGGCGAGGGTGAACAACCTGAAGAATGTCAGTGTGGACATTCCGAGGAACAAGTTCGTGGTGATAACCGGTGTCAGCGGGTCGGGCAAGTCGTCGCTTGCCTTCGACACCCTGTACGCCGAGGGGCAGCGCCGTTATGTGGAAAGTCTCAGCACCTACGCGCGGCAGTTCATGGGCAGGATGGCGAAACCTGAGTGCGACCTCATCGAGGGGATACCCCCTGCCATCGCCATAGAGCAGAAGGTCATCAGCCGCAACCCCAGAAGCACAGTAGGCACGTCTACCGAGATATACGACTACCTGCGTATGCTCTACGCCCGTGTGGGCCACACCTTCTCCCCTATCAGCGGACAGGAGGTGAAGAAGCACACGCCGGAGGATGTGGTGGCATGCATGAAGTCCTACCCCGAAGGCACCCGCTTCATGGTGCTTTGCCCTCTCATATGCAGGAAAGGACGGTCGGAGTCGGACCAACTGGCCGAATACGCCAAACAGGGACTGTCGATCACTGACGTGATTGACGGCAAGACATACATAGTCATCGCCCGTATGACCGCGCGCGACGAGCGCAACAACATAAGCCACCTCATCGACTCCTGCGAGACCGCCCTCTACGAGGGTGAGGGACAGTGCGTACTGAAGTTCTTCATCAACGCTCAGGGACAGGACGGAAACCAGACGGTAGCAAAGTACACCGTCCACACGTTCTCACTGGCGTTTGAGGCGGACGGCATGAAATTCACCGAACCCACAGAACATCTCTTCTCCTTCAACTCCCCCGTTGGGGCGTGTCCCGAATGTGAGGGGTTCGGCAAGATTATGGGCATCGACGAGCAACTGGTCATACCCAACCAGGAACTGAGCGTGTACGACGATGCCGTGTTCTGTTGGCGCGGCACGAAGATGAGCGCATGGAAGCACGATTTCTGCAGACAGGCAGCCGCACGCAACTTCCCCATCTTCGAGCCTTACTACAGGTTGACCCAGGAGCAGAAGAACTACCTCTGGCACGGTGACACGGACGCTAACGGAAACAGGACTGATGACCACCAGACGTGCATCGACCGTTTCTTCGACATGCTGAGGGAAAACCAGTATAAGATACAGTACCGTGTGATGCTGGCGCGCTACAGGGGGAAGACCACCTGTCCGCTGTGCCACGGCACTCGGTTGAAGAAAGAGGCCAACTATGTCAAGATTGGCGGCATGAGCATAACCCAACTGGTGGAGATGCCGGTAAGTGAACTGCTTGTGTTCTTCGACAACCTGCGGTTGTCCGACCACGACCACGCCATAGCGCGGCGGCTACTGACCGAGATACGCAACCGGTTGCAGTTCCTCGTCGACGTGGGACTGTCCTACCTCACCCTCAACCGTCTGAGCAACACGCTCTCGGGTGGAGAGAGCCAGCGGATCAACCTCGCCACCAGCCTCGGAAGCAGTCTGGTGGGCAGCCTCTACATCCTCGACGAGCCAAGTATCGGACTCCACAGCAGGGACACCCAGCGACTGATAAAGGTGCTGAAGGAACTGAGGGACATCGGCAACACGGTGGTGGTGGTGGAACACGACGAGGAAATCATTCGCGCGGCGGACCATATCATCGACATCGGTCCCGACGCGGGACGGTTGGGAGGCAACGTGGTGTGGCAAGGCGCGCATGATGCCGGAGACGGTGTTACAGACGACAGCCCGCGGACGAAGACGGAAAGCCACACCCTCGACTTCCTCACGCACCGTGAGACCATCGACGTGCCGGACAGCAGACGGGCGTGGAACAACTACATACTCGTAAGGTGCGCCCGGGAGAACAACCTCAAGGGCATCGACGTGAAGATACCGCTCAACGTGATGACAGTGGTCACTGGAGTGAGCGGCAGCGGCAAGTCAACCCTGGTGAGGGACATCTTCTACCGTGCCATGATGCGCAAGTTGGACAAGGTGTGCGACCGCCCGGGACAGTGTCTCGGACTGGAGGGCGACACCGACAGGATACAGGCGATAGAGTTCGTGGACCAAAACCCCATCGGCACGTCCACACGCAGTAACCCCGTGACCTACCTCGGGGCATACGACGACATACGCAAGCTGATGGCGGCACAGCAACTGTCGAAGCAGATGGGCTACACCCCACAGTACTTCTCCTTCAACGCCGAAGGCGGCAGGTGCGAGGAGTGCAAGGGCGAGGGTACGGTCACCGTCGAGATGCAGTTCATGAACGACCTCGTGCTTGAATGTGAGTCGTGCCACGGCAAGCGGTTCAAGAAAGAGATTCTGGAGGTGAAGTTCCACGACAAGAGTATATCGGACATTCTCGACATGACGGTCAACATGGCCATCGAGTTCTTCAACGCGCACGGCCAGGGAAAGATAGCGGGGAAACTGAAGCCGCTCCAGGACGTGGGACTCGGATACATCAAACTCGGACAGACCTCGTCCACCCTCTCCGGCGGAGAGAACCAAAGGGTGAAACTGGCATATTACCTGTCCCAGGAGAAGACATGCCCCACGATGTTCATCTTCGACGAGCCGACCACTGGACTGCACTTCCACGACATAGCCAAACTGCTCGACGCCTTCCAGGCACTGATAAGCAGGGGGCACTCGCTGCTGATAATAGAGCATAACATGGAAATCATCAAGAGCGCGGACCATATCATCGACCTCGGGCCTGAAGGGGGCGAGGCAGGAGGACACATCGTGTGCGAAGGCACACCCGAGGAGGTGGCGCGGTGCAAGGAGAGCTACACCGGAGAGGCACTCGAGGGTTATCTGAATCAATGACAACAAAAAAAATATACGACAATGAAGAGACTACTAATCGCAGCCGCCGCACTGATTGTGGCGACAGGCACTAAGGCACAGAAGTTCGAAGACTACTTCGAGGACAACACACTGCGTATCGACTACATCATGGGTGGGGACAGCGCCAACCAGTACATCCAGATGGAACAACTCTACAAGCAACCACAATGGGCGGGACGGCGCGACAGACTGGCTGAGACCTACCTGCGCGGAAACGGACAGATAAACGTGTTCGACAGCGAGACCCACAGGCTGATATACGTACACACGTTCTCCACCCTCTTCCAGGAATGGCAGAACGAGGTGGAGGCCACGAAGATGACGCGCGGCTTTGAGGCGAGCTACAACATTCCGTTCCCCAAAAGGCCGGTTGACGTGCAGGTGACACTGACGGACAACCACAACAAGGTGACATCGAAGATGACCCACCATGTGGACCCGACGGACATACTGATCCGTCCCATCGGGGAGAACGGCATACCTTATAAATATATAGTGAAGAGCGGTGACATAAGCGACTGCGTGGACCTCGCCATCGTGGCAGAGGGATACACCAAGGACCAGATGGACAAGTTCTACGGTGACTGCCAGCGGGCTGCCGACGCTCTGTTCAGCCACGAGCCGTTCAAGTCACTCAAGAGTAGGTTCAACGTGGTGGCAGTGGCAAGCGAGTCCGCCGAGAGCGGTCCGTCGGAACCGGGCAAGGGGGTATGGCACAACACCGCACTCAGGTCTCACTACGACACCTTCTACAGTGACCGCTACCTCACCACTTCCAAGGTACACAAGCTCTACGACATCCTCAGTGGAGTGCCGTTCGAGCATGTGATAGTGCTTATCAACACACCGCGCTACGGTGGCGGAGGCATCTACAACCAATGGATGTGCAGTTCAAGCGACCACCCCACATTCAAGCAGGTGCTTGTGCATGAGTTCGGCCACTCTTATGCGGGACTTGCCGACGAGTATGCCTACAACGACAATTATGTGGAGTGGTATCCGGCGGACACCGAGCCATGGGAACCCAACATAACCACCCTCCACGACTTCAGCAAGAAATGGGCGGACATGATTCCCAAAGGCACACCCATACCTACCACAGTCAACGACAAGGGCGGTAAAAGTACACGTCCCAAGAACGCCGAAAAGGCGGGACAGCAGGAAGACCTCAACGCCAAGACCAAGAAGGTGGGAGTGTACGAAGGAGGAGGCTACCAGACCAAAGGGGTATACCGCCCTGCGGAACTGTGCCGCATGAACGTGAACGAGGTGGAGGACTTCTGTCCTGTATGCACGCGCGCCATCATCGGCATCACCGACTTCTACACGGCGAAATAAGGTTCGCCCATGCACCCTGACGGGCATATACTGAAAAAGGCTGCCGGAATTGTTCCGGCAGCCTTTTTCAGTTTCGTTTCACTTACAGTCTGGTTCACTTGCTTCTCCACAGACCATGGAGGTTGCAGTACTCACGGGCGTACACCTCTTCCGCATCCGTAGTGAACTCCGCCACCGGACGGTCAGAAGGAGTGAGCCGTTTGCGGTATACCGCGTCTGGAGTGACGAGTTCAATCCACTGGATGTAATGGGCGTCGGTCATCGGATGCTCCACCTCCCCTACCTCCACACGGTAGCCGCTGGCAGTCTTTGTGACAACAGGCACATGCTTTTCCTTCGCGCCGTCTGTGTCATTCTCCCTCATCAGTCGCATGGGCTGTCCGCAACACACGAGTGTCCCTTCCGCTTCGCCCACCACCTCGATGATGTTGCCGCAAATCCCGCACTTGTAGATTTCATTTGTCTTTGTCATAATAACCGGCTGTTTTGGTGTTGAACAATAGAATCCGTTTTTAAAAGTTGTCCACGTGAACCTCGAAGTAAGCCTGCGGATGAGCGCATACTGGACATACGTCCGGAGCCTTCTCGCCTACCACAATATGTCCGCAGTTGCGACATTCCCATACCTTAACCTCACTCTTGGCGAACACCTCCTGCATCTCGATGTTCTTGAGCAGGGCGCGGTAACGCTCCTCGTGACGCTTCTCGATGGCTGCCACCAGACGGAACTTGCGCGCCAGGTCGGCGAAGCCCTCAGCCTCGGCTGTCTTGGCGAAGCCCTCGTACATGTCGGTCCACTCGTAGTTCTCGCCGGCCGCCGCAGCCTCAAGGTTCTGTGACGTGTTACCGATACCGTTGAGTTCCTTGAACCACATCTTGGCGTGTTCCTTCTCGTTGTCAGCGGTCTTCATGAATATCTCCGCAATCTGCTCGAATCCCTCTTTCTTCGCCTTCGACGCGAAGTAAGTGTACTTGTTGCGCGCCTGGCTCTCTCCTGCGAAGGCCGCCTCCAGATTTTTCTCAGTCTGTGTTCCTGAATACTTTGTTGCCATAATGTTATACTTATTAGAATTACACATAAATAGATTTGTATCTCACATGTGAAAAGGACGCCGCCCTTTTCACGCTGCAAAGATAGGAAACAAAAACTACTGTGCAATGACTTTCCCATAAAAAAAAGAGACGGAACAAATCTTTTTTAGGGGGACGCTCCCCTACCGTATCACACAAATTTATTACCTTTGCAGTCTAATCGGCATATAGCCAAGACAAACCACAATACATATTTATGCTTTATGGACAATAAACTACTAACGTCACTATTTTTAGCCACATCGCTCACCGCAGGTGCGCAGGTGCAGACTCCGGTAGAGTGGAACACTCCCGGAGCGGGAAATCCGTTCATCCCCGGCTACTTCGCCGACCCTACCGTCCGCAAGTTCGGGGACACGTTCTATATCTATGCCACCACTGACGGTACGGGCAACGGCTACGGACCGGCCCAGGTGTGGATGTCGAAGGACTTCGTGCATTGGAGAAACCAGGTGATGAACTGGCCTACGACAACTGTCGTGTGGGCCCCGGACGTGATACAGACAAAGGAAGGGAAGTACCGCTACTACTACTGCACGCCCTGTCAGGTGTATGTGGGTGAGAGCGACACCCCCGTAGGCCCGTGGACCAACATGCTGGGACGGGCGGACGAGGTACTGATGTACGACCGCTTCTGTCATCCCCGCGCCATAACGCTCGACCCGCAGGTGTTCACCGACGACGATGGCAGCCAGTACATGTTCGTGGGTACATGGGGGTTCTACGACGACTCGGGTTGCGGCTGGGCGAAACTGGCGGCTGACGGCAAGTCGTTCACCGACAAGGGACTCATCTCAAGCCACGAGCTGAAGGACTTCTTCGAGGCTCCGTTCCTCTTCAAGAGAAACGGAGTGTATTACTTCACCTATTCGGCCGGCAGCTGCCACGACGACACCTACCGTGTGCAGTACTCCACCAGCACCACAGGACCTACCGGCCCTTACACCTACAAGGGTTGTATACTGAAAACCAACACCGACGGTACGGTACACGGACCGGGACACCACTCTATCCTTGTGGACGGTGACGACTATTACATCGTATACCACCGCCACAACAACCCGCACTCCATCCACGGGTTCAACCGCCAGCTGTGCATCGACAAGCTGGAGTTCGACGAGAACGGTGACATCAAGGCGATTGTGCCGACCCACAGCGGTGTGCTGCCTTCCTCACTGGCGAAGAAAGCGAAGAAGTACAACTTCACAAACCTTGCTTACCGGGCAAAAGTGACGGCATCGTCGGTGCTGGGCGACGACTTCAAGGCGGAGTATGCAGTGGACGACAACAACGGCACACTGTGGAGACCGGCAAACAACCAGGGCGAGTCGTGGCTGCAGATCGACCTTGGCAAGGAGACTGAGTTCAACCAGGTGTGGCTGCAGTTCGAGTACGCCACCTTCTTCTACCAGTACAAGATAGAGACATCCAGTGACGGAAAGACATGGGAGATGTACGCCGACAAGACCGGCAACACTGACGCCGGGTCACCTTTGATAGAGAAGAAAGGCGTGAAGGCGCGTTACGTGAAGGTGACCATAACCGACACCCAGAAGAACGGACACTTCGGCGCGCTGTGGAACGTGATGGTGTACAACGCCACCAAGAAGCACGACCCGTCCGCCCTCCTGCCTGTCATCGAGAACATGGACTATGAGGCAGTGAACAAGGGGTATCCCGACCTCCACAAGAAGGACGTGAACCCGGAGGACCGGGTGAAGTACGACGGCGGACTGGTGGTGGACATCAATGCGGACGACTATGCACAGGGCAAGGCCATCATGACCAAGGAGGTGAAGAACCGCGCCGGAGCCGCCTTCAAGAGTGACCAGGGAGTGCTGGTTGAGGTGGTGGACAGCAAGTACGCCTTCTACTTCGACGGCAACAACTCACTCACCAGCACCTTCGACTGTCCCAAGAACTTCACGTACAACTCGGCGTTCACCGTCTCCGCATGGGTACTCAATCCGTCGGTAGACGCAGTGGAGTGCATCGCCTGTGTCACACCGCAGTCGGGTGACCTCACAAGTCTGATATTCAACCAGGGACGTGACAGGACAACCGGACTGGTGGACCACTCCGGATCGTTCGAGAGCGCGGGTTTCCCGGAACAGACGACCGCAGGGGAAGGCCAGTGGCAGCACTGGACCGTCACCTACGACGGATGGATGGAACGCTATTACCTCAATGGGGAACTGGTGGGCGAAAAGAACAACTTCATCATGCTCACTCCAGAGGGACCCATCACCGTCGGTATGACTCCTTACGGGTCAAACGGCTTCAGCGGTTACCTCCACTCACTGAAACTCTACGACCGTGGTCTGTCGGCTGAGGAGGTGAAGGCGGACTTCCGCGCCAAGTCCGACACACAGGACAAGACGGTGTTCGACACCGCCAACCTGAAGATAAGTGCGGAGGTGATAGCTCCGTCGCTCGTACGGTTGTCTGTTACCGACAACGAGGGGAATGTCGTCAATTCAGGACAACTCAAGTACTCGTTCGGGGTTACAAGTGACAAGAAGGGGCAGACCGTGATGAGTAAGGCTGCCGGCAACTCATCAGTCATCATCAGCACCGACGGAAAGAAGAACCAGACATGCAAGGTCACCATCAGCAATTCCGACGGCACAAGCAGTACCCTGACAAGTGACATCACTGTCAGCGGCAACGACTATACACTGTTCACCGATGACTTCAAGACACTGAAGGCATGGGACGGCAAGTACCAGACCAACGACAAGGTGACATACAAGGCGGAGAACGGAGTACTCACACTCACCTCGTCGGACACCAACTTCGACCAAGACCCGTCGCACAACGGAGCGATGATGTACAAGGAAGTGAAGGGCGACTTTATCCTACAGGCGAAGGTACACGGCATGACCGGCGCAGAACGCAGGAACACTCCCGGATACAACGAGGGCGGACTGATGGCAATCCTGCCGAAGGACGGGTCACAGGAGATTGTGCAGCTCGGTGTGTTCCCCAACTACGACTGCGGCAACATGCTGACCGTGGTGGGTCGCAGAGGACGGCCGCAGTACCAGAACCGCATGGGATGGAACTACGACCCGTACTTGCAGATACAGCGTGTGGGTGACCTTATCTATGCCCGCACATCCAAGGACGGCAAGACATGGACTGAGATGCCGGCGAGTCCGGTGGACATACGCCACTACGGTGACAGACCGTTGCAGGTGGGACTGTTCCAGACAACCTACTCAGCCAACAACGCATGGGTCAGCTTCTCTGACTTCAAGCTATGGCTGAAGTGAGAACCGTACTATGCTACAAACAAAGAGATGCCGCGTACCAGATACGCGGCATCTCTTTTCTTCCTCTGCCCTCTTATAAGCGTTATTATTTCAATGAATAAACGAATGGGTCTTTCTCGTCGCCTGACTCAGACACAGCAAGCTTGTCCTCACGAAGCAACCAACCTACTCCGAGGTTGAAATCCTTCTCAGCCAATTTGGTGGACTTCTTTATCTGCTTGAAAGTCTGTCCGTTGTTCTCTGACAATGCATTCCATATAAGACCTGCAATGTTTCCTGCTTTTTCCTGCAACATAATTCTTGCCTTTCCCTTAAAATTAATATTCTAAACCTTATGACTACTGTCACGCTGCAAAGGTAGGGCTTATTTCACATTGCGGAACGTTTATGTATGAAAACCTTTTGAAAACAATCTTTTCCGTGTCCGCACACAGCGGAATTGTCAAGTGGAGAAAGCAACTGGACGCATTAACCGTCTCACTCGTAGTCATTAGGCGTAAACACGTATTTCTGAATCAGTTCGTGAGTGCGCGCGTCGTAGTAGGCGTAGACAATGTTGAGCCGTTCCTCCTTGATGTGACGCAAATCGATGGAGTTGCGCACGCCTTTGAGCAGGAGTTCGCGCGCAGCGTCGTAGCCCGACCTCATCTGTTCGACCATCGCAGAATCCGCCTTCACCGAGTAGTAGTAGACGTAATTGTCGAGAGAGTCGTTGCGGCACACAAGACTGTCCAGATAGATGATGTCCTGGTATTCGGCACGCGGACAACTTTTCTCGGTGTACTCGCGCGCCTCACGCTCGATACGGTCTCTCTTGGACTCCTGACACGACTGAAGCGTCAGGCCCAGAGGGAGAAGGACAAGCGGTGTCAGTCCTGTCAGGATCTTGGAAACAGCCATCCTCACCCTACTTCATGTTGGTGTACACGTTCTGCACGTCGTCGAACTCCTCGAGACGCTCCACCATCTTGTCGATGGTCTCGCGCTGATCGTCAGTCACCTCCTTCAGGTCGTTCGGCACGTAAGTGAACTCAGCCGATGTAATCTCGTATTTGTTGTCCTCAAGATACTTCTGGATCTGCGCGAAGCTCTTCGGGTCGCCATAAATCGTGACGATGGTCTCGTCCTTGTCCTCGTCGGTCTCCTCGTCGTACTCGTCGTTCACCCCATTGTCTATAAGGTCGAGAATCAGCTCGTCCATGTCGAGACCAGCCGGCTTCTTGAACGAGAAGGTGGCGTAGTGGTCGAAGAGGTAGGCGAGCGAACCCATTGTGCCGAGAGTTCCACTGAACTTGTTGAACACGCTGCGCACGTCAGCCACTGTACGTGTGGTGTTGTCGGTCAGTGTGTCCACGAACACAGCCACTCCGTGAGGCCCGTAGCCCTCGTAAGTCATGGTCTTCCATGCGGACTTGTCCTTTCCAATCGCATTCTTTATGGCACGGTCGATATTGTCCTTCGGCATGTTCTCATGACGGCATGTGGCGATGACCGCGCGCAAGTGCGCGTTGTTGTCAGGATCCGGTCCACCCTCTGCCACTGCTATCGCTATCTGTTTGCCAAGGCGGGTGAATGTCTTGGCCATGTTGCCCCATCTCTTCAGTTTGCGGGCTTTTCTAAATTCAAACGCTCTTCCCATTATTCTTTATTGTTATCAGTTTCTGTTTCGGTTGATTATTCCTTATGTTCCAGCACAGGGGCTCACTTGCCGCGCACGACTGCGCCGGTAGCCTTGACTATAGCCTGTTCTATCTTGTTCATGACAGCCTCGATGGCCTTGTCATTGAGTGTCTTCTCGTCGCTCTGGAGAGTGAAGTTGACCGCATAGGACTTCTTCCCCTCCTCCAGGTTCTTCCCTTCGTACACGTCGAAGAGCCTTACCTCACGGAGGAGTTTCCTCTCAGCTCCATAGGCAGCCGCCTCAATGTCGGCGAACTCCACCTTCCTGTCGAGCAGCAGCGCGAGGTCACGGCTCACAGCCGGGAACTTAGGTATGTCGTAGAAGGTCACGTTCTTGCCCTTCACCAGTTTCATGAGGTTGTTCCAGTTGAAGTCGGCATAGTAGACCGGCGCCTCAATGTCGAGTTTGCTTGTCTGCTTCCTGCTGACCACACCGTACTGTACGATGGTCTTTCCTCCCTTCTGGCTTATCTTGGTGGATTTTGCCCACACGTCGTTGGACTCCTCCGTAAACACGAGCGCGCCGAACGGGACACCCACACGGCGGAGTATGGCAAGCACGTAGGCCTTCAGCTCATAGACGCTCGACTCCTCGTCGGCGTGCGCCCAACTGCCCTTGATGCGTTTACCGGTAATCCACAGTCCGAGATGGAAGTCCTCGCTGTAGGCGGAAAGGACGGTCTTGGATGTCTGCGCGTTGCTCACGGTCACCGTCTCCGCACTCTTCCTCGTCCCGTCGTAACGGTAGCAGTTGCCGTACTCGAAGAACCTGAGGTCGGGCATCTGGCGGTTGGTGTTATGGATGATGCACTCCAGTCCTCCGAAGAGGAGGGTCTGGCGCATGACACCGAGGTCAGCGCTCAACGGATTGATGAGGCGCACCAGATTCTCCGGCTTGTAGGTCTCCATGCCGTCATAGTATGATGTCTTTGTGAGCGAGTTGTTCAGTATCTCATTGAAGCCGCAACCCACCAGTTGCTCGCCGATGAGGTTCTGCAACTTGTACGACTTGTCAAGGTCGCCCTTGACAGTGAGCGACGACTTGAGCTGTGACGGTATCTCCACATTATTATATCCGTACACGCGCAACACTTCCTCCACGATGTCGCAGGGACGGGTCACGTCAACCCTGTACGCGGGGACTTGGAGTGTGACCGACTCAGCGTTCTCCCCGAGGATTTTCATCCCGAGGTCAACACAGATGGACTTGACTGTCTCAGCAGGAATAACCTTTCCGGCAAGGTCGCACAGGTACTTGTACTCCAGTTCCACCGAAGCGTCCTTGGGCAGACTTCCGTCCTTCACGTCCACGATGTCCATGGCAATCTCACCGCCAGCCAGTTCCTTGGCCATCAGTGCCGCCATCTTCACCGCATAGACCTGTCCGTCGGGGTCGATGCCGCGCTCGAAACGGTAACTGGCGTCAGTCTGGAGTCCGTGGCGGCGCGCGCTCTTCCTTATCCATGTGGGATGGAAGTAGGCCGACTCGAAGAGGACATCCTTAGTGGTCTCGTAAGTGCCGCTTCCCCTGCCGCCGAACACTCCGGCGATACACATCGGTTCCTCGGCGTTGCAGATGGCGAGGTCACGGTCGGACAACTTATGATCCACTCCGTCGAGAGTGACGAACGGAGTTCCCTCGGGCAGGGTCTTCACAACCACCTTGCCGCCCTTGATCATGTCCGCGTCGAAGCAGTGCAGCGGTTGCCCGTACGCCATCATTATATAATTGGTGATGTCCACGATATTGTTTATCGGACGCAGACCTATCACGCTCAACTTGTCCTTCAGCCACTTGGGGGACTCCTTCACGTCGCACCCCTTGACCGACACCGCCACATACCGGGGACAGGCGTCTGTCCGCTCCACCTCAACCGCGATTGGCAGGTCGCGCGAGTCCACCTTGAAACCCTCCACGTCCGGACGGTGCAGACTTGTCTCGTAACCGTTCTGACGAAGATAGGCGTAGAGGTCGCGGGCGACTCCCCAGTGGCTGCACGCGTCGGAGTGGTTCGGAGTGATTCCGATACCGATCACGTAGTCGCTCTCCAGTCCGTAGTACTGTGTCGCGGGCGTTCCGGTCACAGCGTCCTCAGGCAGTTCGATGATACCGTCGTGACTGGTCCCGATGCCGATCTCGTCCTCGGCGCAGAGCATTCCGTTCGACTCGATTCCGCGCAACTTCGACTTCTTGATGACAAACTCCTTATCACCGTCGTACAGTTTCGTTCCGAGTGTGGCGGCGATGGTCTTCAGTCCCTGACGGCAGTTGGCCGCACCACAGACAATCTGGTCGGTCCTGCCACCGCCCAAGTCCACGGTGCAAACGTGCATGTGGTCGCTGTTGGGGTGAGGCTCACAGGTAAGCACCTGCGCCACCACAAGTCCCGCCAGTCCGCCTTTGACAGACTGCACTTCCTCCATGCTTTCCACTTCCAAGCCGACGCTCGTGAGAGCCTTTGACACTTCATCGGGAGACATGTCGAAATCGACATATTCCTTCAGCCACTTATAGCTAATGTTCATATCCGTTCTGTTTTTATCTTCGTTTCACAACCTGCTGTCCCACCAAAGGAACACAGTGATCGGAAAACCGTGCGAACCGCACGGCACCCGTTCCAACCCACAAAGGTACAACAATTCGGGAAACCCACAACACAAGAACTGGCAAAAGTGGCAAAAGCCGCTGTTATTTTACGGCATACAGTCTCTTTTCCGCACCCACAGAATACAGACACGCCCTTTTCACGCAAAAATAGCGGCCTATTCCAAAGAAATCAACCGCCCCATATCAGCGACTCATTATTTTTCCCTATCTTTGCACGGTTTTATCAACGCGCAAAACGCACAAAAGAGATGGAAAACAGAAGTATAGTTTCGATAGCGGACTACTCAAAGGAAAAGATACAGTACCTTCTCGACATGGCTTCGGAATTTGAGAGACAGCCGAACCGCACCCTGCTCAACGGCAAGGTGGTGGCCACCCTGTTCTTCGAGCCGTCAACACGTACCAGACTTTCATTTGAGACAGCGGCCAACAGACTGGGAGCGAGGGTCATCGGATTCAGTGACCCTAAGGCCACAAGCTCCTCTAAGGGAGAGACACTGAAAGACACGATAAAGATGGTGAGCAACTACGCTGACGTCATCGTCATGCGCCACAGGCTGGAGGGAGCCGCCCTCTACGCCAGTGAGGTGACCGGTGTGCCTATCATCAACGCCGGGGACGGAAGCAACCTGCACCCGTCGCAGACCATGCTCGACATGTACAGTATCTACAAGACACAGGGGACACTGGAGAACCTGACGATTTACCTTGTGGGCGACCTGAAGTACGGCAGGACGGTACACTCGCTGCTCATGTCCATGCGGCCATACAACCCCACTTTCCATTTCATCGCGCCTAAGGAACTGGAGATGCCGTCGGAATACAAGGAATACTGCAAGAAGGAAGGCATCAAGTTCGTGGAGCAGCAGGACTTCACGGAGGAAACTATCGCCGACGCCGACATCCTCTACATGACGAGGGTGCAGAAGGAACGCTTCACCGACCTCATGGAATACGAGAGGGTGAAGGACGCGTACATCCTGCGCGCCGACATGCTGGGCAAGTGCAAGGACAACATGAAGATACTCCATCCGCTGCCGCGTGTCAACGAGATTGAATACGATGTCGACGAGTCGCCCCACGCCTATTATTTCCAACAGGCGCAGAACGGACTTTACGCCCGCGAGGCTCTCATTTGCGACGTATTAGGAATAACCTTAGACCAGATCAGAAATGAAAAATAAAGACTTACTCGTAGCCGCCCTGCAAAACGGCTCGGTCATCGACCATATACCGACCGACAAGCTGTTCACAATCGTGAGACTGCTCGAACTGGAGAAGTGCGCTGAACCGGTGACCATCGGAAACAACTTTGAAAGCAACAAGATGGGAAGGAAGGGACTCATAAAGGTGTCAGGTAAGTTCTTCTGCGACGAGGAACTGAGCCGCCTCGCCATCGTCTGTCCCAACATGCGGCTGACCGTCATCCGTGACTATGAGGTGGTGGAGAAGCGCAACATTACACTGCCCGACACACTCACCGACATCGTGAAATGCGCCAATCCGGTGTGCATAACAAACAACGAGCCGATGAAGACCCTCTTCCGGGTCTATGAGGACAAGGGAATCGTGAAATGCCACTACTGCAACAAAACTCAGAAATTAGGAAACATCAAACTGATTAAATAAATATGTCAGAATTCAAGGAGCGCAACAAGCTCAACCTGTCACAGGTAAACGAAGAAGTGCTGAAAGAATGGAACGGGGAAGACCTCTTCCACAAAAGTATCTCCGAGAGGGAAGGCTTCCCTCCGTTCATCTTCTATGAGGGACCGCCTTCAGCCAACGGACATCCGGGAATACACCATGTCATGGGAAGAACCATAAAGGACATATTCCTGCGCTACAAGACGATGAAGGGATTCCAGGTGAACCGCAAGGCAGGATGGGACACCCACGGACTGCCGGTGGAACTGTCTGTGGAGAAGAGTCTCGGAATCACCAAGGAAGACATAGGAAAGAAAATCAGTGTGGACGAGTACAACAAGGCCTGTAGGGAGAATGTGATGATGTACACCAGCGAGTGGACTGAACTCACGGACAAGATGGGCTATTGGGTTGACCTCGAACACCCTTACATAACATACGACAACAAATACATCGAGACCCTCTGGTACTTGTTGAAGAGACTGTACGACAAGGGTCTGCTCTACAAGGGCTACACCATACAGCCCTACTCTCCGGCCGCCGGAACTGGACTGTCAAGCCATGAGCTGAACCAGCCGGGATGCTACCGCGACGAGAAGGACACGTCCGTGACCGCACAGTTCATGATGACCGGCGAACAGGGTCTCTTCGCCCTGCCGGAAGGACTCAACCTGTACTTCCTCGCATGGACCACCACCCCATGGACACTGCCGTCCAACACGGCACTGTGCGTGGGACCGAAAATCGACTATGTGGCAATCCGCGGCAACAACCCTTACAGCGGTGAGGAGGCCGTGTACATCATGGCGGAAGAAAGGGTGTCACACTATTTCCCGACAGAAGAGGACAAACAGCCGGAAGTGCTGTGGAGGGGTAAAGGAACGGACTTGGTGGGTCTGCACTACAGGCAACTCATGCCATGGGTGAAGCCCTGCGCACTTGAGGACAACAAGATTGTGGACAAGACCGCGGATGCCTTCCGTGTCATCCCGGGAGACTACGTGACTACCGAAGACGGTTCGGGTATCGTGCATATCGCGCCCACATTCGGTGCGGACGACGCCAAGGTGGCGAAAGACGCCGGCATACCCTCACTTTTCATCATCGACAAGGCGGGAGACACACGTCCGATGGTGGACTTCACAGGCAAGTACTTCGAGAAGGGCGACATGAACGTGGAGTTCATGGAAAACTATGTGAACGAAGCCTACTGGAAACATTCGGGCGACTACGTGAAGAACGCCTATGACCCCAAATACAACAAGGACGGGAAGTACGACGAGAAGCAGGCGAACAAAGACATGGACCTGAACGTGGTGATGGCTCTTGAGATGAAAGAGGAGGGAACGGCGTTCAAGATAGAGAAGTTCGCGCACAACTATCCGCACTGCTGGCGCACGGACAAACCCATCCTCTACTACCCTCTCGACTCATGGTTCATCAGGTCTACGGCAAAGAAAGACCGCATGTACGAACTCAACAAGACCATCAAGTGGAAACCGGAATCAACTGGCACTGGACGCTTCGGCAAATGGCTGGAGAACCTCAACGACTGGAACCTCTCACGGTCACGTTACTGGGGAACGCCACTGCCTATATGGCGCAACCGCGACACTCGCGAGGAGATCTGTATCGGTAGCGTTGAGGAGCTGTACAACGAGATTGAGAAAGCCGTGGCAGCAGGGGTAATGGAGAGCAACCCTCTAAAGGACAAAGGCTTCGTTCCAGGAGACATGTCACAGGAGAACTACGACAGGATTGACCTCCACCGTCCGTATGTGGACGACATCAAACTGGTGAGCGACAAGGGTACGGTACTGGTACGCGAACTCGACCTCATCGACGTATGGTTCGACTCAGGTTCAATGCCTTACGCCCAGATACACTACCCCTTCGAGAACAAGGAACTGATTGACAACAACACCGCCTTCCCGGCAGACTTCATCGCTGAGGGTGTGGACCAGACACGAGGCTGGTTCTTCACGCTCCACGCCATAGCTACCATGGTGTTCGACTCTGTGGCGTTCAAGACTGTCGTGTCCAACGGACTCGTTCTCGACAAGAACGGTGTCAAGATGTCCAAGCGACTCGGCAACGTAATCAATCCGTTCGACTGCATCGCGCAGTACGGAGCGGATGCCGTAAGGTGGTACATGATAACCAACTCGTCACCATGGGACAACCTGTCGTTCGACCCCGACGGAGTGAAGGAAGTGACCAGCTCGTTCTTCATCAAGTTGCAGCAGGCCTACTCGTTCTTCACG
Source organism: Candidatus Methanomethylophilaceae archaeon (assembly GCA_963594655.1). Taxonomy (GTDB): domain Bacteria; phylum Bacteroidota; class Bacteroidia; order Bacteroidales; family Bacteroidaceae; genus Colivivens. Next base: position 21,391 of record CAVBFD010000037.1, read on the forward strand.
ATGTACGCCAACGTGGACGGTTTCAGCTACAAGGAAGAGGACATCGATTACAAAGACCGGCCCGACTTCGACCGTTGGATCCTGTCTGAGTTGAACACCCTGGTGAGGGACGTGCAGGAATACCTTGACGACTATGACCCGACCCCTGCCGGACGACTGATACAGAAGTTTGTCATCGACTATCTGTCCAACTGGTACATCAGGCTCAACAAGCCCCGTTTCTGGGCCGGCGAGATGGATGCGGACAAGTTGTCCGCCTACCAGACTCTCTATATCTGTCTGAACACTCTCAGCAAGCTCATCGCCCCTATAGCTCCGTTCTATGCCGACCAGCTCTACCGTGACCTCAACGGGGCGACTGGCAAGGAAAAGGCGCAGAGCGTCCATCTGGCACTGTTCCCTGTATGTGCGGAAGATCAGATTGACAGTGAACTGAACGAGGCGATGCAGGCGGCGATGGATGTAACGTCCATGGGACTCTCCATCCGGAAGAAAGTGAAGATTCCTGTGATACAGGCTCTCCACGCACTTGCCATACCTGACACAGACCCTGTACTCAGCGCAAGAATCAACCGTATGGCTTCCATCATAACCAAGGAAGTGAACGTGAAGGAACTGGAACTGATGGACGGTTCAATCCTGGAGAAGAGCGTGAAGTGCAACTTCAGGGTAATGGGAAAGAAATTCGGCAAGATGATGAAGGCGGTAAGCAACGCCGTCACAAACATGTCGCAGGAACAGATTGGAGAGTTGGAGAGCAAGGGACAGGTGACACTGTTGGCCGACGGACAGGAAGCTGTAGTGGAACTGGCGGATGTGGACATCATGTCACAGGACATCCCCGGATGGAGCGTGGCGAACGAGGGGACAATGACTGTGGCCCTCGACATAACGGTCACTCCCGAACTGAAAGTGGAGGGCAACGGGCGCAAACTCATCAAACAGATACAGACCCTCCGCAAGTCTACCGGACTGGAGATCACCGACCGCATCAACGTCCGGATTTCCGGTTGCCCCGAGGTGGAGGCAGTACTCGACAAGTTCAAGTCCAACATCGCCAACCAGGTGCTTGCCAACAGCATTGACATCGCCGACAACGACGGGGAACTGTACGACCTCGGCGACTTCAAGGCGAACATCAAAATTGTCAAGGCGTGAACAGAAGGCAAGCGATACTCGTCACCGCGATAATAGTGTCGGTTCTCATCATCGACCAAGTGATAAAGGTTGAGGTGAAAACCAACATGACTCTCGGAGAACACATACCTGTCACAAGCTGGTTCAACATAGCGTTTGTCGAGAACAACGGAATGGCATTCGGAATCAGTCTGGGCAGCAAGGTGCTGCTCACCCTCTTCCGTATAGCGGCGATCAGTGCGATTGTGTGGTACGTATACAGGTTGACCACCAAGCGCATCAGGACTGGCTTCATGGTATGTCTGGCACTGATTGCCGCCGGAGCTATCGGCAACGTCATCGACTGCCTGTTCTATGGGGAGATCTTCACCGAGTCAACACACTACACGGTAGCGCATACCGTTCCGTGGGGCGAGGGCTACAGCGGTTTCCTCACGGGGAAGGTAGTGGACATGTTCTACTTCCCTCTCATCGAATGGGACATGCCGGGGTGGACTTGGTTGAACGACGTGCCGTTACTGCCGGACGCGCACGAACACTGTGTGTTCTTCAGTCCGGTGTTCAACTTTGCGGACGCCAGTATCAGTTGCGGTGTCATCGCCCTGCTGTTGTTCTACCACAAGAGCCTCAACCATTATTTCATGACTCACACCGAGGAGAGGAAAGACAAAGAAGAAGAGTAACCCAACCTGCAACATGGTCAAGTCAATACGTTTTCTCATAGCGATCATAACTGTCTGTATCGCCGCTTGCGACGGTACGGACAGCTATATCATACCAAAGGGCAAGATGAAAGACGTGTTGTACGACTACTGCATAGCCCAGGGACTTGGACAGACTCTGCCTCCCGAGGAAAAGGACATGGCGGTGAAATACATGGAGGCGGCATTCCACAAGAACGGAGTGACGGAGGAACAGTTCGACTCGTCCATGGTTTACTACTTCCGCCACGTGGAAGACATGCAGGACATCATTGAAGACCTGAAAGTGAGGCTCGATGACTATGACAAGATGCTGCAGCTGCAAGGCGGAAGCAACGAGATGCGCACCAACATAACCCTCGGAGGGGACACGACTGACATCTGGACTGGACACCAACTGATTGTACTGCGCAACAGCAGGTTTCTCAACAAGGAGACGTTCGTGTTCAAGGCTGACACGACATTCCACCTCAACGACAAGTTCAGACTCGTGGCGGACTACAACTTCATAAGGGAAGACCCCTCTGACCGCGAGAACAACCTTACCGCTTGCATCGCCATCCATTACAGGGACGGCAAGACGGTGAGCTACGTGAGCCAGTCGAACCGCGAGGGACGTTTTGAATGTAACATCAGTGCGTTTGACGACAAGGAAATAGAATCCGTGTCCGGCTATTTCCTGTTCATGGGACGCAAAGGCGGCACCCGAAGTCTCGGACTCATCAAGAACATCTCCGTATACCGCATCCACACGACTGACAGGCAACAGTCAATGCCTGCCGATTCCCTGTCTACCGATTCCGTCGGGACTGACTCCATCCGTACCGACTCGGCAAAGGACCTCCACAGACAACGGCAGCAACGACTGACTCCGGAGGAGCTGCGTGAGATGAATGTGGACAAAAGGCCGGATGCCAACATCAAGAAAGCCCCGGATGTACGGACACCAAACTCCATCGGTCCGAGACGGAAAACAAGAAGGAGCGGCAAGTGACAATACGGCAAGAGACAATAATCAGACAACAATAAAAGAGTTTTCACATGACGGCAACAACAAACCACAACTGGCAACTGGGCCAGACTGGTGAGGAACTGGCGGGGGATTACCTTTCAAAACAGGGATTCCGCATACTCCACCGCAACTGGAACCTGCACAAGGGGTGCGAACTTGACCTTGTGGCGTTCAAGGACAATGAACTTCATTTCATAGAGGTGAAGACGAGGGCGCGAGAGAGTGACACCTACGGCAGTCCCGAACAGGCGATAAACACGAACAAGCTGCGCAACATAGTGCGCGCCGCATTCCATTACCTCAAGGTCTACCATTATGACTATCCCATACACTTTGACGCTATCTGAGAATATCGCTCCAATGGTACCGCTGTAGCGGTTGATTGGTACCGTGCGGAGC
>CAVBFD010000038.1:0-24391 GCA_963594655.1 Candidatus Methanomethylophilaceae archaeon
TGTTATAGCTCAGTGGTAGAGCACTTCCTTGGTAAGGAAGAGGTCACGAGTTCAAATCTCGTTAACAGCTCACCTTTGGCGACAGAGGGAACGAGTGTGAATAGTACATATAATAATAAAGAGATAACAGAATATTAACTCTTATATAAGACAAAGCTATGGCAAAAGAACATTTCGAACGTACCAAACCGCATGTTAACATTGGTACAATTGGTCACGTAGACCACGGTAAGACTACTCTTACCGCTGCAATTTCCAAGGTTCTCCACGAGAAGGGCTTCGGAAGCGAGGAAGTAAAGTCATTCGACCAGATTGACAACGCTCCAGAGGAGAAGGAACGTGGTATCACTATCAATACTGCACACATCGAGTACGAGACAGCAAAGCGTCACTACGCTCACGTTGACTGCCCTGGACACGCCGACTATGTGAAGAACATGGTTACTGGTGCCGCTCAGATGGACGGTGCGATTATCGTAGTAGCGGCTACTGACGGTCCGATGCCTCAGACTCGTGAGCATATCCTTCTTGCCCGTCAGGTGAACGTGCCTCGTCTTGTTGTGTTCATGAACAAGTGTGACATGGTTGACGACGCAGAGATGCTCGACCTCGTAGAAATGGAAATGCGTGACCTGCTCGCCCAGTATGATTTCGAAGAGGACACTCCATTCGTTCGCGGTTCTGCCCTCGGCGCTCTTAACGGAGTTCCAGAGTGGGAAGACAAGATTATGGAACTTATGGACGCTGTTGACACATGGATTCAGGAGCCTGTACGTGCCGTTGACAAACCATTCCTTATGCCTGTCGAGGACGTGTTCTCAATCACAGGTCGTGGAACAGTTGCAACAGGTCGTATCGAGACAGGTGTTATCCACGTGAACGACCCGGTTCAGCTCCTCGGTCTTGGTGAAGACGCTAAGTCAGTCGTTACAGGTGTCGAGATGTTCCGTAAGATTCTTGACGAAGGACAGGCTGGTGATAACGTAGGTCTTCTCCTCCGTGGTATCGACAAGAAGGACGTTAAGCGTGGTATGGTAATCACTCACCCGGGCGCTATCACTCCTCACAAGGGCTTCAAGGCTTCAATCTACGTGTTGAAGAAAGAAGAGGGTGGTCGTCACACTCCATTCAAGAACCACTACCGTCCACAGTTCTACCTCCGTACAATGGACTGTACAGGTGAGATTTCTCTCCCAGACGGAGTTGAGATGGTTATGCCTGGTGACAACGTTGAGATTTCAGTTGAACTCATCTACCCAGTAGCCCTCAACGTAGGTCTTCGCTTCGCTATCCGTGAAGGTGGACGTACAGTCGGTTCAGGTCAGATTACAGAGGTATTCGACTAATATCAGACAATATGGTTGGCGGGTCCGGACGGCTTGTGCCGGACAGCCACCACTTACGGGAATAGCTTAGTTGGTAGAGTGTCGGTCTCCAAAACCGAAGGTCGGGGGTTCGAGTCCCTCTTCCCGTGCAAAATGTAAGAATTATGTTAACAGTAAAGGATATAACAGGTTATTGCAAGGAATCGTACGATGAGCTTGTTCACAAGACAACTTGGCCGACAAGGAAAGAGTTGACGAGCAGTGCTGTGATGGTTTTAACTGCTTCCTTAATCATTGCAGTGGTTGTGTTTATCATTGACTGGATCTTCGAGAATTTCATGAGTATTGTCTATTCTCTCTTTAACTGATTAAAGTTTGACGAAAGAAATGGCTGAACTAACTAAGAAATGGTATGTACTGAAAGTAATCAGTGGCCGTGAGAATCGTGTCAAGGAATACATTGAACTTGACATGAAGAACCGCGGTCTTGACAAGTACGTTCCGCAGGTTCTTGTTCCCACCCGAAAGATTGAGGTGGAACACAAGGACAAGAAGGTCGTCAAGGATTCCAATCTGCTCCCTGGCTATGTTTTGGTAGAAGCCGCTCTCAATAACGAGATTCAAGGTATGCTCAGGTACACGCCTGATGTCTTGGGTTTCCTCGGGGTGGGTGGCGTGCCGGCTCCGCTTCGTCCTCATGAGCTTGGTAGGCTCTTGGGCATCGATGACAATGGACAGAAGATACCAGACGCTCCTGTGGCGGAATATGTTGCGGGTCAGTCTGTAAAGGTAATCGACGGTCCGTTCAGCGGATTCAACGGCACTATCGAAGAAGTCAACAGCGAGAAAAGAAAACTCAGAGTGTCTGTCAAGATTTTTGGCCGCATCACTCCTCTGGAGTTGGGCTATGGACAAGTTTCAACGGAATGACGGATCTGTTACGCTGTCGTTCTAATCGTATTTAATTAATAAAATCAATAAGAAAATGGCAAAAGAAGTTGCTGGATTAATCAAGTTACAGATTAAGGGTGGCGCTGCGAATCCATCTCCACCAGTAGGACCTGCACTGGGTTCTAAGGGTATTAACATCATGGATTTCTGCAAGCAGTTCAACGCCAGAACTCAGGATAAGGCTGGAAAGGTTCTTCCAGTGGTTATCACTTACTATGCAGACAAGTCTTTTGATTTCGTGATCAAGACTCCTCCGGCTGCTGTCCAGTTGATGGAAGTGGCTAAGGTGAAGAAAGGATCCGCTGAACCTAACCGTTCAAAGGTGGCTGAGATTACATGGGATCAGGTCAGGACTATTGCAGAAGATAAGATGGCAGACCTTAACTGCTTTACAGTTGAGTCTGCTATGAGTATGATTGCCGGAACAGCAAGAAGTATGGGTATCACTGTAAAAGGAGAATTCCCTGGTAAATAATTAAATCTTCAATTAAGATGAGTAAATTGACAAAGAATCAGAAGTTAGTTGCAGACAAGATTGAAGCAGGGAAGGCTTACTCTTTGAGTGAGGCCGCAAGTTTGGTTAAGGAAATCACCACTACTAAGTTTGACGCGTCTCTGGACATCGACATCCGTCTGGGTGTTGACCCACGTAAGGCAAACCAGATGGTTCGTGGTGTGGTTTCCCTCCCGAACGGTACTGGTAAGCAGGTACGCGTACTTTGTTTGTGTACTTCCGACCAGGAGGCTGCTGCAACGGAAGCAGGCGCTGACTATGTTGGTCTCGATGAGTATATCGAGAAGATTAAAGGCGGATGGACTGATGTCGATGTGATTATCACAATGCCGTCTTGTATGGGTAAACTCGGTGCCCTCGGTCGTGTACTCGGTCCCCGTGGACTGATGCCGAACCCGAAGAGCGGTACTGTGACTATGGATGTTGCTAAGGCTGTACGTGAAGTAAAGCAGGGTAAAATTGACTTTAAGGTAGACAAGGCCGGAATCGTGCATACCTCAATCGGCAAGGTGTCTTTCACACCGGAGCAGATTGTAGGCAACGCACAGGAGTTCATCAACACAATCATCAAGTTGAAGCCTTCTACCGCAAAGGGAACTTACATCAAGAGCATTTATCTTTCTAGTACAATGAGTAAGGGAATCAAGATTGACCCTAAGTCTGTTGAACAATAATTTTTTTTGAGGATTATGAAGAAAGAAGATAAAAGCTTAATGATAGACAGTCTCGTTGAGAGCTTGAACAAATACCCGCATTTCTATCTGGTTGACATGACTGCTTTGGATTCAGCCATAACCAGTGAGTTGCGCCGTGAGTGTTTCAAGTCAGAGATTAAGCTTCAGGTTGTTAAGAACACTCTTTTCGAGAAGGCTCTTGAGAAGGTTGAGGGTGATTTCTCCGCGTTGAACGAGGCTTTGAAGGGGCCTACAGGTCTGATGCTGTGTGAAACAGCCAACGTACCTGCCAAGATGATTAAGAAATTCGCTAAGGACCACAATGGCGTTCCCGCGCTGAAGGCAGCCTATGCGGAGGAAAGTATTTACGTTGGTGCGGAGAATCTGGACGCACTTTGTTCAATCAAGAGCAAGAACGAACTCATCGCCGAGGTTGTCGCAGCTCTCGAAGGACAGGTTCAGGGAGTACTCGGAGCACTCGATTCTGGTGCCGGCACTATTCATAGTGTGCTTGACGCTATCGCCAAGAAGGGCGAATAATTAAACCAAAAGATAAATTAAAAACATAAATAATTAAAATTTGTACTATTATGGCAGATTTGAAAGCTATTGCTGAAGAATTGGTGAATTTGACAGTAAAAGAGGTAAGTGAACTGAAGACAATCCTCAAGGATGAATATGGTATTGAACCAGCTGCTGCAGCTGTCGCTGTTGCCGCTCCTGCTGCTGGTGGCGAGGCTGCCGCTGAAGAGAAGACATCTTTCGATGTAGTTCTCAAGAACGCTGGCGCAGCAAAGCTTCAGGTTGTAAAGGCTGTTAAGGAGTCTTGCGGTCTTGGTCTGAAAGAGGCTAAGGACCTCGTAGACGGCGCACCATGCAACGTTAAGGAAGGTGTTGACAAGGCTACAGCTGAGGCATTGAAGGCTGCTCTTGAAGGAGCTGGCGCTGAGGTTGAGATTAAGTAAGTCCAACCCTACAATAATAAGGTTAAGGATCCTCAGGTTGAGGGTTCTTAACTTTTTGTGTTTATATAATTATAAAGTTCGTGGACTTAATGTCCATTCACCTAAATCCGTTTTATCATAGATGTCTCAAATAGTAAACAACAGAGTTAACTTCGCATCTGTAAAGAACCCGATGCCCTATCCAGATTTTCTGGATGTGCAGTTGCAGTCTTTCAGAGATTTCCTGCAACTTGACACACCGCCCGAGAAGCGTAAGAACGACGGACTGTTCAAGGTCTTTGCGGAGAACTTCCCGATTGAGGACACACGCAACAATTTCGTTCTGGAGTTCTTGGACTATTACATTGACGCTCCAAGGTATTCTGTGGAGGAATGTCTGGAGAGAGGACTTACGTTCAGTGTGCCTTTGAAGGCCAAATTGAAACTGTCGTGCAAGGACCCGGAGCATGAAGACTTCGGCACTGTCATTCAGGACGTGTACCTTGGTCCGATTCCCTACATGACTGACAACGGAACGTTCGTCATCAACGGTGCGGAGCGCGTGGTCGTTTCGCAGTTGCACCGTTCACCGGGTGTCTTCTTCGGTTCAAGTACCCATGCCAACGGTTCTCCGCTGTACTCAGCGCGTATCATACCGTTTAAGGGTTCTTGGATTGAGTTCGCCACTGACATCAACAATGTCATGTACGCCTACATCGACCGTAAGAAGAAATTGCCGGTGACAACCCTGTTGCGCGCTATCGGTTATGAGACGGATAAGGACATCCTCCGCATCTTCAACCTAGCGGAGGAGGTAAAGGCGAACAAGACCAACCTGAAGAAGTATAGGGACCGCAGGTTGGCTGCCCGTGTCGTGAAGTCATGGACAGAGGACTTCGTGGACGAGGAGACTGGTGAGGTCTCTTCAATTGAGCGTAACGAGGTGGTCATCGACCGTGAGGCGGTCATCGATGACGAACTGATTGATCGCATCCTTGAGGCGGGCGACGAGTCGGTGTTCGTACACTACGAGGACGGAACAGCTTCGGACTACTCAATCATCTTCAACACCTTGCAGAAAGACCCGAGTAACTCTGAGAAGGAGGCGGTGGGACACATCTACCGTCTGCTCCGCAATGCGGACCCTGCGGACGACGCAAGTGCGCGAGAGGTAATCAACAACCTCTTCTTCTCGGACAAGCGTTATGACTTGGGTGACGTGGGACGTTTCAGAATCAACAAGAAACTGAACCTGAAGATAGACCCGAGCATCAAGGTGCTTACCAAGGAGGACATCATAGAGATTATCAAGTATCTGATTGAACTTTCCAACTCAAAGGTTGCGGTAGATGACATCGACCACTTGAGCAACCGCCGTGTGCGTACTGTGGGCGAGCAGTTGTCCAACCAGTTCGCGGTAGGTCTTGCCCGTATGAGCCGCACCATCCGTGAGCGTATGAACGTGCGTGACAACGAGGTGTTCTCTCCGACTGACTTGATTAACGCGAAGACCATCTCTTCCGTAATCAACTCGTTCTTCGGCACCAACGCCCTGTCACAGTTCATGGACCAGACCAACCCGCTTGCTGAGATTACCCACAAGCGCCGTCTCTCGGCCCTCGGTCCCGGCGGTCTTACCCGTGAGCGTGCCGGCTTCGAGGTGCGAGACGTGCATTACACCCACTACGGCCGTCTGTGTCCTATCGAGTCGCCTGAAGGACCTAACATCGGTCTTATCTCATCACTTTGCGTATACGCCAAGATTAACAGCCGTGGATTCATCGAGACTCCCTACCGCAAGGTCATCGACGGAGTTTGCGACATCAACAACGACAATATAGAATACCTTTCAGCCGAGGAGGAGGAGAGCAAGATTATCGGTCAGGGCAACGCGCCTCTGACAGACGACGGCCACTTCATCCGCAAGACGGTGAAGTGCCGTAAGGATGCCGACTATCCTGTAGTGCCTCCTACCCAGGTGGACCTTATGGATGTGGCTCCCCAGCAGATTGCCTCCATCGCGGCAGCGCTCATCCCGTTCCTGGAGCATGACGACGCCCACCGCGCGTTGATGGGTTCCAACATGATGCGCCAGGCGGTTCCGTTGATAAGTACCGAAGCCCCTATAGTGGGTACAGGTATCGAGAAGCAGGTGTGTGAGGACTCACGCACGATGATTACAGCCGAGGGCGCGGGTGTCATCGAGTATGTTGACGCAACGACTATACGTATCCTCTATGACCGTACCGACGATGAGGAGTTCGTAAGTTTCGAGCCGGCTGTCAAGGAGTACAAGTTGCCTAAGTTCCGCCGCACCAACCAGAACATGACGATTGACCTCCGTCCTATATGCAACAAGGGCCAGAGGGTGAAGGCCGGTGATATTCTCACAGAGGGATACGCCACATCAGGAGGCGAACTTGCGCTCGGCCGCAACTTGCTGGTGGCATACATGCCTTGGAAGGGTTACAACTATGAGGACGCCATCGTACTCAACGAGCGTATGGTACGTGAGGACATCCTCACTTCAGTGCATGTGGACGAGTTCTCGCTTGAGGTCAGGGAGACCAAGCGCGGTATGGAGGAGTTGACCTCCGACATCCCGAACGTGAGCGAGGAGGCCACGAAGGACTTGGACGAGAACGGTATCATCCGTGTCGGCGCGCACGTGGAGCCGGGCGACATCCTTATAGGTAAGATCACTCCTAAGGGTGAGTCAGACCCGTCGCCGGAGGAGAAGCTGCTCCGTGCCATCTTCGGTGACAAGGCAGGTGACGTGAAGGACGCTTCACTGAAGGCCAATCCGTCACTCAGCGGTGTCGTGATTGACAAGAAGTTGTTCTCAAGGGCCATCAAGACACGCGCGGACAGGAACCGCGACAAGAAGGAGTTGCCGGCACTCGACAAGGAGTTCCAGGACAAGTTCGACGACTGCAAGGCCATACTCGTGGACAAACTGGCGACACTAACGGAGAAGAAGAAGTCGAAGGGTGTGAAGGACTACCTCGGAGTGGAAGTCATCCCGTCTGGCGTGACATTCAAGGCATCCCACTTCGAGAACCTTGACTACACGGCGATACAGCTCTCCAACTGGACTGACGACGACCGCACCAACGGTATGATCCGTGACCTTGTAATCAACTACCTCAAGAAATACAAACTGCTCGACGCGGAACTCAAGCGCAAGAAGTTCGCCCTTACCATCGGTGACGAGTTGCCCTCAGGCATCATCCAGATGGCGAAGGTATACATCGCCAAGAAACGTAAGATCGGTGTGGGCGACAAGATGGCGGGCCGTCACGGTAACAAGGGTATCGTGTCAAAGATTGTCCGTCAGGAAGACATGCCGTTCCTTGAGGACGGAACACCGGTGGACATCGTGCTGAATCCGCTGGGTGTGCCTTCACGAATGAACCTCGGTCAGATATTCGAGGCAGTGCTTGGAGCCGCCGGCAAGAAACTGGGTGTCAAGTTCGCCACCCCAATCTTCGACGGGGCGCACATGGAGGACCTCAACGAATGGACAGACAAGGCTGGTCTGCCGCGCGCTTGTTCCACTCAGCTCTACGACGGCGAGACAGGTCTTCCGTTCGACCAGAAGGCTACTGTCGGTATCACTTACATGCTGAAGCTCGGCCACATGGTGGAGGACAAGATGCACGCCCGTTCAATCGGTCCTTACTCACTCATCACTCAGCAGCCTCTTGGCGGTAAAGCCCAATTCGGAGGTCAGCGATTCGGAGAGATGGAAGTCTGGGCACTCGAGGCGTTCGGAGCCTCACACGTCCTTCAGGAGATTCTTACAATCAAGTCAGATGATGTCACAGGCCGTTCAAAGGCTTATGAGGCGATTGTCAAGGGAGATCCTATGCCTACTCCTGGTATTCCAGAGTCACTCAATGTGTTACTCCACGAACTCCGTGGACTTGGTTTGAGTATCACTCTTGAATGATAGAATTAATTCAGTTGATCTTATACAAATAACATACAAAGATGGCTTTTAAGAAAGAATCTAAGATAAAGACGAACTTTACAAAGATAACAATAGGTCTTGCCTCTCCCGAGGAGATACTTGAGAACTCGTTTGGCGAGGTCTTGAAACCGGAGACTATCAACTACCGCACCTACAAGCCTGAGCGTGACGGTCTGTTCTGCGAGCGTATCTTCGGTCCGACAAAAGACTATGAGTGCCATTGCGGAAAGTACAAGCGTATCCGTTACAAAGGTATCGTGTGCGACCGTTGCGGTGTGGAGGTTACCGAGAAGAAGGTGCGCCGCGAACGTACGGGACACATTGCCCTGGTGGTTCCTGTGGCCCACATCTGGTATTTCCGTTCCCTCCCCAACAAGATAGGTTATCTGCTCGGTCTGCCTACGAAGAAGCTCGACTCAATCATCTACTATGAGCGTTACATAATCATCCAGGCCGGTGTGGCTGAGGATGCCGAGAGGAACATCGAGAACATGGAACTGCTGAGTGAGGACGAGTACTGGGATGTGGTGGAGAACCTGCCAGAGGGCAATGACCAACTGCCTGACGACAACCCTGACAAGTTCATCGCGATGATGGGAGCTGAGGCAATCGAGTACATGTTGCAGCGTCTCGACCTCGACGCGCTGTCTTACGAACTGCGTGACCGTGCCAACACAGGCGAGAGTCAGCAGCGCAAGCAGGAGGCGTTGAAGCGTCTGCAGGTGGTAGAGTCGTTCCGCGCGTCACGCAACAGGAACAAGCCTGAGTGGATGATAATGCACAACATACCGGTGACCCCACCGGACCTCCGTCCTTTGGTTCCGCTGGATGGCGGACGTTTCGCCACTTCGGACCTGAACGACCTCTACCGTCGTGTCATCATCCGCAACAACCGTCTGAAGCGACTCATCGAGATCAAGGCTCCGGAGGTCATCCTCCGCAATGAGAAGCGTATGCTGCAGGAGGCTGTGGACAGCCTGTTCGACAACTCGCGCAAGGCAAGCGCCGTCAAGTCGGAGAGCAACCGTCCGTTGAAGTCCCTCTCAGACTCACTGAAGGGTAAGCAGGGACGTTTCCGTCAGAACCTGTTGGGTAAGCGTGTTGACTATTCAGCGCGTTCTGTTATCGTCGTGGGCCCTGAACTGAAGATGGGCGAGTGCGGTATCCCTAAGCTCATGGCTGCGGAACTGTACAAGCCGTTCATCATACGTAAGTTGATAGAGCGCGGACTGGTGAAGACCGTGAAGTCCGCGAAGAAGATGGTTGACCGCAAGGACGACCAGATATGGGACATCCTTGAGAACGTGATGAAGGGTCACCCGGTAATGCTCAACCGCGCCCCGACACTTCACCGACTCGGTATTCAGGCGTTCCAGCCCAAGATGATTGAGGGTAAGGCAATCCAGCTTCATCCGCTCGCCTGTACGGCGTTCAACGCCGACTTCGACGGTGACCAGATGGCGGTACACCTCCCGTTGTCCAACGAGGCGATACTTGAGGCCCAGCTCCTAATGCTCCAGTCGCACAACATCCTCTCGCCAGCGAGTGGAGAACCGATTACCGTACCGTCTCAGGACATGGTGCTTGGACTGTACTACATATCCAAGGTGCGTCCGGGAGCCAAGGGCGAGGGACTCACGTTCTACGGTCCGGAGGAAGCTCTCATAGCATATAATGAAGGACGCTGTGAGGTACACGCTCCGATAAAGTGCGTGGTGAACGACATCGACGAGTCTGGAAACTACATAAAGCACATGGTGGAGACTACTGTCGGACGTATCATCATCAACGAGATTGTTCCGCCGGAAGTGGGCTTCGTCAATGAGGTCATCGGCAAGAAAGCGTTGAAGAAGGTCATCACCAAGGTGATAAAGTCTGTCGGTATGGCCCGCGCATGCGAGTTCCTCGACGGAGTGAAGAACCTCGGTTACCGTAAGGCGTACGAGGGTGGTCTGTCGTTCAACCTTGACGATATTATCGAGCCGGCTGACCGTCAGAGTCTCATCGACGAGGGTAACGCCCAGGTGGAGGAGATCGCACAGCAGTACGCGTTCGGTCTCATCACCGAGAAGGAGCGTTACAACAAGGTCATCGCCACATGGTCTGACGTGAACGACAAGGTGAAGGCTTCACTGCTCAAGACAATGACCGAGGACGACCAGGGTTTCAACGCCGTGTTCATGATGCTCGACTCCGGTGCCCGTGGTTCTAAGGACCAGATTGCACAGCTTGCCGGAATGCGTGGTCTGATGGCGAAGCCGCAGCGTGCAGGTTCGGACGACAACAACACCATCGAGAACCCAATCCTTTCCAACTTCAAGCAGGGTATGTCCGTGCTGGAGTACTTCATATCCACCCACGGTGCCCGTAAGGGTCTTGCCGACACTGCCTTGAAGACAGCCGACGCAGGTTACCTTACACGTCGTCTGGTTGACGTGTCACACGACGTGATTATCAACGAGGAGGACTGCGGCACTCTCCGTGGACTGGTATGTACCGCCCTGAAGGACGGTGACCGTGTGGTTGCCTCACTGGCGGAGCGCATACTGGGACGTGTGAGTGTACACGACATCCAGGATCCCGCAAGTGGCGACCTTATTGTCGCTTCTGGCGAGGAGATTACAGAACGTATTGCCAAGGAGATAGAGGATGCAGGTATAGAGAGCGTCGAAATCCGTTCGGTACTCACATGCGAGAGCCGCAAGGGAGTCTGCATGAAGTGTTACGGACGCAACCTCGCCACCCAGCGTATGGTTCAGAAGGGTGAGGCTGTCGGTGTGATTGCCGCCCAGGCCATCGGTGAGCCGGGTACTCAGTTGACTCTCCGTACGTTCCACGCCGGAGGTCTTGCAGGTTCCGCTGACACCAACGCGCAGATTGTCGCCAAGAACAAGTGCCGTCTGGAGTTTGAGGAACTGCGTGCCATCGCCACTCCTACAGAGGAGAACGCGGAGACAATGACTGTCGTAGGCCGTCTTGCTGAACTGCGTTTCGTGGACATCAATACTGGCATCGCCATGTCAACCGTCAGTGTGCCTTACGGATCACGCCTGTTCCACAAGGAAGGTGACGTGGTTGAGTCGGGCGAACTCATCGCCACATGGGACCCGTTCAACGCTGTCATCGTTACCGAGTTCGATGGAACGGCGGCGTTCGACGGAGTAGTGGAAGGTGTCACTTACCGTGTGGATGAGGATGCCACTACCGGTCTCCGTGACCTTATCGTCATCGAGTCGCGCGACAAGACCATGGTGCCTGTCTGCAACATCGTGGACAAGGACGGTACTGTCCTCCGTACGTACAACTTCCCGATCAACTGTCACATCGCCATTGAGGACGGACAGGAACTGAAGGCAGGTGACGTGCTTGTGAAGATTCCACGTAGCGTCAGCACCGCAGGTGACATCACCGGTGGTTTGCCTCGTGTCACTGAGTTGTTCGAGGCGCGCAACCCGTCCAACCCGGCTGTCGTTGCCGAAATCGACGGTGAGATTTCCATGGGTAAGGTTAAACGCGGTAACCGTGAGATCACCATCACTTCCAAGGTGGGTGACGTGCGCAAGTACCTCGTGCCGCTGTCCAAGCAGCTCTTGGTACAGGACAACGACTATGTGCGTGCCGGAACACCGCTGTCCGACGGAGCAATCACTCCTGCCGACATCCTTGCCATCAAGGGTCCTACCGCCGTACAGGAGTATATCGTCAACCAGGTTCAGGATGTCTACCGTATGCAGGGTGTGGCAATCAACGACAAGCACTTTGAGATTATCGTGCGCCAGATGATGCGTAAGGTGTCCATCACCGATCCGGGTGACTCCCGCTTCCTTGAGGGCGGCATCGTGGACAAGCTCGACTTCCAGGAGGAGAACGACCGTATCTGGGGCAAGAAGATTGTCACCGACGCCGGCGACAGTGAGACGATGAAGAAGGGTATGACCGTCACCACACGTAAGTTGCGCGACGAGAACTCAAGTCTGAAACGCCGTGACCTCAAACTGGTACAGGCGCGTGACGCAATCCCCGCTACGTCAGTACAGATTCTGCAGGGTATCACGCGTGCAGCTCTCGGTGCGTCAAGCTACATCTCAGCCGCTTCGTTCCAGGAGACAACCAAGGTTCTCAACGAGGCTGCCATCAGTGGAAAGACCGACCCGTTGGAGGGAATGAAGGAGAACGTTATCTGCGGTCACCTGATTCCGGCAGGTACAGGTCTCCGTGAGTTCGACAAGATTATCGTAGGTTCAAAGGAGGAGATGCTTAACCTCCACCGCAACACGAACACCGACATGTCGTTCAACCGTTTCGACGAGATGTAAACCACAGGTGATTATATAAAAGGAAAACGTGGAAGCCAACCGGCTTCCACGTTTTGTTTGTTTGAGGGGATTCTCTTCAAGTACCTGCGTTTCCGTCTGCCTCATGAGGGAACGTTGGAAAATCTGGATGTGGAGATTCCCATCGATGAATACAGGTCGTACGACCATTAGGTTAGCACTACCGTAAAGACAAGGAAATAAGATCCGTCACAGTGGCGAACCTTGCCTATTCCGCAGAATCTGCTTTGATGTCGTCTATGGTAAACGACCCGGACACGGCAATGATGCTGTATGTGTCGTCGTCTTCGTTCATCTCTATAAGGGAAGTCTGTTTGCCGTTGGTCTTATAGAGGATTTTTGTGCTTTCTCCGTCCTCTCCTGTTGTCATGAGAGTCTTGTACTTGCTTTTAGACAGGAATTTCGTTACTTCCTTCTTCACTACCTTTTTGGTCTTTGCATCTTCAATATCGACGATCTGAATGGCAGCGACTTTGTCCAGAAGGTCTGACTTGATGAATTCTAAACCGGCGATTTCCATGCCTTGGGCTACAGCAAGATCAATCATCTCATGTGTGATGTACGTGTAGTCCACATTTTCCATGTTGGAGTACTTCCCCAACTCTTTAATCTGTGCTGTGGCAGGCAGGCTCGCCATTGTAATTGCCACGAGCAGCATCATTGTTGTAAGATGTCTCATAATGTCAGTTTTTGGATTTGGTTTGTTTTAATCAGTTCTAACTCTCTATTTTCTGTCCGCAAAGTTAGTAATATCCAGTCATATGTGCAAAGAAAAACGAACTTTTGCGGTAAATCGTCTTGCGTTTTTGCGGACGACTCGTCTTTGTCATGAATAAGTTGTGGAGTCTCAGAAAATTTGTGTAACTTTGCGGAATCCAATAACGGACTTAGGCAGGACGACTACAGTGTCTGTCCTGTTTGACAAAAGTGTGCAGTAAAAGATGAAGATAACCCGTTCACTCATAGACAAACTCCTTCGCTTACGGTCGGGCGGAACTGTTCCGTCCAGTGCTTTATGTGGGGCATGGGTGGAAGAACTTCTGCGTGACGGAGTGCTGGTGAGCCGGTCACACGGCAGTAGAAGGGTTGTCGTGGCCTCGGATCCCGAAAAGTTGGAGAGGGCGTTGGGGCATGTTGACGAGCGACTGGGCGATTTGGAGAAGATGCGCGTGATGTTGCTTGACTCCGATGCTACACGTGTTGACCAGGCAGTGGAAACAGGCAATTCCAAACTTGTGGCGGTCAGATCCTGTCCCGGCTTCCCTGTGAACTCCTACGATCCGCTTCCCTGTGTGCTCAACGGCCAAGAGGTGACCATTTGCCCGGATGAAGGCACCTTTGTCTTTGTGACAGACTGGCAAATGTTTTCCATCCCGGAAGACGTGGTTGTGGTTGGTATGGAGAATATGGAGAACTTCCGCCTTGTACGTCAGCAAAGGATACTGTTCTCTTCCATGCTGCACCACAAGCGGCTGTTGTTCGTGGCACGCTATCCGCAGTCGTCAGACTTGCGATCGTGGTTGCAGACCATCCCCAACCAATATGTCCACTTCGGTGACTTCGACCTTGCCGGAATAAATATCTTCCTCACTGAGTTCCAGCGATACTTGGGACGGCGGGCTTCGCTCCTTGTTCCTGATGACATAGGTGAACGCCTGAAGAACGGTTCAGTGGAAAGATACCGTGAACAATACCCCAGATTCAAGTCGCTCTCATCCGATATCCCATACATACAGCAGTTGATCGGCCTCATCAACAAATACCGTCGGGGGTACGACCAGGAAGGATATATAACGAAAACAATGAAAGTATCATAGACTGATTTATGCTCGAACTCGAACTACAACAATACCTCCAACGCGAGTACCCACAAGAAAACGCTCACTGTGAATGGAAGGAATTTAAGCACCTCAAGAACTCGTTTTGTGGGGACGAGAAGGATGATGTGGTCTCCTACGTGTCGGCTATCGCCAACATGGAGGGAGGACATCTGGTGATTGGCGTAAAGGATAAGACGCTTGAAATTGTCGGAACGGACATCTCAAGGCTTACCTTCAACGGGCAACCTGCAAACACTCAGTCGGCAACGTTCAAGCTGACCGAACAATGCACTTATCTTTCATCTGAAGGTCTGAGTATTGAGGAGTTTGTTACGGATGACACGAACAAACGGGTGTGGATAATCCATATCCCGAAACATATGCCTCGCCGTCCTGTCCTTGCCCATAAGAAGGCATGGCAGCGGATTGAAGATTCTCTGGTGGAACTGACGCAAGAAAGAATGGCTGTCATTCTTGAAGAACCCATCTATGCGGTAAAGGACTGGTCAGCAGAGATTGTGCCAGACGCAATCATGGATGATTTGGACGAGGTGGCCATTGCCAAGGCCCGGATGATGTTTAAGAAGGTCCATAGCCGTATACCGGCGGAAGAGGTGAACGCTTGGAATGTCCAGTCGTTCCTGAGTAAGTGTGGACTGACGAGAAACGGAGGCATCACACGTGCGGCCATCATCTTGCTGGGCAAATACGAATCAGCTTTTAAACTTCGCCCTGCGGTAGCACAGGTTACTTGGACTCGCCGAGACCAGATGCAGGACGTGGTGGACTACGAGCATTTCACGGTTCCATTCATATTGACGGTAGATGAAATCCTGTCAAAGATAGAGAACCTCACATTGCGTGAGATGCCAGGAGGCACGCTTTTTCCGGACACCATGAAGCAATATGATGATTATACCATTCGTGAGGCTCTTCACAACTGCATAGCCCATCAGGACTACACGTTGCAGCAGCGCGTCAATTTCGTTGAAAACCCGGGAAGTCTGTATTATTCCAATGCCGGAACATTCATCCCAGGCACATTGGAGAATGTTTTGAGGAATGAAGAACCGCAGACCTATTTCCGTAATGAATGTCTGTGCAGGGCGATGGTTGATTTCAACATGATAGATACCGTAAGCCGTGGTATCAAGAAAATGTTTAACGAACAATGGCATAGATATTTTCCTATGCCCGACTATGAGATTGATGCGGTGAAGAAGAAGGTAGTAGTTCGCATATACGGCAACGAGATAAACAAGCGGTACACCGACTTGCTGAAAACCAACGATACTCTCTCGTTATGGGACTGCATAGCACTTGATGCCGTGCAGAAAGGCAGGACTATTCACGAAGAAGTGGCACAGGACTTGATAAAACGGGGACTTATCGAGGGTGAGGCTCCTCATTATAGCATATCTCTGAGTGTGGCGAAAGACACGCATCAGTTGCCTTCATATACCAAAACAAAAGGATTGGACAAGGAGAAGCTGCGCCAGATGATTCTTCAATACCTAACTCATGCAGGTAATGACGGGGCAAAGAGAGACAACATCTATGAATACCTAAAGGATGTTTTGCCGCAAAACAAGACCGAAGAGCAGCAGCTTCGCCATGTCGGCAGACTATTAGTAGAGTTAAATGAAGAAGAATTGATAGACAGGGCAGGTTTGAAGTGGATTTTGAAAGGCTATAATCGGTCGGTTTAGTCGAAATCCGTCGAAATCCGACCGTTTCCGCTATAATCCGACCGAAATCCGACCGTTTTCGCTATAATCCGACCGAAATCCGATGAACATTATTAATCATATCAAGACACAACAATGGAACCTATATCCCATTTCCACACATTAGACGAACTGATACGGGCCTTGGACAGGGAACGGAAACTGCTCAGTGGACTGTTTCAAGACCGCAAGCGGCTGTCGTTCCGCTACGATACTGCGAGGGAACTGGCTTCGAGAAGGGACGAGAGTCTGGAGTTCCTGCGCCGCTTCGGAGTGATTCGGGACAATGGCGACTTCATCGAACTGGAGGATGCCTACCTGAAGTTCTTCGAGGATGTGCTGGAGATGAACGAGGACATCAACGTGGCGAGCGTGAAGGAGAACATCGGTAGCCTCAATGCGGCTATCGACTACTACCAGATCGAGAACAGTCCCTCACGGAAGTACGGTTACTTGAAGGACGTGAGGCGCATACTCCGCAACATCGCCCTCACCACCCTGCGCAACGTGATAGACCTGAAGCGCAATATCGACAACACTTACAAGAACGAACCCACTTTCGCCGTCAAGAAAAAGAAACTGGTGCATCTGGACGAGAAGCGGAAGGATATAGCAGCCCTCATCAATGAGTGCGAGCGGGTGATTGACGAGAAGCAGACCACATTCTTCATGGTGGCGATGGACGTGCGGTTGCGCGAGACGGTGACTGACGTGAAACTGCAGTTGAGGGAGGTGTACCACAACCTTCTTGAACTGGACCGCCAGATTATCAACTACCTCAACCTCATAGAGTACCAGAACCGGCTTTTTGAGAAGGTGCAGAAACTCAAGTACCTGCGCGACCAGATGCTTCTGGAGACCAACACCGACGTGAAGGCGAAGATGGCGGCGAGAGACCCCGTGTGGATGGAACCGCGCCCGAGGTATCCGCTGAAAGTGTCGCTCACGATGCTCCGTACCTCAGATGTCGGACTGAAGATATTGCGTGACGTGGCAAGTGGCAAGTGTAACGACCGCTTGCGCAAGGGAAACCTCGCCGAACCGCTGACGGAGGAGGAACTGAGGGAACAGCAGGAGGTTATGCAACAGGTGGACGTGAACGGGGTGAAGACGGCTTTCATGGCCTCGGGCGACAACCTCTTCCACTTTGTGATGAACTTCTCGGGCTACCGCAAGCCGATGACCGACGAGGAGAAGTTGGTACTCTTCTGCCAGATTGCGGCGCAGTATCTTGACGAACTGACTGTCAGTGACGAGTACCGCCGCCACCAACACATAGAATATCCTTTGATTTACCCAAAGACAGCTTGACACTTATGCGCTACACACAAGAAATATTTGAAATACTGAGTAAGGGCGGGTTCATATCGCAGAACTCGATTTCCGGGCAACGGACTCACCTCTACGATGCCATAGAGGACGACTACCAGCAGTACCGTGAGTACTACGAGGGTATCGGTTTCCTTCTGGATGGCGGAAACGGCTACTACTATTTCTCACGTACGGAGAACAAGGTGGATCTCGCCGACAAGGTGCAGCGGCTTGCCGCATGGATAGACCGCCTCGACTTCCTCAAGACGTTCAACACAGCCTTCGGGTCGGGTTTCACGTTCCGCAAGTCGAACATCCTGGAAAAGTTCTCCAGCGACATCGAACTGAAGGAAAAGGCCGTCCGTCTCTACACCGACATCAAGACCAACGAGGAGAAGATGGACAAGCTCATCTCCGACCTCGACCGGCAAGGCTTCGTGGAACTGGAGAACGAGCTTGACGGCACATATAAGGTGACCGCCGCCTTCCACTACATAGAGGAACTCATAGATTGTCTCACCATCACAGAAACGGAACAGGAATGAGATCATTACGAAAGATTGTATTTGTGAACAGTGCGCACATCCGCTACGCAGAGGTGCGGCTCGACGGCAACGTGCATTTCATCGGCACGCAGGGAGTGGGCAAGAGTACGCTGCTCAGAGCCATCCTCTTTTTCTACAATGCAGATAAGTTGCGACTCGGTATCCCGAAGGAGATGAAGAGTTTCGACGAGTTTTACCTGCCCCACGCCAACTCGTACATTGTCTATGAGGTGGAACATGAACAGGGACCCTTCTGTATCCTTACCTTCCGCAGCAGCGGTAGGGCGTGCTACCGTTTCATCGACGCGGAACATAATAAGGAGTGGCTGGTGGACGGCAAGGGCGAGGTGACAGCGGAGAGCAAGGTGATAAGGGAACGGTTGGGCGGCGCCTACATGAGTAAGATTGTAGACCGCTACGAAACGTACCGTGACATCCTCTACGGCAACAAACAGGCGGTGGGCAAGGAGTTCGCGCGTTTCCAAGTGATGGAGACCAACCGCTACCAGAACATTCCGCGAAGCATACAGAACGTCTTTCTCAACTCCCGGTTGGACGCCAACTTCATCAAGGACATCATTATCCGTTCGATGAGCGAGGAGGAGGCGAACATCGACCTCGGCTATTTCCGCCGGCAGGTGTCCGACTTCGAGCAGGAGTACAAGGACATCTCCTGTTGGTACAAGATCAACCCTAAGGGCGAGTCCGTCGTGCGGAAACAGGCGGACACCGTGGTTGAGGCTTACCACGAACTGCTCTATATGAGGCAGCAAATAAGGGAACTGTGCGGTGAACTGAAGTATGCCGTGCGCACTTGCCGGGATCGACAGCCGCTGATAGAGAAGAAAATGGGAGAGTTGCAGGAGGAACAGAACCGCCAGAAACGTCTGTTCGACGAACTGCAACAGAAATTCGATGCGGAGAAGTCGGATCTCAACCAAGAGCTGGGTGTGGTGAACGACCGCCTCAAACGACTGAAGGAACGCAGGGACTACTATGCCGCCCGACAGATAGAACAGGTGTTGAGACGGTGTGACCGGGATCGGATGGTAAGGGAGAAGTTGGAGGGCGACAAGGCACGGCTGGCGGAACTCACGTCAAGTTTCAACGATGTTACCGCCAAATACAATGTGCTTAGGCAGACCGTGAAGAACCAGTTGGAGTCCTACCGCCAGTCGCAGAACGACCGCATTTACCTCTTGGGACAGGAGAGGCAACAGACGGAGGATCGATTGTTTGCCGAACATGCCAAGCGGCAAGAGGAGGTGGAAGTGTCCTTTGCCGGGAAGACCGCCCTTGCAACCCATGCCGTGGATCAGTTGAAGGACGAGCGGACGGAGGTGGACAAGGAGTTGCTGAAACTGAAGTACTGGTGTCCCTACCGGGAGGAACAGGAGAATCTGAACAAGAGTCTGGACGCTTTGGCGCTGCGCGAGAAGGAACTTGACGGACTGATAGCCGCGTCTGGGGCAAACATCAACCGACTGCAGGCCGAATACGACAGACAGGAGGCTGAGGTGATTTCCAGGAACAGGAAACTGCAGGATGCCAAGCGGCAGGAGATGGAGAAGACCTCGGAACAACTGGCAGAGGTGGATGCCCTGCTTGCCCGCACTAAGGGTTCGCTCTACGAGTGGCTGGAGGACAACAAGCGCGACTGGGAACAGGACATAGGTAAGGTAATCAATGAGGAGACTGTGCTGTATCAGACAGGACTGCTTCCACAGAAGACGGACGGTTCATCGCTCTTCGGGGTGAAACTCGACCTCATCGACCTGCCTGTTTCCGTACGCAAGCCCGCCCAACTGAAGGAGGAGAAGTCCAAGTTGGAGTCTGATCTTCAGACACTGAAGAAGGAATACGCCTCGCTCGTGGAACAACAGGAACGGCAAGTGGCGGAACTGAACCGACCGTTCTCCAGCACGATGAAGGACTTGCGCACCCGGAAGTCAGCCTATGAGATAGAGCAGCGGACGATTCCGCAAAAACGGAAGGGCATCCTCGTTAAGCAGGGGGACTATGCCGCCAAGGCGAAACAAGAGGTGGAGGCAAGGAAAGCGGAACTGACCGCACGTCAACAGGATGTAGCCCACCGCCGTACCCTCGCCGATGAGGCACTCGCAAAGGTGAATGACGAAAGGCAGAAGCAGTTGGCCTCCGAGAACAAGCGGTATCAGAAGACGAAGGACGAGAACGTCAAGCAGTACGAGCAGCAGGTGGCGGAGGTGCGCGCCGAAATCAAAATGCAGGAGCAGAAGACCGAGGCGGAGTTGGTACAACTCGCCAAGCTGGAGTTGGACGAGCTGCACGGCCGTGGCGCCGACACCCGGATGGTGGAGGACTGTAAGGCGGCGATACAAGCCGGTGAGGAAGAACTGAAATTCATCGATGACCACCGTCAACTGGCATTTGGCTACCAACGTGACAAGGAGGAACTCTTCGACCATGAGGAGGAACTCAAGGGACGTAAGAAACAACTTGCGGAGAAACTCCAGCAACTGAACGAGAAGTACGGTCAACGCCGACAGAAACACCAAGACCAGATTGCCGCCCTCGGCAAGGAACTCGCCGAACTCCGACAGGAGAAGGAACGCATTGACGGAGAGTTGAGGAAGGCAGACCACTTCACGCACGACGAGAACCTCTGTCCGTCTTCCTTTGCCGAAGCTGTGGAGACGCAGACACTCCGCACACCGGGACAGGCGGTGGACGAGTTGACCAGTGTCATCGTGTCGCGTCAGTCCCGCCACAACCAGTTAAAGAACAGCGTTAACGTGTTCAAGGCGAACTTCTCTGCCAAGAACACCTTCAACTTCCGTATGGAACTGACTCTCGACGAGGACTACCTCGACTTCGCAAGCAACCTCGACGACTTCCTCGTCAACAACAAGATAGAGGAATACCGCCGCCGTACCAGTGAGCGGTATGTGGACATCCTGGCCCGTGTGTCCAAGGAGATGGGCGAGTTGACCCGCCACGAGTCGGACGTGGACAAGATTATCCACGACATCAACAGCGACTTCCGTGAGCGCAATTTCGCCGGAGTAATCAAGCTCATCGCCCTGCAGCACGTTCCCTCTGCCGACAAGATGGTGCAACTGATGAAACGCATCAAGGAGTTCAACGACGACAACCAGTTTGCCATGGGCGAGGTGAACCTCTTCTCCGTGGCCAACCGCGACGAGGTGAACCAAAAGGCTGTGGGTTATCTGCTTGATTTCATGAAGTCGCTCCTCGACAATCCGCAGCGTCAGTATCTCACCCTCTCCGACCTGTTCCAGTTGCAGTTCCGCATAGTGGAGAACGACAACGACACCGGGTGGGCGGACAAAATCTCTCATGTGGGCAGTGAGGGAACTGACACTTTGGTGAAGGCAATGATCAACATCATGCTCATCAACGTGTTCAAGGAAAAGGTGAGCCGCCGCTTCGGCGACTTCCGCATCCACTGCATGATGGACGAGATTGGTAAGTTGCATCCACAGAATGTGAAGGGCATACTCGACTTCGCCAATGCCCGCAACATCCTTCTCATCAACTCCTCACCCACCACCTACAACGTCTCCGACTACCGCTACACCTACCTGTTGAGCAAGGACGGCAAGTCGCAGACGGTAGTGCGTCAACTGATAGCGAATACTTATTGAACCATAAACAATACAAGGTATGCTGAAGAAATTATCCTTTATCGCCCTCATGGGCATTGCAGCGGCTGTGGTTTCCGCAAAGAAAACGGAGACTTCCGTGGTCCGTCAGGTGGACGGACTGAATGTGGCCGTAGAGTTCTTTTCACCCTCCATCGTGCGTGTCGTCAAGACGGATGTGGCTGACCCTGCCGCCGCAGGGGAGAAGAAAAGCTATTCCGTCATCATGAAGCCTCAGGCGGTGACAGGAGTGGACATCCGGGAGACCAGTGACGTGGTTACGATGAAGTCGGAGTGCCTGACCATGGAACTGAACCCGAAGACAGGTGAAATCCGTTTTATGACTGATGAAGGAGGACTGTTGCTGATTGATACAGGGACGACCCTCGAAAAGCGCAAGGACGAGGCGAATAAGGGTAAATACCGCGTCAAGCAGTCGTTCCGCTTGGCGGACGATGAGGCCATCTACGGTCTCGGTCAGTTGCGCGACACGCACATGAGTCAGCGTGGCCGCCGTAATGTGGATCTGTGGAACAACAACACCTACATCGCCATCCCTTACTTCACGAGCGAGAAGGGGTACGGACTCTACTGGGACAATGCCGGAAAGACCTGTTTCGACGATGCCGAGGAGACCTCCTTCACGAGTGAGGTGGGCAGTTGCGCGGACTACTATTTCATGTACAGGGACGGCACACAGGACGGAGTCATAGCCTGTATACGTGACCTGACCGGTCAGGCAACGATGTTCCCCATGTGGGCTATGGGCTTCTGGCAGTGCCGCGAGCGTTACAAGACCAGCGACGAACTGGCAGGGGTACTCGACCGCTACCGTGAGCTGGGAATCCCTACCGACGCCATCGTGCAGGACTGGCAGTACTGGGGATGCGACTCCAACTGGAACGCCATGAAGTTCCAGAACCCCTATTATATTAATAAGGTGGGCGACGCGGCCTACGCCAAGTACCTGCCCGGCGACATGAGGAACATGAAGGCGCAGGGCGAGCCGCGGTTGAAGTCGCCCGAGGAGATGGTGAGGTACGTACACGACAACAATGCCCACCTGATGATATCCGTCTGGGCAAACTTCGGGCCGTGGACCGACCAGTACCGTGAACTGAAGGCCATCAACGCCCTCCTGCCGTTCAACACCTGGCCCACCAACAGTGGCACGCTGCCCTATGACGTGTTCAACCCGAAGGCGCGTGAGATCTACTGGAAGTACCTCACCCACCTCTATAAGATGGGCTTTGACGCATGGTGGACCGACTCCACCGAACCCGACCACTTCGAGAAGGCTGGCGACTCCGACTACCAGACCCACGACGGGTCGTGGCTTGGTGTGAAGAACGCCTTTCCGTTGCTCCACAACAAGAGCATATACGAGCATCAGAGGGCGATGAAGGGCAACACCAAACGTTCCCTTCAGATGACACGCAGCGGCAGTTTCGGTATCCAGCACTACGGCACGTTCTCCTGGAGCGGCGACATACTCGCCTCATGGGACGAGATGAAGAAACAGATACCATCGGGCTTGAACTACACCCTCTGCGGCATTCCGTTCTGGAACACCGACCTCGGCGGCTTCTTCTACTGGGAGTTTGAGCAGAACCCGAAGAACCCTGCCTTGCAGGAACTGCAGACACGGTGGATGCAGTGGGGTACTTTCATGCCGCTGATGCGCAACCACTGCTCGTCGCCCATGGTGAGCGAACTGTACGAGTTCGGAGGTGAGGGCGACTGGGCCTACGACGCTATCCTCCGTGCCATCCGTCTGCGCTACCGTCTGCTGCCTTATATCTACAGCACGGCTGGCGACTGTGTGCTGAACAGTGGCAGTATGATGCGCGCGCTGGTGATGGACTATGCGGAGGACAAGAGGGCGGCGCGGTTGAACGACGAGTACCTCTTCGGGCGCAACCTGCTGGTGAAGCCTGTCACCGACCCTATGTACACGTGGAAGGACAACCAAAAACGTGGTCATACCATCTATCCAGACGTGAAGGCGGCGGCAGCTCCGCTGAGTGTCTACCTGCCCAAGGGTGACAAGTGGTACGACTTCTGGAACAACACCCTGCATGAGGGCGGACAGGACATCCAGTGCCTCTGTCCCATCGACATCATGCCAGTGTTCGTCAAGGCCGGAACTGTCCTGCCTTTCGGTCCTGAGGTGCAGTACAGCTCGGAGAAGCCTTGGGACGAGCTGGAGATACGTGTCTACCCCGGATCCGACGGTTCGTTCACCCTCTATGAGGACGAGGGCGACAACTACAATTACGAGAAGGGCAAGTATTCCGAAATACAGTTCTCATGGAACGAGGCGAGCCGCACCCTGAGCATCGCCCCACGTAAGGGCGGCTTCAAGGGCATGATACAGAACCGTAAGTTCCATGTAGTGCTGGTGGACGGAAACAGTGGGGTTGGCGACCGGCCTATGCAGACCACCAAGACCGTTGAGTATGACGGCAGTGCCGTGGCTGTGCGGCTGTAGGATGCATGAAAGTCGGATGAATAAAAAAGTGTCCAAGTCTCTAAGGCTTGGACACTACAATTATGAAGAGTGGTGGGGTGGAGGGTGGGACTCGAACCCACGACATTCAGAACCACAATCTGACGCTCTAACCAACTG
>CAVBFD010000039.1:0-24325 GCA_963594655.1 Candidatus Methanomethylophilaceae archaeon
ATTATGCTTTTGCTCTTACAGAGCGTCATTACACCTTACATACATACCCAGGGTGCCGCTTCGCTTGCCCTGGGCTAGGCGCAGTCTGCCCCTTCGGGGCGTACATGTCCTGAATGAACCACTGATACTCAAAACTAAGAGCAGCTCAGTAGTTGCCATTGCGCAATTTTACCAACTAGAAAAGCGGTAGAACCTCTTATAATCACCGCAAGGGCGCACCACTCCTGTTAAATACAAGTAACAAAAGACGGATTTTTATCCTGTTTGTTACTTATAAGAAACAAAATGCGTATATTTGCGGAAAGTTTTACTCGTATGAAACAAAAGATACTGGAAAGATTAGGCTATTCCGACAGGATAGAGCGGATGTTTGGTCGGGGAGTCATCGTGGCGCTGACAGGTCAAAGACGTGTCGGCAAGAGTTGTGTGATGCGTCGTGTCAGAGACCGTGTAGCAGAAAACCCGGGAAACCATGTCATCTATATAGATAAGGAGAAAACGGCATTTGACGAGATTGCCGATTACAAGAACCTGGAGTCGTACGTTCAAGAACATATAGACAAGGGAAAAGAGAACTACCTGTTCATAGACGAGGTGCAGGAAATAGCGGAGTTCGAAAAAGCGGTCCTGAGCATACAATCGGACGAGACTTGTCAGATTATGATAACAGGCAGCAACGCCAAGATGTTGTCGGGCGAGTTGGCGACACGGCTGAGAGGCAGATATGTCTCATACCGCATCAGGGGACTGTGCTACGATGAGTTCCTGACATTCCATAACCTGCAAGACGATGACACGTCATTGAACCAGTATCTGCATAACGGCGGACTGCCGCAGCTGCACAGCTTCGGGCTGGACGACACCGACCTGGTGGACGATTATCTGGACAACGTCTACAACACGATAGTCCTCCGTGATGTCATAGAGCGGGAGAACATCAGAAACATACCGTTGCTCCGCACCCTTCTGAAGTTTGTCAGCGACAATATCGGCAAGCAATTCTCCGCACGCAGCATCGTCAACTTCCTGAAGAGCCAGAATACGGACACGTCAGCCAAGGTGATTCTCACTTATCTGGAGTATCTGTGCAATGCCTACATCATAGACAGGGTCAACAGGTACGACATTCACGGCAAGAAGTTGTTTGAGCTTGGGGACAAGTTCTATTTCGAAGACCTTGGGGTCAGAAACCACATCATAGGTGGCGACAGGAATTTCGACATAGAGAAGGTGATGGAAAACGTGGTTTACAACCATTTGTGCCGCATAGGCTATAAAGTCTACGTGGGACAGCTGTTTAAGGCTGAAATCGACTTTGTGGCAGTCAAGTCCGACAGCACCGTCTACGTACAAGTCACATATCTGTTGGCTTCACAAGATACTGTAGACCGGGAATTTGGCAACCTGAGACTGATAAAGGACAGTCATCCCAAATATGTCGTGTCAATGGACAGGGTGTATGCCCAGACCAATATAGACGGCATCAGGCACATTCATCTGCGTGACTTCCTGAAGAAGATGATCCTTTGAGCGAAACTGGACAAAAAGCAGTTCCACACAAACAAAAGTGGAACTGCCGTTCCATGCCTATGATTGTTGATTTGGGTGACGCATTGACGAAATCTGGTGTCAACTGCGCTTTTGTCACTCCGCCTCCCTGCACTCTGCCATCTCTGTCCCACGGTATATCACCACGAGTTTGTGGAGCGTGGTTGTCTTGACGGACTCGCGCACTATGTCGCTGTCGGCGTAGCGGCATATCTGGGCTGAGGCTTCCTTGAAGAGCCGCCCTACCTGTTCATCGGTCGTGGCGGACTTGCAGTATTTCAGTTCCACGATGTATGAGTCCTTCATGTCCTTGTAGATGTCGCAGAGCGGCAGGAGGAAGATGTCCGCGTAGCCTCCGTCATTGTCCAGCTCGGAAATGGGGCGGTAGAAGCGGCACTGGCTGGTCATGGCAAGCGTGAAGCCGTGTACGAACGCCTCCCCCTTCTGCTTGTCGCGCTGTGAGGCATAGCGTTTCAGACAGTCGGCTATATAGTCGAAGTAGGGCTTGTAGTCCCCCAGATACGCCAACTGGCTCTCCAGGTGGTTCTTGTCGTACTGCTCGAAGGTCAGGTCGTTCTCCCTGTAAGTGTCCAACAGGTAGGTGTACATCTGACTGCGCACCACCTCGTTGGGGATGATGAACTTCGTGTTGCCGTTCAGCGTTCCGTCCACAGTAACCATGCCGAAGTAGAAAAGCAGGCTGAGGAAGTTGTCGGGGTCGTTGATGCGCTCGGCAGGGAAGTTCTCGTTGAGTTGACCCGTGACGAAGCCCTTGGTCACCAGTTCCTGTATGATGCTGGCGTCGTTGGAGAACTCCTTGTCGTGGCGGATGAGCATACGGATCTTGTCGTAGTCGATGCGTATGTTGGTCTCCACCATCTTGTCGGGCATGTCGTAGTCGTTGCGTATGTAATTGTCCAGGAAATAGAGTACCATGACTGAGTTGTACATGGTGGTTTTTCCGTAGCTCTTGATGGCAAAGCAGTAGTTGTCGTACCACGGCTTCATCACCTGTATGAGTTGGTCCGGGGTGTGGTTGAACGGCAGCACTCCGGCATAGTATTCCAGCATTTCGCGTACTTCTTCCTCTGAGAATCCGGTCATCTCGTTGAACCGGGGATTCAGCGAGTAGTTGGTGCCTATGTTGAATCCGCTGGTGAGGTCGTCCATGGTAACCGGACTGACTCCAGTCACGAAGACACGTCCCAATGACGAGTCTGACGCACTCTTTATGGTGTTGAAGAAACGCCTGAGATAACCTTCGCCGTGTGTCTGTTCCCTGTACCGCTGCTCATGGTCCTTGTTGGCAAGAATCATGTTGGTGAAGTTGTCGTACTCGTCAATGAACAGGTAAATCTTCTGTCCCACCTCCTTGCAAGTTTGACAAAGGAAGGCCAGTTGCGCTACCGCACCGTCTCTCTGGTTCATCTTCTCCTCGGTATCGGCGGGCAAAAACCTCGCGTAACTGTTGCAGAAAGAGCAGAACCTGATATTGCAATGTGTGTCCAGCCCCTCCCTGTAGTCGTCAAGTCCACCCACCACTTCTGAGAAGTTGAGGTGTATGATGAGGTACTGGTTGTGTTCGGGCGTTGGGTTCTGACCGATATAGAGTCCACCGAACAGCGTCTCGAACTTGTCCGCCTTGTTGATGTCGTAGTAGTTTTTAAGCATGGATATGGTGAGACTCTTGCCGAAGCGCCGGGGACGGATGAAGAAGAAGTACATGTTCGCACCTTCTATCTCCTCGATAAACCGAGTCTTGTCCACATAGTAGCAGTCGCGTTCAATCACATCCTCGAAGTTCTGCATTCCGTAGGGTATGCGCTTGCGGTATATCCTTTTTTTCCTTTCTCTTATGGCCATAATCTTACAGTCTTCACGTTCCTTTGGCGCAAAGGTACTAATAATTTTCTTTTCGGAAACAATTTTCTCCGACAATAATCAGTCCTTCTTGTAAGTAAATCCGTAATCCGTCTACTTCGGATGTGGAGCAAACCATGTAATTTTGCAGCCAGAGAATCAACCCAACCCTATAATGACATGAAGGTAAAATCGGTTTTAATGACAACTTTAGCGTTGTTGAGTATGAACACATTAGCGCAGAACGACATGAACGGACTAAACAAGAAACAGGAAAGCCTCGTGGCGATTGCCGCTTTCGAGGCGAAGGGCGACACGGAGGGACTGAAATCAGCCCTTGCCAGTGCATTGGACGACGGAGTGACCGTCAACGAAGTGAAAGAAGCACTCTCACACCTCTATGCCTACACAGGCTTCCCACGCAGTCTGAACGGCCTGGGGGCTTTGCAGACCGTCCTTGCAGACCGCAAGGCGCAAGGGGTGGAGGACAACGAGGGCAAGGATGCCTCACCGCTCGCGGCAGACTACGACGCGTTGAAGCAGGGAACAGCGGTACAGACCAAGCTGTGTGGCGGCACACCATTCAACTACACCTTCGCACCAGCCACTGACTATTATCTGAAGACTCACCTCTTCGGGGACATCTTCGCCCGAGACATACTCACCCATGCGGAACGTGAGATAGTGACCGTAAGCGCACTGGCATCGATGCGGGGTGTGGAGCCGCAACTGATGTCGCACATCCGCGGCGCAAGGAACATGGGTGTAAGCGATGGGGAGATTCACGCCATTCCCCACGTGCTTGCGGCAAAGGTGGGCGACACGGAGGCTTACCGTGCAGCCAAGGCAATAGCCGCTGTCTACGGAGAGCCTTTCACCGAAGGCAAACCGGTGGAGGAGATGATGTTTCCCAAGGGAGAGTTGAACACAGCGTACGCACAGTATTTCATCGGAAACAGTTACCTCGCCCCCTTGATCTCCGAAGGACTGCCGATGTCGAACGTCACCTTTGAGCCACGTTGCCGCAACAACTGGCATATCCACCACAAAGGCGGTCAGATTCTCATCTGTGTGGGCGGTGAAGGATGGTACCGGGAATGGGGCAAGCCGGCACGGAAGTTGCATCCTGGCGACGTGGTGAACATACCTGCCGGGATGAAACACTGGCACGGTGCGACAGCCGGTTCGTGGTTCCAGCATATAGCCATCGGTGTACCTGCCGAGGGAGCGACCACCGAATGGCTCGAAGCAGTGACGGATGAGGAGTACGACAAACTGGAATAGTACATCTGAGGCAAAAAAAGAGTCTGAGGACAAGCATCCTAAGACTCTTTTTTTTGTGGTCCGATGGCATAGAGTGCCGCCATCAAGGCCAGCTTTATTTCACGAGGTACTTCTTGCCGCCACGGATATAGACGCCAGGGGCTGTCACCTTGGAGACACGGCGACCGGCAAGATCGTAAGTCACATCGGACTCCGCCACGTCAGTCTCAACACTGGAGATGGCTGTAGGCAGGGAGTGTACAAACGTCAGTGTGAACTCTATCAGCACCGCCTTGGTGTTGGTCGTCAGCGCCCAGTAAGCCTTGTACTTGCCTGTGGTCACCTCAGCGATGTTATAGGTGAGGTAATGGGTCGCATCCACCACCTTCACACATATAGGTGCGGCGATATTGCCTGTATGATTGGTGAAATTACCGAATGCGTTGCGCCAACCGTCGTAAGCTTGTACATCGGCAAGACTCACCAGTTTCTCTCCCAGAGGGTTATAGCCCATGATTTGAGCCTCTGCAATGTCGTCGATTCCCAGTTGGGACTTCACGAACTCCACCTGCGCGTCAGTCAGCACGATGCTGTGTTCCATATAGTTGTCGTATATGTACGGGTCTTCCTCACCCTCGTAATCCTCACCGAAGTTCTCACTCATGGTGTAGTAGGTGGTGCCTGTCTTGACCATAGAGTCGCAAATCTCGAACTTGACTGTCTCGTGCTGCATGAAGGACACATCCACATGCAGCACTACAGTGTCCGTAGCCGAACAGATAGCCCACTCTGTCATGAAACCGCTGCCGTCAACCGGATCATTGTCCGCAAATGTGCTGAGGAGGAGCTTGCCGTCGTGAGGATACTGAAGACGCGCGTAGGGCTGGCGCTTGCTTGATGACAGGTCCGTCACATCACCATTGGCGTCGAACCAACCGTCGTACTTCTTCCAGTCCTTAACCACCTCACCGGTAGTCACGTTGACAGGGAACACATTGTCCTCGTCCACCTTGTCTATACCCAGAGTCTTGAGTACCGCAGCCTCATCGTAAGCGATTTCAGTGACTGTGCCGCCCAGTCCTGTCTTGCGCTCGGCTGTGAGGTAGACAGTCTTGCCGCCCCTTTTCTCCATGAACGCCTTGTACTCGTCCCTGGACATGACGGTGAACTCACTGAACTTATACGCCTCGAAGTCGGACTTTATGGCGAGATAAGCTGAGTCGGGAGGCAACACCGCGTCGCCGGTCTGGACGAACTTGTTCTTGCCGTCGAACACATAGTACTTCACACCCTCGTGCGACAGTTTGGCGATGTCCACAGTTTCGGACCCTGTGGCCTTTAGCATGTTCTCTGAGATGACAGACGGGTTCTCGACACTCTCCAAGCGGAATGTCCCGAGTCCTTCACCGTAGAACAGTCCGGCATTGCCCTGATACAGGGCATAGCCACGTTCGTAAGCACCGACGACATGGGCGGTGGAATCGGCAAAGTGATTGTACATTGCGGTGTACGTATACACCTCGCCGCCGTACACATAGGTGTTCTCAACCAGAGGTGTGAGCATGTAGAACCAGCAGTTGTCCGGCACGAACATCGTGTACTTGGAGTTGCTCATCAACTGGTAGCGTCCCTTGCCGAAGTCAATGGTCAGGTAACCCGGTGCGGAGAACATCGGACGGAGGAAGCAGCTGCGTGTGACCTCCACTGTGTAGGGGTTCTCGTCAGACACCTTGTTGCCCTCCTCGTCTACCCAGTAGAGGAACTCCGCGCCCTCGGCCGGGGTCGCCTCGACCTGAGTGGAACCGCCTATCTCCACTTCCGGTTCCTCCACAAACATGGTTCCGAGCGATTCCTGGCCCGGGATGTATTTCAGACCGAAGTAGCCGAACACCGCCACGTAAGTGTTGTCAGGGTACTTTGAATAATTCTCGTCAGTCTCCTTGTCGGAATACTGGGTCGTCTCAAGGTACATGCTGCAAGCGGCGTCATTGGACTCGAACTCAGCTGAGAGGAAGTCCTTCACCGACGCGTTGGGGTTGGTCTCAAGCTCCACCCAGTACTTGTTGTCGAGCTTCTTCCAACCGAGGAACACATACCCGTCCTCCGGCTGTGCGTAGAAGTAGAAGTACTTGTTGGCGTAGCCCTTATAGTACAGCGTAGAATACTTATAGTCCGACACCGTCTTGTAAACCGGTTCGGCGGTTTCACTTATCACCTGGGTGCATACCTTACCGGCGTCTTCAGGATAAGTCATGGCACGTGTGTACCACCAGCAGTAAGCCTGTTCCTGGGCGGTGGCAGTGCCGACACCGACAAGCAGCAATGCGACGGCCAAGGCCAGGACATTCAAATTGAAGTAGTTTTTTCTCATGATATTTTGTGATTAAATGTGAGTCGTCTTTTATACGGAAGCGCTTACTTGAAATAGATGCCTATACCTATCTTCACGCCTAACTCGCTCCTGTGGCAGAAGTCGGAAAAACTCATGTCCCAGAACGCCGCCGGTTCCACGGACAGGGACTGGTTGACGAAATAGCAGTAGCCCACCTCAGGTGTGAACTGCAAATCGTCGTAAGCATGGCGCTTATGCACGAACTTGAGTCCCGCGGCGCAGTACACACCGTTCTCCTGGAAGTAGTAGCGTCCCTTGACACCGAGCTTGAACTTGTTGAAGTGCAGGTTCTGCGTCTCAACGCCAAGGTCGCCCAGAATCATGAGGTTGTCCTCTATAAAATAACCAGCGTGTCCGCCAAGGCAAAGGGAGAAGTCCCGCTCGTGGCTGTACGACAGGCTGAGTCCGGAGAGCGACGCTCCCACATACTTGGTGTCCTTCTCAAACTGTGCGAACGCACATGTGGACGCCGCCATCAGCAACATCCCCAATAAAAATTTCTTCATAGCCATATAGTTTATCCATTATTGTCCGTTCTTCTCAATCTCGTCCCAACGTCTGCGCACCTTCTCCTTCTGTCTGAGGGCAAAGAAAAGGAGAACCACGATAACCGCGTCCACCGCAATCAGCGGCAGGTTCCTCATCCAAGCGTTGTACTCTATCCCGTAATATACATAAAAAGCCACTCCGGCGAGAAACAACGCCACGGGAAGCCATACTGATTTCTTCATTTAGTCAACAATCTTAATGTTACACATTCCGCAGGGACTTCCGCATCCCATGCGGCGACACATAATAATTTGCAAATATACTAATAATTGCCAAGCGGCAACCCACGGTTCATGATTATTTTCGTACCTTTGCGGAAATTTAGCGACAAGAATGTACAATATCACATACTACACAACAGTTCTGCTGCTTTTTCTGGCAGCTACCGTCACCCGTGCGCAGGAGATATGGGACGTGACTTACCCCAAGCGCGAGGTGCGCGCCGTGTGGATCGCCACCATAGGCGGAATCGACTGGCCACGGACAAAAGCCACGGACGGGCGCAGCACGGAGAGACAGAAGAGGGAACTGACGGACATACTGGACAAACTGAAGGAGGCGAACATCAACACGGTGCTGCTGCAGACGCGCATCAGGGGAAGTGTCATCTACCCCTCCGACATAGAGCCGTGGGACAACGCCATCACAGGCAGAGCCGGCAAGGCTCCCACATACGACCCGTTGGCGTTTGCCGTGGAGGAGTGCCACAAGCGCGGGATGGAACTGCACGCGTGGATCGTGAGCATACCGTTGGGAACGGTGTCGCGGCAGCAGTCGTACGGCAGCAAGTCCATAACCAAGCACCACAAGAACCTGTGCAGGACGGTAAACGGCAACATGTTCATGATTCCGGGACTGCCAGAGACTGCCGACTACATCGCCGGCCTTGCCAAGGAGATTGTGGAGCGGTACGACGTGGACGGAATCAACCTCGACTACATACGCTACCCCGAAAGCGAGTACCACTTCAACGACGACTACCTCTACTCCAGCCGGAGCGGTCTGTCGAAGGCGGACTGGCGACGGAGCAACATCACACGCATTGTGAGGAAGGTGCATGACGTGGTGAAGGCGGTCAAGCCATGGGTGAAACTCAGCAGCAGTCCGATAGGCAAGTACAAGACACTCAACAGATACCAGTCGGGCGGATGGGACTGCTTCAACGCTGTCTACCAAGACCCCCAGGCGTGGCTGCGCGAGGACATACAGGACATGCTGTTCCCGATGATGTATTTCCAGGGCGACCACTACTACCCCTTCGTGTACGACTGGAAGGAGAACTGCTACGGACATCCGGTGGCGGCAGGACTCGGCATTTACTTCCTTGACCCGAAAGAGGGAAGGCACTGGCAACTGAACGATGTCAGGGCGCAGATGCACGCTGCCCGCAAGTCGGGCATGGGCGGCATCGCCTTCTACAGGAGCGACTACCTCACCGGCAACATCAAAGGACTGTACGACACCACCTGCGAGGAGTTCTTCCCCTTCCCGGCCATCAGCGCGAGGATGACCTGGAGCGGCGACACCATCGCACCGGCAAGTCCCACCGGCATCAGATACAAGGACGGGGTACTGACGTGGAACTACGGGACGGCCCTTACAAACGGACAGTGGCAGTCGGTCTACTTCAACGTGTACGGCAGCAACACCTATCCTGTGGACATCACCAAGGCGGAGAACCTGCTCGACATCAACCTCACCGCCCCACGTTACGAGATTGTGGGACGGGCATTGAACAAGCACTTCTTCGCAGTCACCGCCATCGACAGGTTCGGCAACGAGAGTGTCGCCCTACAGGAGCAGAACACCTCCAGTACCTCACGTCCGAGCGAGGAGGACATCTTCGCGGCTGTACACAGACACTTCAGCGGAGACTATCTGGAAATAGCCAAAGCGTCTAAACGCGGCAAACGGAAGACAGCGGAGGCGAAGACTGAGGCGCGGGAGACGGCAAAGGCTGAAAAACCGGAGAAAGAGAAGAGGGAGAAGGCTAAGAAAGAGAAGAAGACCAACCCTGCCAACGAGATAAGGGTCATAGACTTCAGCAAGTACCTTTACTAAAGTGGCGCGGTACGCCATCGCCAGTCAGTGGCGTACTGCGATACGGAACGTGCCGTCCTCTACAAGGGGGTAGAACTGCGACTTGGCGAAGAACGGCTGTGCCACACCGGTAACCTTCTTGTCGTAAAGCATCATCGACACCACACCCATATTCATCCGCAGGTTTATCTCGACACACGGATGGATTTGTCCACCATCCACCACCATCATGTCAATTCCGACAATGCCACGGTAAGTGCCAAGGATCGACTCTGCGATCTGGTCGTTATGGCTACGCGCCAACTCGTCAAGCACATCCCCACCGTCCGAAGGCATGTGAGACAGAACCATCGCCGACAGGTCAGACTGTGACGCAAGACAGTTGTAGAGATACTTGCCCTCCCGTGTGGTCCTGAACACGGACAGACCGAGGTAACGCACCGTGTCTGCTGTCACCACAAACTCCATGGCGAAATCCAACACCTTATTATAATAGCGGTCCACCACCATGTTCCTCACGTTGAGTGAAGGCAGAGGGCTACCGCCACTGACGACACGGTTACCCCTGCCGCTGCTCGAATACTCTGACTTGAGGATGAAAGGACAGTCGGGATGGGCAGACAGCCAAGCAGACAAGTCAGCCCCGTCCGCGCAGAACATCATGCGGTTGTCCACCAGCCACGGATTGTGACCGATCCGGCCATACAGCCGGGCATTGTACGAGGCGGACCACCTGCGGCTGGAGAACGCCCTCCACGTGTCCAGTTCCCCCACGGACGGCATCTTGCTCTCGTCCACACCGAGGCGCAGGAAACGGTTGCGCACCGACCTGTTCCAACCCCACGGCACAGGGACGACAGATGAATCGGGTGTTGCCTTCATCCCATTAAGGTCGCGCACGCCCTCAGGGGTAAGAATCAGGTCCGGCCCGTCAGCCCACAGCGAGGGCAACATCGACAAGTCTGTCTCCATACGCTGTATGTGTTTAGGGGGAGTGTAATGACTTGCGCCGGAGGCCAACGCCATCTCATGCGACGGATTGAAGAGAAACAGACGTACCATGGTTCATCTAAGGAATTGGAGTGCTTGTAATACCATCATTCAACGGTTAAGGTTGCAAAGATACAAAAAAGAGGGATAATCACTTACCCCTCACTGAAAATTTTAACCTTAAATCTAATACTATGAAAAACACTGCAAAGATACAGTTCTTTTATTATACT
This sequence comes from Candidatus Methanomethylophilaceae archaeon, assembly GCA_963594655.1. GTDB lineage: Bacteria > Bacteroidota > Bacteroidia > Bacteroidales > Bacteroidaceae > Colivivens. The sequence continues at coordinate 10,876 of CAVBFD010000039.1, forward strand.
GCAAACTTTTTCGGAAGAAATATTTCTTTATTCCTCATTTTTCTCCAAATAAAGCGTCAAGTTGGGCTTGATTTGCCATTTTAATGCTGCAATCCGCACCGAAACGGCAACTGTCAATATGACAACGGCAAACAAAAAGCGTCCACTGCCACAAGAACAGTGAACGCAAATACAACAAAATATTTAATAACCAAGTAATAACTTAGATTTCGCATTATTTACTCCGACGGATATAGGCGATGGTGTCGCCCTTATGGACGTGAGACCCTTGCTTGGCAACGACCTCAACCAGTTTTCCTCCGAGACAGGCCGGGATTTCCATTGTCTGTCCGAACGCAGTCTCTACGTAGCAGAAACGTTCGCCTTCCTTGTACTCGCGTCCTACAGCCGGGTCGATACTCTTGACACACTCGCCGTCGCCGTTGACCTCCCACATGAGGGTTCCGCTCTCTGGGGCTACCACTGCGTCAGACTCCGCGTGCTTGTAAGCCGCAACCTCCTCAAGCGACAGTCCTGAGGACTTCTGCAGGTCCTTGTCCTTTGCCGCCTGCAGGTCTTTCTGGAAACGATCCTTGGCGACACCGCTCTTATAGTCACGGTACTGGCTCTCATGCATCGCGAACTCAAAGAGTTCCTCGTCGTCCTCGCCACGATCCCATCCGTTTTCCTTCATCTCCTTGATGAAACGGGGCAGGTCGTCCGGGTAGTTGCCCTGCGGATCTGCAGTAGTGAACTCATAGCCCTTCTCCTTCGCCAGTTTCACAATCTCGGGCGCGACCTCACCGGGAAGTTTACCGCTCTTGCCGAGAATCATACCCCAGATGGACTCGTCCATCATGGTGTAGCGGGGCTTGCCCATGGACTCGGTAAGCAGGTTCATGAGGGCGATGTTCTTGACGTACTGTGAGAACGGAGTGACCAATGGAGGATAACCCACCTTAGGCCATACGTACGCCACCTCATTGAACAGTCGTACCAGGAGAGCGTCCTCGCTCAGAGACTCCTCGCCCTTCTGCTTGCGGTTGTTGTTTATTGCGTCCATCACACCCTTCAGGTCGGCCATCATACTGCCCATCATACCACCGGGAAGTCCACAGCCGAGAAGCAGGGACGACATCAGTTTGTTTGCCGGGTTCATGAAATAACCGAGGAAGTCGTCGATGAACTCCTGTGTGAGCTTACGCGCTTCCATATATGCGTCCATATTGATTTCAGGCACATCAAAGCCGTAGTTCTTCAACATGCTCTGCACAGAGATGATGTCCGGGTGTACCTTACCCCACGAGAGTGGTTCAATGGCGGTGTCGATGATGTCGGCTCCGTTCTTGCAGACCTCCAGAATACTTGCCATGGAGAGTCCCGGACCTGAGTGGCCGTGGTACTGGATGACAACCTCCGGATGCTTGTCCTTTATCATCTTGGTCAGTTTGCCCAACATCGCCGGCTGACCGATACCTGCCATGTCCTTCAGACAAATCTCGGGGGCTCCGGCTGCGATGAGCTGGTCGGCTATGCCGGCATAGTACTCCGCTGTGTGAATCGGACTGGTGGTGATGCACAGTGTCGCCTGTGGGGTCATCCCCACCTCAAGCGCGTACTTGATGGAGGGTATGATGTTACGGACATCATTGAGTCCGCAGAATATACGTGTGATGTCCACACCCTGGGCATGCTTTACCTTATACATCAGTTTGCGGACATCCGCAGGTACGGGGAACATACGGAGACCGTTCAGTCCCCTATCAAGCATGTGGGTCTTGATGCCTACCTCGTTGAACGGTTTGGTGAACGCGCGTACCGCCTTGTTCGGGTTTTCGCCGTAAAGCAGGTTCACCTGCTCGAAGGCGCCGCCGTTGGTCTCGACACGGGCGAAGCACCCCATCTTGATGATTACCGGGGCAATCCTCTCAAGCTGGTCCTTACGCGGTTGGTACTTGCCACTCGACTGGAACATGTCACGGTAGACAAGACTAAATTGTATTTTCCTTTTTTCCATGATTGTTATTGTGATTCTTTATTCTGTTCAATTCACTAACGGTTATTTCTTCACGAACTTGAAACCGGTCTTCATGCCCTCAAACGAACTGGTCAGGGAAGAGATGGTCTTCACTGTGGTGTCGTTCGAAGCCGACGCTATGCTCTGTGCCAGAGACATCAGTTTGGTTGAGTCGAAGGTCAGTGAGAGTTGGGTGCTTGAGACGGTCGCATAGGCAGTGCCGAACGAAAGTCCCATGTTCTGCCCTGTTATCTTCAGCGTATGCGCGCTGGAGTCGTAGACGTAGTTGGCTGTCTGTGTCATGCCGTTGACATTCACCACACAGGTGTTGTCGTCCTTGAAAGTGACGGTGAACTGGCCGGCCTTGATGCCCAGTTTCTCGTAATAGGGGGTGAGCTTACTGACCAACTGATTGGCGGCCACAGCTCCTCCTGCCTTAGCCAGCAGGTTGGAACTCTCGAACTCTATTGACGGTTCGGAATAAGTCCATGTGCCGACGATGGAAGCCGACTTGCCGTTTTCAAGCAGTGAGCCTATCACTCCTGAGAGCAATGATCCGACAGTGCCGGATGTGGCGGACGAAGCTGTTGATGTGGCACCTGTAGTGCCGTCTGTAGACGATCCCAGTCCTGACTGCGCTCCTGTGCCGCATCCGGTGAAGACCGAAGCGGAGGCGCATAGAACCAAAGCAATGATAGAATTATTTGTTTTCATGTCTTTTTGTTTTGTTGATAACCACAGTTAAAATGGCGGAAACCGCTATTTAGCTGCAAAATTACGAATAAAACCCAAACAGACACACTTGTCTTATGTTTTTTTTAGTAACTTTGCCACCTCTAATAAATACATTCAAATAAACACTGTTTGGCAATGCTTGAATTCGTATCTTTCGGAAGTGGAAGCAGCGGCAACTGCTACTATCTCGGCAACGATGAGGGAGCGGTCCTTATCGATGCCGGAATCAGTATCCGTAGACTGAAACGTTACATGAAGGAATACGGATTGACATTCAGCAATGTGAGGGGGATTCTCATCACCCACGACCATGCCGACCACGTGAAGGCGGTGGGACATGTCAGTCAGGAATACAACCTCCCGGTCTACACCACGGAACTCGCCCACAAGGGGCTGGCACGGTCCAACCACGCGAAGAAGAAGATAGACGGGAAGAACGTGGTCACGATAGAGAAGGAGAAGGGGTTCTCCGTAGGCAGCTTCGACATCACCGCGTTCGCCATCCCGCACGACTCCATGGACAATGTAGGCTACTGCATACAGTCGGGCGACAAGACATTCACGATAATGACGGACGTGGGTAGACCCACCGATACGGTCAAGACCTATATCGGCAAGACCAACTATCTGGTGCTGGAGTCCAACTACGACAGGGAAATGCTCATAAACGGCAAATACCCCAAGATACTTCAGGACAGGATAATGAGCGGATCGGGACACCTAAGCAACCAACAGGCGGCGGAGACACTGGCGGAGTGTTTCCACCAGGGTCTCAGGAACGTGTGGCTCTGTCACCTTAGTGAGGAGAACAACCACCCGGAACTGGCGCGGAAGACCATCGAGTTCCATCTGCGTTCCTATGGAATCGTCGCAGGGGCGGACTTCAGTCTGGAAGTGCTGCGCAGACTGATTCCAACCGGCCCTTACATCTTCGAATGACAAACTTACATCAATTCAATAAATTCGTATAACCATGAGTTATTTAGTTGAAGACAAGAGGAAAGTCACCACACACAGACTCATCCAGATGAAGCGTGAGGGCAAGAAAATCGCCATGCTCACCGCCTATGACTACACCATCGCGCAGATAGTGGACTCCGCAGGGATGGACGTGATTCTCGTGGGCGACTCCGCCTCCAACGTGATGGCGGGCAACATAACGACACTACCCATCACGCTCGACCAGATGATCTACCATGCCAAGGCTGTAGTCAGGGCGACACAGAGGGCGCTTGTCATCTGCGACATGCCGTTCGGCACTTATCAGGTGAACCCTACCGAGGGTGTCACCAATGCCATACGCATCATGAAGGAAAGCCACTGTGACGCACTGAAACTGGAGGGTGGAGTGGAAATCATCGACACCGTAAGAAAGATTCTCGACGCCGGCATTCCTGTATGCGGACATCTGGGACTGACCCCACAGAGCATAAACAAGTTCGGCACTTACACCGTCCGCGCTAAGGACGAGGCGGAGGCGGAGAAACTGGTGAGCGACGCCCATGCCCTTGCCGACGCCGGCTGTTTCGCCCTGGTGCTGGAGAAGATACCGGCGGCACTGGCGGAGAGGGTGACCAAGGAACTGGACATCCCCGTGATAGGAATAGGAGCGGGACCGTGCGACGGACAGGTACTCGTAGTGGCTGACATGCTCGGTATGTCGAAGGACTTCTCTCCTAAGTTCCTGCGCCGTTACGCTGACCTGAACACCATCATGAGCGACGCTATCGGCAACTATATCACCGACGTGAAAAGCGGAGACTTCCCCAACGAGAACGAGAGGTATTAGAGGTACGGGGCTGTTCGGGGCGGACTCGCAGCACACACACACTGCAAAAAAAAAGGCTCTTCCATCGCAGGATGGAAGAGCCTTTATCATTGTCTGTGGAACCACATTATGCCAGACCAGGCACGATCTGAGCGATGAGGATAAGCACAAGCAGACCGAGGATGGCATAAAGCTCAGGGAACACGGCAAGCACCATGGTTGTACCGAACGCATTGTATCCGCCACCGATGGCACTGATGCCGTTGGCACATACCTTTGCCTGACGGATAGCTGAGATTAACGCTACCAGTCCCAGTGCCAGTCCCGCTCCGAACACAGCCGAAGCCTGGGCCATGGACATGTCCTGTGTCACCAGCGGATTGAGGATGAAGAAACCCACGAATCCGTAAAGTCCCTGTGAAGACGGAAGGGCCGCAAGTCCGATGTAGGAACCTGAAGCTCCCGGATTCTTTTTGAACGCGCCGATAGCGGCGTTTCCACAGATTGTCACTCCGTAGGATGATCCGATTCCGGACAGTGCGACTGCGAGCGCGATACCTACGTAAGCCAAAAGAATTGGTGTCATAATTTAATTGTTTGTTTTATGGATTAACTCCGCCACCCATGAGAAGGGCTTTACCCAGCAGGAGAATCCCGGTTATTAAATAAGAAATTACTGTCTACTTCTTTATCTTGAAAGGGTTGTACTCCGTTCCGCCGCCCTCGAACTCCGCATTCTTGAAGTACTCCACGAAGGTCAGACGCATCGGATGGACGAAGGACGAGATCATACACAAGGCGAAGTTGATGCCGTGTCCCAACAGGAGGATGATGACCATCGGAAGCCAACGGATTGCCCATGGCATCGATGAGGTGAGGTCTATCGCCAGCGAGTTGAACACACTTCCGAGGATACCGCCTGTGAGTCCCAAGGCAAACAGACGGATGTAACTCAGCAGGTCGCCCAACAGGCCTGTGGCCATGCCGTACACCGCCCACACTCCGGAACCGAGATTCTTGACCGTTCCAAGTACGGGTTTGTCGTACACTCCAGGACTGTTGAGGAAGAATATGCCTACACAGGACAGGGCTATCAGGACGTAGAAGACGTACTGCACCGCTACCGGCCACTCGAACCCGAAGACTGGAAATCCGTAAAGGAGCGTCGCGCTCAACAACGCCACCACCCACGAGAACTTGCCCACTCCGTAGACAGGTCCGTAGTTCTTCACTGCCTTGCATCCTGCCATCACCATTCCCAACAGTACCTGCACGAGACCCACAATCACGGATATGACCATCATCGGTGAGTAGCCGAGGAACTTGTCCTTCAGACTGTCGTTCACGAAATAGGACTGCACCGGCTTTATCCATTCCCAGTCAACGGAAGAGAGGTCGATTCCGAAGAACGACCCGGTGACCGAACCACAGACCACGGTCATGCCTCCGAGCAGTGCGCCCAACAGTCCGAACTTCTTCAGACCGGGTTTCAGTACGCATATCAGCAGACTGATTGCCATGATTATGAGTCCGTATCCGGTGTCGCCCATACACATGCCGAAGAACAACATGAAGAACGGAGCGAACATCGGCAGAGGGTCGATGTCGTGGTAGTTGGGGAGTGAATACATCCTAAGTATCGGTTCAAACAGGGAAGCGAACTTATTGTCGTGTATCTTCACCGGCACGTCGTCATCGAACTCAGGGTCGGACATCTCATAGAATATATGCGCCTTCTCCAGATAGTCTACAACAGCGTCCTTCTTCTCGTCGAGAACCCATCCTACAAGCAGGCGTACAGCTCCGTCGGCTATCGTCTCATGACTCAAGTGGACCTTCGACAGGGACACGTCGTTCTCATTGGCTGTCTGACCGGCGACAATCACGTCCTTATACTTACTCTCTATGACGAGCAGACGGTCGTGTATCACCGACAGTTCCTTCTCCAACCGGTGTTTTTCCTCCTTGTACTCAGAGAGCCTCTTCTCCGGCAGTGCCAAAGCCTCCGCCGTGATGTCGGGAGTCTCTTTGGTAAACGTGATGAAATAGGTCTTGCCGTCCACGTCGTTCACCCGGGTGGCGAAACAGTCGCTCTCCCACTCCTTCTTGAATGACTTCGACGAGCATACGTAGAAGGTGGCGACATATCCCTGGCGCTCAAGGCCACGTATATTGTCCCAGTCGAACTCGCCCCACGGAGCGAGGATCGCGATGTTCTTCTCCACCTCATCGAGCCTGTGCCTGCACACCAGTTCGTCCTCACCCTGCTTCTCCACGTATGACACCAGTTCCAAAGCGGAGGAGGTGTCAACATCGGGAGTCACGCCGGGATTCCCTGTCTTGTATGTCTTTGCCGCAAAATCAAGATCCGCAAGAGCCTTCCTGTTACGATCCGCACGGGCAAGGGCCAGTTGCAGTTCATCGCTGGTAGCCCCCTTCTGCAGTTCGTCCACATGAACCACTCCCAGTTCGCGTATTGAATTTATGAACCCGTCATATTCCTCACTGGTTACGAGGAACAGGAATTTCTTCATTTTCTTTATCATACTCGTTCCTCCTTTGTTTGTTCCTCCGTTCCGTCGGCATCCACCACACGCTTCTGCTGCAGGGCCTTGAGGATTTTCTGTGAAGACTTCGACAGGTTCTCCTCATCTTCCATAAAGCGTTTTATCTTGCGGATAGCCTCCTTATAGCCCGGAATCTGCACCTTCTCGAAGAGGTTCACCTTCTGGGTGGTCTTGCGCCTGGCATGGTCCAGAAGACCGAGCTTCGCCACGACAAACTCGTGTTCCACCGCCGTCTTGGCAAGTCCCTGAAGGAGATTGATGCCGTCGAAGTACCATTTAGGGGCGCTGAACAGTCCGAAGGGTTTCACCTCAAGACGGATATTGGTCAGTACAGGCACTCTCACGCCGGCTATCTTCTTCACGTCCATCTCCACATCCTTCAAGGCCACCAACGACGCGTCGAACTCGCACCACAGGGCATACATCGACTCATAGCCGCCAATCTGCGACTCCAGCCGTCTGTTCAGTTCATCGGCTTCGTTCTTCGTCTTCTTCACCTCCAGACGCAACGCCGTCTCCTTGCTCTTTATGATAGGCAAGGTACGCTGCCGCATCTTCAGTTGCTTTTCTATCTGCTGAAGCGATGTCTTGTTATATTGAAACTTTATTGCCATAACTGAGTTTTCGAATAATCACATGTAAACACCAATCCAATCACTTCCAATAGATGTCGGTAAACTCTTTCTTGATGTTCACCTCTTCCAGTGTGAAGTACTTCTTGAATAGTCCCCATGTCACATCGAGCATCTCTGTTGTGTCCAGGTCGACATCGATTGCCAAAAGCTGCCCGGCATAGTCCTTCGCGAAATTCAGACAGCGGTTGTCGTAATCGGTAAGGTCGAAACCGTTCTCCAGCTTGGTCTTCGCGTTGGCGGCGTCCGAATAGAGTCGGATGGCAGCGTTCATGACCTGACTGTGGTCCTTGCGTGTCTTCTTCCCGGCAACCAACTGCTTCAGACGTGAGAGCGAGCGGAACGGGTCAACGATGACCTTACCTGTGTCTGAGTCACGGCGCAGGTAGAGCTGGCCCTCGGTGATGTAACCGGTATTGTCAGGCACGGCATGTGTGATGTCGCCGCCGGCCAGTGTGGTTACGGCTATGATGGTTATGGAACCGCCACCAGCCTCCTCGGGGAACTGCACCGCCTTCTCGTATATCTTCGCGAGGTCTGAATAGAGTGAACCCGGCATTGAGTCCTTTGACGGAATCTGGTCCATACGGTTGCTCACGATGGCAAGTGAGTCGGCATAAGAGGTCATGTCCGTAAGCAGGACAAGCACCTTCTCGTGTTTCTCCACAGCGAAGTACTCCGCAGCGGAGAGTGCCATGTCCGGGACAAGCAGACGCTCCACCGCCGGGTCTTCCGTCGTGTTCATGAAACTGATGATTCGGTCGAGGGCTCCGGCATTGGAGAAGGTGTTGCGGAAGAAGTAATAGTCGTCGTTGGTCATTCCCATACCGCCGAGGATAATCTTGTCAGCCTTGGCGCGGAGAGCCACCATCGCCATCACCTCATTGAACGGTTGGTCAGGGTCGGCGAAGAACGGTATCTTCTGTCCTGACACCAGGGTGTTGTTGAGGTCGATGCCGGCAATACCTGTGGCAATCAGTTCGCTCGGCTGTTTGCGTCGTACCGGGTTGACAGACGGTCCGCCGATTTCCACTTCCTTTCCTTCAATCTCCGGTCCTCCGTCTATCGGTTCACCGTACGCGTTGAAGAAACGGCCCGCCAACTGGTCGCTCACCTTCAGGGTAGGTGACTGTCCGAGGAACACCACCTCCGCATTCGTGGGGATGCCTCCTGTACCTTCGAACACCTGAAGGGTAACCTCATCGCCGGCTATCTTTACCACCTGTGCGAGCTTGCCGTTTATCCGTGCCAGTTCGTCATAACCCACGCCTGTCGCCTTCAGCGAGCAGGTCGCTTTAGTAATCTGGCTTATCTTTGTATATACTTTTTGAAACGCTTTTGCCATTGTGATTATGCTTTATGGGGTTTTACCATGTCCTTAATCTGACTTACATAGCCATTGTACTGTTCAGACTTGTATTCGGAATAGTTCATCTGCTTACACAGGTTTATCATCTTCTTGAAGAAGTCCACCACATCGAGGAAGTTCTCGAAATGATAGTCAGCCTCACATATCTCAGTAACCAAATCAAGTATCTCCTCCTGACGCTCCAGTGATGTCATGGCGTCAACATCGTCGAACGCGTCCTGCTGGAGCAGCACATAATCGACCACCTCCGACTTCCAGAATGTCTCGTGGTAGTCCACCGGCACTCCGTCGTCACCGAGGATGTTTATCTGTTCTGAAATCTCCTTTCCGCGTTGCATACGTGTCTTAAGCGCCATCACCTTAGGAATCCACTGGTCGTTGATTTTCTTTGCCACATATTCCTTGAACTCAGGATACTCCAGATACTTGGAATAGGAGTCAATCGGGTTGACCGCCGGATAACGTTTCTTGTCGGCGCGGTCCTGCTCCAGTCCATAGAAACAGCGGGCCACCTTCTTGGTGTTCTCCGTCACAGGCTCCTTCAGGTTACCTCCGGCCGGTGACACCGTTCCGATGAAAGTGACGGAACCGACCTCACCGTTGTTGAGGTACACATAGCCCGCACGGCCGTAGAAGTTACTTATGAGCGCCCCCAGGTCCATCGGGAAGGCGTCAGGACCAGGCAACTCCTCCATACGGTTGGACATCTCTCGCAAAGCCTGCGCCCAACGCGATGTGGAGTCTGCCATGAGCAGCACGCGCAGTCCCATTGACCTGTAGTACTCCGCCATCGTCATCGCCGTGTACACGGATGCCTCACGGGCAGCCACCGGCATGTTGGACGTGTTGGCTATGATGATTGTACGTTCCATCAACTTACGTCCCGTATGCGGGTCCACCAGTTCAGGGAACTCAGTGAAGATCTCCACGACCTCGTTCGCGCGCTCTCCGCACGCCGCGATAATCACGATGTCCGCCTCCGCCTGTTTTGAAATCGCATGCTGGAGGACGGTCTTACCAGTTCCGAACGGTCCCGGGATGAATCCTGTTCCACCCTCGACAATCGGGTTGAAGGTGTCTATGGTGCGCACACCTGTCTCAAGCAACTTGAACGGACGTGGTTTTTCTTTGTAATTGGTCATCGCGAACTTCACCGGCCAGTGCTGGATCATGTCAACCTTCAGTTCATCACCGTTCTCCTTAGTCAGTACCGCAATGGTGTCTGTTATCTTATACTGTCCTGCCGGCGCAATCGACTTCACGCGTGCCTTGCCCTCCATCTGGAAAGGCGCCATAATCTTCAGCGGTTGGGAGTTCTCGACAACCGTACCGAGCCAGTCGGACGACTGCACTGTATCGCCCACCTTCACCAGAGGCTCGAAATCCCATATCCTGTCCTCGTCCAGAGGGTTGGTGTACTGTCCACGTTTGAGGAAGACACCCTCCATCTTGTTGAGGTCATTCTGCAGACCGTCGAAATTCTTCGACAACATACCGGGAGCGAGCTTCACCTCAAGCATGTGGCCTGTGAAATCGGCCGGTGCGCCGACCTTCAGTCCACGTGTCGACTCGAACACCTGAACAAACACGTCAGAACCCACGACCTTAATGACCTCCGCCATAAGCCGGTCGCCACCGGTTTCTATGTAGCAGATCTCGCCTTGAGACACCGGACCGTCGACTCCAAGAGTTACCATGTTGGCGATAACGCCTTTAACAGTTCCTTTTGTCATAATGTATATCTTTCTATTATTTTCTATTTAACAAATTCCTCTGGCACTTTAGCCTCACTGCGGAGGTTCTCTATGATTTGTCTGAACTGGGCCTTGCCCTCCTCCACGTCAAGCATCTTCCAGCGTTCCAGTATCTCCAACTTACAGAAATAGGCGAACAGGGCTTCTATCGAGAACACGTCATCAAGGGCGTTCTCGTCCAGCCATGCCCATCTGAAAGCGTCTATCTTCTTCTCCTTCAGAACAGGGTCGGTCTCCTCCGCTATCTTCATCAGGTCTGCCACATAGTCATACTCACGCGTCAGGTCGAAGTCCTTAGTGTTGTTCGTGCGAATCATCTCCGTCACCTCATTGTCACCCTGGATGCAACTGGCAACATTTAGTCCGTTCTTCTTTGCTATCAGTCCCGTAAGTATGTTTGTTATGTTGAAGTTGAACGTATACCAATCCGCTATCAGCTTGTTCGGGGATTTCATGGCATACTGGTAGTACGCAAGCATCATGGCGTCCTCCGGGAAATAGTCCGGTTTCTGGCTGTTGTACTCGTAGTTACGCGCAAACTCCGACATGAACGCTGGGAAACGGTGGACATTGAAGTTCATGTCCTTCGCCGACTTTATCAGGTCGTGATACTGGTCAAGCACAAAATTGCCGTAAGTGCTGATTTTAGAGTCCGGATTCTTCAGGAGCTTCACTAAGTTCAGACAGTCATACCTCAAGAAGAAACGGTAGAGCAACTTACTGTCCTCAGCGGAAAGCATCTCACGGGTTTCCTCCTTCAGTTCACCGACAGTCCTCGCCTGCTTGGTATCCGAGAGGGATACGTCAGGCAAGCCTGCCATCAAGCAATAATAATGTCCCATCTTTTGTTCATTCTCGATTCAAAGTAATGTCATCACTCCAAGCACAAGGATTACTTGAAGAGCAGGTCTACAAGCTGAGGACGGAGGAACGACTTGAAAAAATCCTCGAACTCCTTCTCTCCGAACTTCACCTTATAAGAACCGTCAGCAGGTTCGATAGTGAACAGAGCGTCCTGACCATGTACTTTCTGAATCTTCACCCCCTTATCGAGCAGGGCTTTAGCCTTTGACGCGAACACCGTCTTCAGGCTCTCTGCGTCTTCAGTTGAGATGACAATATCCTCCTGCGAACCCCACTTCTCCGCAAGTTTAAGGATGAACTGGTTCATGAACGCCTTGTCAGCCACTGTCTGTTTTACCACCTCATTGACACTGGAGTCAGTCAGGACATTAGTAACCTCGGTCTTCAAAGAGCTTAATGCCTGTCCAGCATACATCTTCAGTTCTGATTTTGTATTCTCATTCAGAGCGTCAGCTTCTTTCTTCGCCGATGCGACAATAGTTTCAGCCTGAGCCTTTGCGGCATCGATGATTTTAGCCGACTCTTCTTTTGCGGCAGCAACGATTTTCTCAGCCTCCGCCTTACCTTTCTCTACACCCTCATTCAAGAGTTTGTCCGTCAGTTCTTGTATTTTACTTTCCATATACGACTGCTAATTGATTTCAGTGTACAAATATAATGCTTTTTCAGCAAACAAAAAGTTTAACGATGAAATAAGTGTAATTTAGTGGCTACAAAGTTACGGATTTACCCCTAAACGCAAACCACAATGCGAAAAAAACTTGGACAGGCACAAAAAAAAACGAGTCCTCCAGACGTGTGTCCAGAAGACTCGTTGTATTAAAAAAGGCGGCGACCTACTCTCCCACATTGCAGTGCAGTACCATCGGCGCGCCCGGGCTTAACTTCTCTGTTCGGGATGGGAAGAGGTGGGACCCCGGGGCTGTAGCCACCTGAATTTATCGCTGCCTAAGTCTCCGCGCCTCCCGTGGCGCGCATGACCCGGCGTATGGATTGACTACCGGAAGGAAAAGAGAACTGGCGACCAAGTAACCTGATAAAGAACGCAAGCGTCACAACGAAACGCGCGGACCGCCAAAGGTGTGCGCCCCTCGTCCCGTGTCCCCTGGAGGGAAAGGAACTGTGAGGGAGGCAAAGACGGCGGGCAATTAGTACTTCTCGGCTTTGGAGTCGCCTCCTTTACACCTGAAGCCTATCAACGTCGTAGTCTACGACGACCCTGTGAGATCTAATCTTGCGGCCGGCTTCGCGCTTAGATGCGTTCAGCGCTTATCCGATCCAGACTTAGATACCCTGCGGTGCGCCTGGCGGCACAACAGGTAGACCAGAGGTCTGTCCGGCACGGTCCTCTCGTACTAGTGCCAGAGCCGCGCAAATCTCATGCGCCCACGATAGATAGAGACCGAACTGTCTCACGACGTTCTGAACCCAGCTCGCGTGCCACTTTAATGGGCGAACAGCCCAACCCTTGGGACCTTCTCCAGCCCCAGGATGTGACGAGCCGACATCGAGGTGCCAAACCACTCCGTCGATATGAGCTCTTGGGAGGGATCAGCCTGTTATCCCCGGAGTACCTTTTATCCTTTGAGCGATGTCCCTTCCATGCGGAAACACCGGATCACTATGCTCTAGTTTCCTACCTGCTCGACCTGTCGGTCTCCCAGTCAAGCGCCCTTTTGCCATTACACTCTGCGGACGGTTACCAATCGTCCTGAGGGCACCTTTAGAAGCCTCCGTTACTCTTTTGGAGGCGACCACCCCAGTC
>CAVBFD010000040.1:0-24002 GCA_963594655.1 Candidatus Methanomethylophilaceae archaeon
TCATTATGAGATTAAGTTCGGACTAAGTCCTAAAAAACTATATGGTTTCATAGGACATGTTCCCTATATCCGCAACTTTTTCACAACATCATCATTCTATATTTTAAAGGTAAAACAGTAAACCCAGGGCATTGCCCTGGGCTATGTACAGACTGTCCCTTCAGGGTTCAGTCATCGGAATATAATTCATTGTCACTTCAGACGTGCCAGAACATCCTTGATGCGTTTCATCGCCTCGGTGATGTTCTCGTCGCTTGTGGCGTAACTCATTCTGAAGCAGTCGGGACTGCCGAAGGCGTCACCGCCCACAGTGGCGACATGTCCCACTTCGAGCAGGTACATGGCGAAGTCGGTGGAGTTGTTGATTGTCCTCTCACCGTCGGTCTTGCCGAAGAATGACGAGCATTTGGGGAAGAGGTAGAACGCGCCCTCTGGGTCGCGCACCTCCAGACCCGGGATTTCCTTCGCGAGGTTGTAGATGAGGTTCTTCCTGCGCTCGAACGCCAGTCGCATGTCCTCGACACACTGCTGGTCGCCTGTGTATGCCGCCTCAGCCGCCTTCTGGCTGACACTGCACGGACCACTGGTGTATTGTCCCTGGAGTTTGTTGACACCCTTCACTATCCACTCGGGAGCGGCAATGAAACCGATGCGCCAACCGGTCATGGCATACGCCTTACTTACTCCGTTGACGATGACGACACGGTCCTTAATCTCCGGGAACGCAGCCATGGACGCATGTTCGCCCACATAGTTGATATGCTCGTAGATCTCGTCTGCGATGACGATGACCTGTTCGTGTTTCATAAGCACGTCCTTCAGTCCCTCCAGTTCTTTCTTGCTGTATACAGACCCGGTAGGGTTACTCGGTGTACAGAGGATGATGGCCTTTGTCTTTGGCGTGATGGCAGCCTCAAGCTGTTCCGGTGTTATCTTGAAGTTCTGGTCGATGGTGGCTTCCACAAATACAGGTGTGCCTTCAGCCAGCAGCACCATCTGAGGGTAGCTCACCCAGTAGGGCGCGGGTATGATAACCTCATCGCCCGCGTCGACGAGTGCCATGAGTACGTTGCATACAGACTGCTTGGCTCCGTTAGAGCAGAGAATCTCTGACGGCTTGTAGGTAAGTCCGTTCTCGTTCTTGAGTTTGTTTACAATCGCCTGTTTCAGTTCCGGGTATCCGGGAACCGGACTGTAGTGGGTGTAGTTCTCGTCGATGGCTTTCCTCGCCGCCTCCTTGATATGGTCGGGAGTATTGAAGTCGGGTTCGCCTACACTCATGTTGATTACATCGACACCTTGTGCCTTTAATTCGCTGCTTCTCTGCGACATGGCGAGTGTCGCTGACGGTTGAAGTCGCTGAAGCCTCTCTGCTAAATTCATTTGTATGCTAATTTAAAAGTTAATGTCATCTGTTCTTGTTGTCACATATTGATGTGGAGCATGTGTCCCATACGTTCTTTCTTAGTCCTGAGGTAGTACTTGTTGTACTCGTTGGGAGCAATTTCAATGGGGACGTTCTCCACCACCTCCAGTCCGTAGCCTTCCAGTCCTACGCGCTTCACAGGGTTGTTGGTGATAAGCCGCACCTTACTTATACCGAGGTCACGCAGTATCTGCGCCCCGACTCCATAGTCGCGCAGGTCGGGGTCGAACCCGAGGTGTATGTTGGCGTCCACGGTGTCGAGTCCCTGTTCCTGCAACTTGTAAGCCGCTATCTTGTTCATCAGTCCGATGCCCCGTCCTTCCTGCAGCAGGTAGACGATACATCCCTTGCCTTCCTTGTCGATCATCTGCATGGAACGGTGCAGCTGTTCCCCACAGTCGCACCTGCGGCTGCCGAAGATGTCTCCAGTGGCACATGACGAGTGCATCCTGACAAGCACCGGCTCGTCCTTCTCCCATGTACCCTTGATAAGTGCCACATGCTCCAGTCCGTTGCTCTTCTGACGGAACGGTATGATGCGGAAGTGGCCGTAGTCGGTCGGCAGGTCAGCCTCCACACCCTGCTCCACGAGCGTCTCCCTCTGCACACGGTACGCTATCAGGTCTTTTATCTGGATGAGTTTCAGTCCCAGTTGCTTTGCCTTCTCCTGTAACTGCGGCATCCTTGCCATAGTGCCGTCGGGGTTGAGTATCTCGATGAGGGCGGCGGCAGGGTTGAGGCCGGCAAGGCGCGCCAGGTCTATCGCCGCCTCGGTGTGTCCGGCTCTCCGCAGCACTCCGTTGTCTTGTGCGTAGAGCGGACTGATATGTCCCGGTCTACCGAAGGTCTCGGGGGTCGATGTGGGGTCGGCCAACGCCTGTATGGTGGCGGCGCGGTCGGATGCGGAAACACCGGTGGTGCAACCCTCCAGTTTGTCTACTGTTATGGTGAACGGTGTGCCGAGCATGGAAGTGTTGTGTTCCACCTGGTGGGGGAGTCCCAACTCCCTTGCCCGCGATATGGTGATGGGGGCGCACAGCACTCCTCTTCCCTCACGCAGCATGAAGTTGATCTTCTCGGGTGTAATCATCTCGGCAGGTGTGATGAAGTCGCCTTCATTCTCTCTGTCCTCATCATCGACCACGATTACGAATTTCCCTTGTTTGAAATCCTTTATCGCTTCCTCGATGGTGCTGAATTCTATTCTCTCCATAATCTATAGGTTCTTTTTGTTTATGAAATCTATAAGGTGCCTACACGAGTCCATCGTTGCCGGCAGTTCTTTCTTCAGTCGGTTGTGGTGGCGCGGCTCACGGCTGATGACAGGTATCCTGTTCAGGTAGTGGAACACCTCCCTGTCCTTGGAGTTGGACAGCTCTTCCACGATGTCGTCCAGTTCGCCGCATATCCGCGCGAGACTCTCGTCACGTCTGTTCCTTATTATATGTATGAGGAGACTGTGCGGCAGCATACGCCTGTAATGGCGCAGGTACTCACGGCAGTCGTCCACGAGAATCCGCAGCCGTTCGCACACGGCAGGGTAGTCGGGGTCGTTGATGATGACCTCTTTCTTGAAGATGTTGCGTTTCGCGCGTATGCCGAGAGCCTTACGTATGACAGCCCGGTACGAGTCGATATTGAACACCACCGAGTCGTTGTTCGACTTTATAGTCAGGAAGAAGGCGAGTGGGGTCAGCACTATCATGCTCGCCCACGAACCGATCCATGCCGGTATGGTGTTTTCAAGAGCCATGTTGGTGGCTCCAGTGTCGAGGATGTAGTAGATGATGAAAATCACGACGGACACCACGACAGGCGCGCCCAGTCCTCCCTTACGTATGATCGCGCCCAGTGGAGCGCCGATGAAGAAGAAGAGGAGGCAGGTGAGCGACATGGTTATCTTCTGCCAGTATTTCAGCCAGTGTCTGCGTATGTTCTTGTCCTGGCTCTTTATCCAACTTGCGGCATAGATGTCGAGACTCATCTGTACCTGCTCCACCTTGCTCAACGCCCCTCTCACCACATTCTGTTGTCCGGTGACCCCGGCTCTGGCAAACAGCGTGTCGATGTCGGGCAGCGGCAACTTGGCGATTCTCTCCCGGTATTTGACCTTTTCGGTGGAGTCGGCTATGCCGTTGGCAGGGTTGTTGACGTACAGCGGTCCGCGCATCATGTCGTTGTACACGGCGTGGCTCATGCTGTCCACCTCCACCTGCATGGAGTCGATGTCGTGGATGAGCTGCACCATGTTCTTGGTCTTGGCGTTGTTGGCCCCAGTGTCCGACCCCTCCATGTTGAGGTTCATGTCGAAGTCGATGATGAAGTTCTTCTCCACGAAGGTCTCGCGCCGGTAGGGCGAGTACTGTGTCTTGAGCATCCCCCCTTGCAGGTTCTCGAACTGCTCGCCGCTGTAGAGGTGGAGGGTGAGGAACCGCTTGTCCGCGCTCGTCTTCAGTTTGGCAGAGTCCGAGAGTATGATATGCGCGTCCTGTATGCCGTCGCGCAGGTTGTAGATGACCACACCGTAGAGCATTCCCGTGTCGGGATTCTTCTTCTTCACGAACAGGTTGATGCCGTCTATACCGTCGTAGAACGCCCCCTCGGGTATGTCCAGTTCCGGCGACTTCTTCATCATGGATATGCGGTACTGTATGATTTTGGCCTCAGCCTGAGGCCCCACCACGTTCTGGAAATAGAGGGATACCAGCGACACCATCACTATGAATACCGCCACCGGCATCATGGTGCGTATCAGACTTATCCCGGCCGCTTTGATGGCGAGCAGTTCCAACCGCTCTCCCATGTTGCCGAAAGAGATGAGCGAGGCGAGCAGGACCGCAAGCGGCAACGCCAACGGAACGAGCGACTCAGCCGCATAGAAGAAGAACCGGCCGATGACATCCACGCCAAGGCCCTTGCCCACCAACTCATCCACATATTTCCAGAGGAACTGCATCATGACGGCAAAGAGACTGATGCAGAATGTGCCTGCAAACAGTACTGTGAAATTCTTGAGGACATACATGTCCAGTCTCTTTATGATGCGCATCGCCTACCTACAAGTCTATTGTACACAATATGGCGGCAAAGTTACGAAAAATCGGGGTACGATACTAATCTCAGTGCCTAAATGGCGGTTTTTTCTGTAGCGTCGGGTCTGTCTGAATTTATTTGGCTACCTTTGTGCCAACTAAACTGTACACCAATGGCATTGAATTATATTTGGATAGTGTTCTTCCTCATCGCGTTTGTCATCTCCCTCATAAGACTTGTCTTCATGGGTGACACGGAGGTGTTCTCGGGTCTGGTGACAGCCACCTTCGACGCTGCGAAGTCGGGCTTCGAGGTGTCGATAGGGATGGTGGGAGTGCTGTCGTTGTGGATGGGGATAATGAAGGTAGGTGAGCGGGGCGGACTGATAAATGTGTTCGCGCGCTGGTTTTCCCCTGTGCTTACGAAGATATTCCCCGACATCCCCAAGGGACATCCTGTGATGGGTACGATGGTCATGAACATATCGGCGAACGTGCTGGGACTGGACAATGCGGCGACTCCTATGGGACTGAAGGCGATGGAGCAGTTGCAGGAACTCAATCCTAAGAAGGACACCGCGTCCAACCCGATGATAATGTTTCTCGTACTCAACACGTCGGGACTGACACTTATTCCTGTCAGTGTCCTCGTGTTCCGCACTCAACTTGGCGCGGCGCAACCCACGGACGTGTTTATCCCCATACTGTGTGCCACCTTCTGCAGCTCGTTGGTGGGACTGCTGGTCACGTGCGCGGTCCAGAGGATAAACGTGTTCAACAAGACTCTGTTGGTCTTCCTCGGCGGACTGTGCCTGTTGATGGCGGCTGTCATCTGGGCGTTCTCCCAGATGCCTACGGACACGATGAATTCGGTGTCCACACTCGTGGCCAACGTGATTTTGTTCACCATCATCATTCTCTTCCTCCTCTCGGGCGTTGTCAAACGCCTCAATGTCTATGACGCTTTCATCGAGGGGGCGAAGGACGGCTTCATGACAGCTGTGAAGATTATCCCGTACCTGATAGCCATACTTGTGGGAGTGGCGGTGTTCCGCGCTTCGGGTGCCATGGACTACCTTATCGGTGGTGTGGCGTGGCTTGTGGGGGTATGCGGACTTGACACGGACTTCGTTGCGGCCCTGCCTACCGCCATCATGAAACCGTTGAGCGGCAGTGGGGCGCGCGGCATGATGGTGGATGCCATGACCACTTACGGTGCGGACTCTTTCGTGGGACGGCTGTCGTGCGTGTTCCAGGGATGCACGGACACCACGTTCTACATACTGGCGGTGTATTTCGGCAGTGTCGCGATACGTAAGACGCGCAATGCCGTCACCTGTGGTCTGTTGGCCGATTTGGGAGGAATCATTGCGGCGATTTTCATCAGTTACATGTTCTTCCATTAGAAAAAATAAAAAAAAGATGGGGTGGCGCATTGTCAGTTGCAAATAAATGCCTACCTTTGCAGCCGCAAACGAAAGTTATGGCGAGATAGCTCAGTTGGTTAGAGCGTCGGATTCATAATCCGGAGGTCGTGGGATCATACCCCACTCTCGCTACAGAAGCCGCCGGCAGGGATTCCTGACGGCGGCTTTTGTATGCGGTGATTTGGTCTCGCCTGACAATGGTTGCTGGCAAAAAGTTGTAACTTCGCAGGTGAATCATTGGCAAAAAGTTGCAAATACAGGGTTGTTTTGCTGGCAAAAAGTTGTAACTTTGCAGGTGAAACATTGGCAAAAAGTTGCAAGTTTATGCTTAAACGAAAGATTATAAGCGAGTTGACTAAATGGAAAGAGAAGTCCTCCAATAAGGCACTTCTCATTAAAGGCGCGCGACAAGTGGGGAAAACCACCATTGTCCGGCAATTTGCTGAGGCTAATTACAAGAACTTCATTGAAATCAACTTTGAGCAGATGTCATTGGCAAAGCAGGCGTTCGATGGTAATCTGGATGCCCGTAGCGTCTTGATAAACCTTTCCGCTATGGGTTTCGGACCTCTGGAACCGGGCAGCACACTGATATTCTTCGATGAGATACAGTCCTGTCCTAAAGCCAGGACCGCAATAAAGTTCTTGGTGGAAGACGGACAGTATGATTACATTGAGTCAAGCTCTCTGCTTGGTATCAATTACAAGGATGTGTCCTCCTATCCGGTGGGCTTCGATCATGAACTGGACATGTTCCCTCTTGATTTCGAGGAGTTCCTGTGGGCTTGCAATATCGGTGAGGATGTCATTGGCATGTTGTGGGACTGCTATGACAGTAATCGTCCTGTTCCCGATTTCCTCCATCGGCGGATAATGGACCGGTACCGGCAATACCTGATTGTGGGAGGTATGCCTGAGGTGGTGGCGACCTATCTTGCCAATGAAGACTTCAGTAAGACCGTCACCAACCAGACGGATATTCTTAACGGTTACCGCAACGACATTTCCAAATATGCCGGGAAGGACAAGGTGTTGGTGAAATCCGTGTTTGACGCAATCCCGGGGCAGTTGAGTAAACAAGACAAGCGGTTTATTCTTGCGTCGATAGAGAAAAATGCCTCGCATCGCAAATACGGATCGCCTACCCAGTGGTTGGTGGACGCGGGTATGGCGTACTACTCTTTCAATGTCGGTTCATTTGAATTGCCGTTTCCAAGTCATGAGAACCTAAGGCTGTACAAACTGTTCTTTGTTGACAGCGGACTGATGTGCGCGATGATGCTTGGTAACATACAGTCTAAGGTCTTGGCAGGTGACATCTCCGTGAACGAAGGCGCTCTTGCTGAAAACTATGTGGCGGGTGAACTGGTGAAACATGGCATATCATTGAACTATTACGACAGGAAGAGCAAACATGAACTTGACTTTGTATTTCCCGAAGGCAACAGGATTTCGGTTATAGAAGTGAAGTCGGGGAAAGACTACAAAAGCCACTCTTCACTCAATATGGCTCAAAGCCTTTTTGCCGACAAGATAAACCGCAGTATAGTCATGAGTGGCAACAATGTGGAATTCAAGGACGGAACACTGTATCTGCCTTTTTATATGAGTATGTTCATACGGTAGCATCCGGTTTTGGCGTAGGACTCCCCTGTCTGCGTTCGAGACCGAAAAAGCGTTATGAGAATGGCGTGCGACATTCTCATAACGCTTTTGTCAAACGTTTGAAGGATTCAATGGAGTACGGTCAATACTCGTCCTCGTCCCACAGGAAATCCTCTTTTGACGGGTAGTCTGGCCAAATTTCCTCTATACTTTCGTACACATCACCCTCGTCCTCTATCTCCTGCAGGTTTTCGAGTACTTCCAACGGAGCGCCGGAACGTGTAGCATAGTCAATAAGCTCTTCTTTTGTCGCTGGCCATGGAGCATCCTCCAGGTTGGTCGCTAATTCCAATGTCCAATACATAGGCAAGTCTCCTTATTTATTTGGTTCTATGTTTAGGGCTGCAAAATTACAATAATTATTTATACATTGGCTATAATAAGGACATTTTTTTTGCGCTTGACGGGAATTTCTTCATTTGCAGGTGTGACGGCCTTGCCCCGAACCGTCATGAACTCCTCCTTGAATTGTGTTATTATGTCAAATCCAACTGGTCAAAACCGATGGTATACAATCTTTTTTGTAGAACGAGGAATTTATCTCCAGAATAAATTTGTTTTTTAGAATAAAATGCAGTTCCTTTGCAGACTGGACAGCCGCATGTGTGTCGAAGACACTCCGTGCGTCTTGTCCTTCGGGACGGGTGTGACTGGCGGTGCGCTCTGCGGAGCCGGTTCAGCCGGACTCAGCCCCGGCAATGTGGAATCAAAAATACAATTTATTAATTTAATCAATTATGGCAGATAAAGAAAAGCTCTTTTCGGAGTTTCAGGCGCCTACCACCCAGGAGTGGCTCGACAAGATCCAGGTAGACCTTAAAGGCGCTGACTTCAACAAGAGAATGGTTTGGAGAACCAATGAGGGCTTCAATGTGCAGCCGTTCTACCGCAGGGAAGACCTGAAGGACCTGAAGGCTGTGGATTCGCTCCCAGGAGAATTTCCTTATGTCCGTGGCAACAAGACGGACAACAACATCTGGTACGTGCGCCAGAACATTGACGCGTCAGACATCGCATCAGCCCATGAGAAGGCTCTCGACGTGCTGATGAAGGGTGTGGACTCGCTGGGATTCAAGGTTCCGGCAGACCTCGTGACCAAGGAAAACATCGAGGCGTTGCTTGACGGCATCCAACCCGAATGTGTGGAACTCAATTTCAAGACTTGTCCCAAGAAGGCGGTGCTTCTCGCACAGATTCTCTTGGACTACTTCAAGTCAAAGGGCGCGGACCTCAGCAAGTGTGTCGGTTCTATCGGCTTCGACCCGATAGCCAAGATTCTGAAGGCAGGGAAACCGTGCGGCGACAAGATTGTCATCGGCAAGTCGCTCATCGAGGCGCTTGCGGAGTTGCCCAACTACCGCTGTGTGACTGTAGACTCACTGATTCTGAACAATGCCGGGGCATACATCTATCAGGAACTCGGATATGCGCTCGCATGGGGTAACGAGTATCTTCAGCAACTGACAGACGCGGGTGTTCCCGCCGCTGAGGTGGCGAGACGCGTCAAGTTCGACATGGGTATCAGTGTGAACTACTTCATGGAGATAGCCAAGTTCCGTGCAGCCCGTCTGTTGTGGTCACAGATCGTGTCACAGTACACCGACGACAAAGAGGCGGCTAAGATGCATGTATGCGCCACTACCTCTACCTACAACCAGACAGTGTTCGACAGTTACGTCAACCTTCTCCGTAGCCAGACAGAGACCATGTCCGCCGCCCTGGCTAACGTGGAGTCCATCGTTGTCGTTCCGTTTGACCAGTCCTACGAGACTCCGACTGACTTCTCCGAGCGTATAGCGCGCAACCAGCAACTCCTTCTCAAGGAGGAGGCCCACTTCGACAAGATAGTGGACGTGGCAGGTGGGTCATACTACGTGGAGCATCTCACCGACGCCATCGCCGGACAGGCATGGAAACTGTTCCTTGAGGTGGAAGAGGCTGGTGGTTTCCTCGCACAGGCGAATGAGGGCAAGATACAGGATACTGTCAACGCAACCAACAAGGACCGTCACGCCAACGCAGCCAAGCGCAAGGAGTTCATGCTCGGAACCAACCAGTTCCCGAACTTCACGGAGAAGAGTGAGGGCAAGCGACCAATCGCACCGTGCGCATGCAAGTGTGGCGAGGGCGAGTCATCCATCAGTAAGCTCTGCGGTGAACGTCTTGCCAGTGAGTTTGAGGCTCTCCGTCTCGCTACAGAGGCGGCTGCGAAACAGCCAGTAGCCTTCATGCTCACCATCGGTAACCTCGCCATGCGTCAGGCAAGGGCGCAGTTCTCTTGCAACTTCCTTGCGGCAGCCGGTTACAAGGTGATTGACAACCTCGGGTTCCAGACAGTGGAAGAGGGCGTTGAGGCAGCGGTCAAGGCCAGCGCCGACATCGTTGTCCTCTGCTCCAGTGACGATGAGTACGCTGAATACGCCATTCCCGCATACAAGGCTCTTGACGGCCGCGCGATCTACATCGTGGCTGGAGCTCCGGCATGTATGGAAGACCTCAAGGCCGCAGGTATCGAGAATTTCATCCATGTACGCAGTAATCAACTTGAAACTCTTCGTGAGTATAACGCTAAACTGGGAATCTGATTATGAGACACGACTTTAAAAATATAGACATATACGCTGGCATCAAGGAAAAGAACGGTCAGCAGTGGCAGAAGGACAACCATATCGCTGCCAATTGGAGAACTCCTGAACAAATAGACATTCAGCCAGTTTACACAAAAGAGGACCTCGAGGGCATGGAACACCTCGACTTCGCCGCAGGTATACCGCCTTATCTCCGTGGCCCTTACTCAATGATGTACCCGTTCCGTCCCTGGACTATCCGCCAGTATGCCGGATTCTCCACAGCTGAGGAGTCAAACGCGTTCTACCGCCGTAACCTCGCCTCAGGACAGAAGGGACTGTCTGTGGCCTTTGACCTTCCGACGCACCGTGGTTATGACCCGGACAACGAGCGTGTGGTAGGTGACGTGGGTAAGGCTGGTGTGTCAATCTGCAACATCGAGAACATGAAGCGTCTTTTCGAGGGTATTCCACTCAACAAGATGTCTGTGTCAATGACAATGAACGGTGCGGTTCTTCCAATCCTCTCCTTTTATATTGTCTCAGGACTTGAACAGGGAGCGCAGTTGGAGGAGATGGCAGGTACAATCCAAAACGATATCCTCAAGGAGTTCATGGTGCGCAACACCTATATCTATCCACCTTCATTCTCAATGAAGATTATCGCCGACATCTTCGAGTACACATCACAGAAGATGCCTAAGTTCAACTCCATCTCCATTTCCGGCTACCACATGCAGGAGGCGGGAGCCACGGCTGACATCGAACTTGCCTACACCCTTGCCGACGGTATGGAATACCTCCGCGCGGGTGTCAACGCAGGTATCGACATTGACGCGTTCGCTCCGCGTCTGTCCTTCTTCTGGGCAATCGGCGTGAACCACTTCATGGAAATCGCCAAGATGCGCGCCGGCCGTCTGCTCTGGGCTAAGATCGTGAAGAGCTTCGGTGCGAAGAACCCTAAGTCAATGGCATTGCGTACCCACTCACAGACATCAGGATGGTCGCTCACCGAGCAGGATCCGTTCAACAACGTGGGACGTACCTGTATAGAAGCCATGGCCGCGGTGCTTGGACACACACAGTCGCTGCACACCAACGCGCTTGACGAGGCCATCGCGTTGCCGACCGACTTCTCTGCCCGTATCGCGCGTAACACCCAGATATACATCCAGAACGAGACTCAGGTATGTAAGCAAATCGACCCATGGGCAGGTTCTTACTATGTGGAGACCCTCACCAATGAGTTGGTACACAAGGCATGGGAACACATCCAAGAGATTGAGAAACTGGGCGGTATGGCAAAGGCCATCGAGACCGGTCTGCCTAAGATGCGTATCGAGGAAGCCGCAGCACGTACACAGGCGCGTATTGACTCGGGAACACAGACTATCGTGGGTATCAACAAATACCGTCTTGACCATGAGGATCCGATTGACATCCTTGAAATTGACAACACTGCGGTGCGCAAGCAACAGGAAGAGTCACTCGCCAAGCTCCGCGCCAACCGTGACGAGGCCGCATGTAAGGCCGCTCTTGACGCCATCACGGCGTGTGTCCAGGAATTCAAGGACGGAAAGAAGAGTGACCAAAACCTGCTTGACCTCGCCGTCAAGGCCGCTTCCGTACGTTGTACCCTCGGTGAAATATCCGACGCGTGCGAGGCTGTGGTAGGACGTTATAAAGCAATCATTAGAACAATCAGTAACGTGTACAGTTCAGAAAGCAAGTCAAGCGACATGTTCAAGGAAGCATGCAGGCTGACAGAAGAGTTCGCTCAGAAGAACGGCCGCCGTCCACGTATCATGATCGCCAAGATGGGACAGGACGGACACGACCGTGGCGCGAAAGTGGTGGCTACAGGATATGCCGATTGCGGCTTCGACGTCGATATGGGACCGTTGTTCCAGACTCCGGCCGAGTCCGCGCGCCAGGCGGTGGAGAACGACGTTGATGTCTTGGGTGTAAGTTCACTTGCCGCAGGACACAAGACCCTGATTCCACAGGTTATCGAGGAGCTGAAGAAACTCGGACGTGAGGACATCCTCATCACCGCTGGAGGTGTCATCCCGGCACAGGACTATGACTTCCTCTACAAGGCCGGTGTGGCTGCTATCTTCGGTCCCGGCACTCCGGTGAGCAAGTCAGCCTTTGAGGTGATGAAGATTCTCAACCAGGATTGATTCCTCTCTATACCAAAAAGGAGCGGCTGACCGCTCCTTTTTGGTTCTGTACATTCTATACCCGTTTGACTTTGTAAGGACTCATACATAACATTGAAACGACAGCAATCATGAACGACAAATTGAAAGGGCACCTCGCGAGTGCCGCCTGTTATATCATGTTCGGCTTGAACATCGTGATGAACAAGGATGTCGCCAATTCCGACATAGTGTCGCCCTACGCCCTTTTCATATTGAGGGCAGTGGGAGCCACAGCCCTCTTCTGGATTGTGTCCCTCTTCATGCCAAAGGAGAAGATAGCGAGGAAGGACATGCTCAAGATTGTCGTCGCTTCGTTCTTGGGACTGTTCGTGCCGCAGATGACTTTTCTGCTCGCCATAACCATGACCACATCCATCGACACGTCCATCCTCGGTTCGTTCACCCCGATAATGACGATGTTCGTGGCAGCGATAGTAC
This sequence comes from Candidatus Methanomethylophilaceae archaeon, assembly GCA_963594655.1. Taxonomy (GTDB): domain Bacteria; phylum Bacteroidota; class Bacteroidia; order Bacteroidales; family Bacteroidaceae; genus Colivivens. The sequence goes on from CAVBFD010000040.1 coordinate 12,760, forward strand.
TGAAGGAACCCATCACATGGAAGAAGGCAGGAGGTGTGGCTCTCAGTTTCGCGGGTGTGCTGCTGCTGATACTGAACATGGCGCACGGCGGCAATGGGGTGGAAACCTCGTCTCCGCAGGGCATCCTGCTGATGATGCTCAACGGCTTGAGTTTCGCTGTGTATCTCGGGGCGTTCAGACCACTCATATCAAGGTATAACGTGGTCACTTTCATGAAGTGGATGTTCCTGTACTCCACTCTCATCAGTGTGCCGTTCTGTCTGACGGACATGCTCAGCGTGGAATACGGCAGACTGACCCCATCCCTGTCGTGGGAGGTGGCTTACATTATCTTTTTCGCCACGTTCGTGGCTTATTTCCTCATACCTGTAGGACAGAAGTACCTGAGACCTACCGTCGTGAGCCTTTATTCTTACCTGCAACCTATAGTGGCTGTGGTCGTGAGTATCTGTGTCGGACTCGACCGCCTGTCGGTGGACAAGGTGGTTTCCATCGTCTGTGTGTTTGCCGGTGTGTGGCTCGTCAACAAGAGTAAGGCACGGAAACGGAAAGACGAGTGACACAAATCTTTGTGCGGAAAAGCAAATTTACTCGTGTCTTCTTCTCCCAATGATAATTTTTCACTAACTTTGCAAGTGCGAAAAGTAATGTTATGCTGAAAAATTCCCTCGCTTTTGCGCTGTTTGCGTATTATATGTTGGTTGTCCGTAATGCGGACTATCTGTTCGCCGTGCAGGAACGTTCCCTGTTCCTGTTTGACAGCCAATTCTTTGATATGACCATGGTGAAGCCCGGCGCGTTGATGACATACGCCGGTTGCTTCCTCACCCAGTTCTTCCATTATCCGGCTTTGGGCGGTTGCATACTCATGGCGATATGGCTGATTACTTATTTCGTCACGGTCAAGGCGTTCCGCATGAAGGGCTGGTGGCGTTGCCTTGCCCTCATCCCCGTATGCGCGCTGTTGGCGTCGGTGGTGGACATGGGGTATTGGCTGTATTATAATAAGGTGCTTGGTTATTGGTTCGCTCCCAGTGTGGCGCTGCTTGTGAACATGATCGCCCTGTGGGGCTGCCGTTTCGTGGGCCGACTGGGCAAGTGGGGTGAACCGCTGTATATATTCCTGTGGTGTGTCGTAGGGTATCTCTCCACAGGTTGGTTGGGCTTGTTGACAGCCTTACTTATGGGTGTAAGGGATATTGTCAGTGCGCCACGTTCACGTGTCGTCCCACTGTGTGTTGCCGTGGCTGGTGTCATAGCCGTACCGATAGTGGCGTACAACTTCTATAGTCAGATGCGTATCTCCGACGCGTGGATTGTGGGGCTTCCCCTCTTCCAGCAGGACGTATACACCTCAGTCCGGATGCTCGTTCCCTTCATCGTTTTGGCATCCTCGTTGATTGTCTTAGGCTTCGTCCGTTTCCCCGGCCTGCAGGGTAAGGGGAAGAAATGGCTGTGGCTGTCGGTTGAGGTCGTGTGCATGGTTGTCTTTGCCTTGGGCGTGTACAAGATGGACTTCAGTGACAGCAATTACCATACTGAGTTGAGGGTCTATCGGGCGGCTGAGGAACAACGGTGGGATGATGTGCTGGCGGAAGTGTCGGGCAGTTCCACTTACCCTACCCGTGAGATAATCCTGTTCAGGAACATAGCCCTGACCTATCAGGGGACACTGGGCGGCCAGATGTTCAGATACAACAACATGAGTATCCCTCCGGCTGTGGGCGATTCGCTGAGGGTACACATGTCACAGATTAACGCACCGTTGGTGTACCTCCTTTACGGACGCATGAATTTCGCCACACGGTGGAGTATGGAGAATGCGGTGGAATACGGCTTCAGTCCTACGGTCTACAAGACAATGGCGATAGCCGCCATAGTGTCTGGGGAGTATGACTTGGCTGAGAAGTACCTCCTCACACTTAAAAAGACATTGTACCATTCCGGGTGGGCTGACAGATACCTCACGGTAGTCAAGGACCATAGACTTATGGAGAAGTTGCCGGAACTGGCGAAGATGGTGGAGTTCTACGCTCATTTCTCCAACCGCCTGGACAGTGACGAGGGACTGGTGGAGATGTACCTGCTGAACTATTTCAGTAACACCATGAACAAAGACTGCAAGCTGTTGCAGGAGACCACGCTCGCTTATGCCCTGCTGAGTAAGGACATTCAGTTGTTCTGGCCACGGTTCTTCCTCTATGCCCACCTGCACAGGGGCGAGGACATGCCGATACATTATCAGGAGGCAGCCTTCCTGTATGGCAATCTGGAGCATGAGGTGGATATATCCACTATGCCGTTCGACCAGTCCAAGGTGATACAGCGTTATGCGAACTTCCAGCGGTTGTCCTCTTCGCTTGCCTCCCGGGGACTGTCATCGGAGCAGATAGGGGAACAGACCAAGGTGTCGTATGGCGACACGTTCTGGTGGTTCTATTTCTTCTGCCGTGGACTGGAATCTTATTAGTGGCTTACTTGTTTTAGGATGAATAGGAAGAAAGACATTGGATGCAGGTTGGGGCATGCGGCACTCGTGGCGGTCATCGTGACCGTCATGGGACTGGTGGCGTGTGACGGCGGCCGTCCGAAAGTGCCGGACACGTACACTGCCGTCCGCAAGATGCCTACCATCATGCCCGACTATACCGAAGTGACCATCCCACAGGGATGCTGTCCGCTTAATTTCTGTGTGATCGAAGCAGGTAAGGAGACAGTAGTGAGGATGAGTTCCACAGGCGTTTCCTATACTTACGGTGACGGCATGAACGTGTGCGTCGACCCGGGTGAGTGGAGGGAGTTGTGTGAGGGGGCGAAGGACAGTGGCATCAAGGTGGAGGTGTTCGTGGGTGACGGCAGTGCGTGGAGGGCTTACGATACGTTCAACATATATGTGGCGCCCGACAGTATCGACCGCTATATATCCTACAGGCTTATCCAACCGTCATACGTCTCGTTCGAACACATGTCGATTGTCCAGCGCGACATCACCTCGTATGACGAGACGGTCATCTACGACAATAAGGAGGTGTCCACAGAATCGAACGGACAGTGCGTCAACTGCCACTCATACCAGAACTATCATACCGACAGAATGTTGTTCCATATGCGCCAGGCTTACGGCGGAACGATGATAGTGGATGGAGACAGGATTGAGAAGGTAGACACGAAGACGGACCGGACAATCTCCGCCGGCGCCTATCCTGCTTGGCATCCCACACTGAACCTGGTGGCGTTCTCCACGAACCTTACGGGACAGACGTTCCACACGAAGAGTGTGGCTAAGGTGGAGGTGCAGGACACCAAGTCCGACCTTATCATGTATGACGTGGCAAACCATGAGGTGAGTGTTATCGCCAATGACTCCGACGAACTGGAGGTGTTTCCCACATGGTCGCCCGACGGCAGGACACTGTACTACTGTTCGGCTTACCTCCCCGCTGATTCCATGGGGACTGAGGCGGAGTCAACCATAGCGCGTTACAGGGATATCCACTACAACATATATGCGAAGGACTTCGACACGGAGACCCACCGGTTCGGTCCGCGCCGTCTGGTGTATGACGCGGCGGCTGTGGGCAGGAGCGCGACCCTGCCCCGAGTCTCTCCCGACGGCAAGCGCATGGTCTTCTCGATCGGCTATTACGGCTGTTTCCATATATGGCATCCCGAGTCGGATATCTATATGCTTGAACTGAGTCAGGAAGGCGATTCGTTGCCGGCGACTCCAGTCCGGTTGGACGCGCTTAACAGCAAGTATGCGGAGAGCTATCCTTCGTTCTCCAGCAACGGACGGTGGATCATGACCGCCTCCAGACGTGACGACGGCAACTATTCACGGATTTACATATCGTATTTCGACAGGCAGGGAAGATGTCACAAGGCGTTTGAACTGCCCCAAGGCAATCCCAGTTTCTATGTGTTCTTCATGAAGTCCTACAACCGTCCGGAGTTTATGGTGGAACCGGTGAAGGTGTCTGCCGGCGAGTTTGTGGAGGCTGCGGGGAAGGCGGCTACTAAAGCTAAATTTGTGGAGAGATGATGAGACGAATCATATACACCCTGCTGTTTCCGTTGGCGGCATACATAGTCCTGGTCACTCAGTCGGACTACCTGTATGCTGTGGAGGAGAACAACCTGTTTGTGGGAAGCCGTGAGTTCATGACGGAGATGCTCGACTGGCATGGCGACTACTGGGCATGGATAGGCTGTTTCCTCACCCAGTTCTTCCATTATCCCTGGGTCGGGGCTTTGATACTGGTACTCCTGTGGACCGCCCTATACGTCGTCCTTGTGGATTTGTTCTCCTTGAAGGGAGGCCACCGGCTACTGGCGTGGATTCCGGTTTGCGCCTTGTCGGTTTCGGTGACGGACATCGGCTATTGGATGTACTACATCAAGATGCCTGGCTATTGGTTCTCCCATACAGTGGTCTTCCTTGTCACTGCGGTGTTGGCTTGGATCTTCTCACGGCTGTTGATGTGGGTCTTGAAGCGTCTCCAGAATCATGTCCGCAAGGGCAGACAGATTATTCCGTTCCTGTCGTTTGTCTTGGCTTATTGTCTGGTGAACCGTGATTTCCCCGAGTTCCGGAAAAACGACTATGAGAACCATCTCCTGCAACTGCCGTTCATCGTGGCTTATGTGTCAACACTCCTGTTGCCGCTTCTCTCGATAGTACATATACCGATTCGGAACCGTTGGCGTACGGAACTGTTCACTGCCACCGGTCTTCTCGCTTTTGTCTTCTGCGCCTACTTCTTCTCGTTCCGTGACACTAACTTCCATGCGGAGCTGCGCATGATGCGCGCCGTGGACGAGTGCAGGTGGGACGATGTGATAGACGAGGCGAAGCGTGCCGGGCGACCGACCAATCTGATGGTTCTCTACAAGAATATAGCGTTGATGCACCAGGGGAGGATGACGGACATGTTCCGTATTGACAACTGTGGCGCGCAGCCTCATACAGGTGACTCGCTTCAGGTGTACATCGCCCATATGGACGCGTCGATGATTTACTATCAGTTCGGCCAGATCAATTACGCCTACCGTTGGGCAATGGAGAACACGGTCGAATATGGCTGTAAGGTGAAATACCTGAAGATGTTCGTGCGCTGCGCCATCATGAACCATGAGTTCGACTTGGCCGCCAAGTACCTCGCGATACTCAAGTCGTCGCTGTTCCACAAGGACTGGGTGAGGGAACGCGAACCCATGCTGAGACTTGCCGAGAGGCTGAGACAGTCGGAGGAATACAACAATATCATGCCGCTGGTGATGGATGACGTGAACCGCCTTGATATTGACAACAGTCTGCCGGAGAAATGGTTGCTTGAACACTTCTCGGGCATCATGTACCCCACAAGCAGCAAGTTGGAGGAGGTGGTCATGTGCATGTCTCTGTGGACGGAGGACACCGATGCCTTTTGTCTGCATTTCCATGACTATTCACGTAGGCATCAGGGCGAGAAGGTGGCGGAACTGTACCAGCAGGGGGCTTTGCTTTACGGAAACCAGAAGGACTCGCCTATTAATGTTGACAATTTCCCGTTCGATGACCTCGTGGTGCAGCGGTACGGGAACTTCAACAGGGACTACAACGACCTGATTCAGAGCGGCGCCGACGCGAAGGCGGCGGGACAGAGGTTGAAGAGTGTGTATGGCGACACCTACTGGTGGTACTACTATTTCTACAATGAGTTTAATGTGTATTGATTTGAAGAAAGACATAAGATATGAATAAGTTTGTTTGCATATTGTCGTTTGCTCTGCTGTTGGCAGCTTGTACGGGACATCCTGGCGTGCCGTCCACCTACACCACGGTGGACTCGTACCCTGACATCTATCCCGACTACACGGAGGTGGTGGTGCCGTGCAACATCGCTCCGCTCAACTTCGGTGTGCGCGGTGATGTGGACGAGTGTGTGGCGCGGTTCTCCTGCGGTGATGAGTCAACCACGTTCGGCTGCGGCCATAAGGTGGCCATCGATGAGGCTGAATGGAAGTCGCTCCTGGCTGCGGCGAAGGGAGAGTCAGTCAGTGTGGAGGTGTATACGCGCAAGGACGGCGCGTGGAAGAAGTACAAGCCGTTCCGCATATATGTGGCGCGGGATTCGATAGACCCTTACATATCCTACAGGCTCATCTATCCGTCGTACGTGTCGTTTGAGGAACTCAGCATCAACCAGCGTGAACTGTCGTCATTCGACGAGAAGGACATATACAACAACATGATTGTGTCAAGCGAGGGTGACGGACAGTGTGTCAACTGCCACTCCTACCAGAACTACCGCACGTCCAACATGCAGTTCCACATGAGGCAGGGACACGGCGGCACGATGATTGTGCGTGACAACGCTCCGCGGAAGGTTGACCTGAAGACCGACTCCACACTCAGTGCCGGAGTCTATCCCGCATGGCATCCGACCCTACCGCTCATCGCCTATTCCACCAACCTCACGGGACAGACGTTCCACACCAAGAGCAACGCCAAGATTGAGGTGCAGGACACGGAGAGCGACATCATCCTGTATGATGTGGAGAAGAACGAGGTGCGTAATGTGTGCAATGCCGATGACGAGCTTGAGAGTTTCCCTTGCTGGTCGCCTGACGGCAAGTACCTCTACTATGGATCCGCCCATTTCGAGTATAAGGACACGGTGCCGCACGAGACGGAACAGATAAACCGTTACACTGAGATTAAATATGACATCTACCGCAAGTCATTCGACGGGCGTACGATGACCTTCGGCAAACCCGAACTCCTCTATAAGGCGTCGGCTGACAGTCTGAGCGCGACCTTCCCGAGGGTGAGTCCCGACGGCAAGAACGTGCTGTTCGCCATGGCTCCTTACGGTTGCTTCCATGTGTGGCACCCCGATGCCGACCTCTACATGATGGACGTGGCCACACGAAAGGTACACCGGCTGGAGGAGGCTAACAGTGACAGGGCGGAGAGTTTCCACGCATGGTCGAGCAACGGCAGGTGGATTATGTTCGTGAGCCGCAGGGACGACGGCAACTACTCACGTCTTTACTTCACTTATTTCGACCGTCAGGGCAGGACGCACAAGGCGTTTGAACTGCCTCAGGCCGACCCCGACTTCTACACGTATTTCACCCGTAGTTACAATGTCCCGGAGTTCATGACGGAACCGGTGAGGGTGTCTGTGCAGGAACTGGCCGGTGCGGCGCTCAAGGAAGCGGAGAAGGCTTCTTATGTGCCTACGGCGGGAGAACAGGGAAAGAAACGGCAGGTGAGGGACACACAGCATGTGGTCAATTAAACCTTTTCGCTCGAGGAGGACTCTTATGATATGTAACACTATAAAAACTAAGTAATCGATGAAAAGACAATTATGGCTTTTGGGACTGTTCGCCATGGCTGCCAGTGCCATGGCACAGGGAACAGTTGACGACTACCGCCGCGCGTACAGTGTCCGCGCCAGATACGGCAGTAAGGTGGTCAACGCTAATGTTCAGTCACGGTTCGTGACAAGTGATGAACTGAAGGACAAGATGTGGTATTCCGTCACTGAGAACGGTGGACAGAAATACTATATGGTGGACCTGAAGTCGGGCAACCAGACTCTTGTGTTCGACAACGACAAGGTGGCTGCCGCCATGAGCGGTCAGTTGGGTTCTGAGGTGAAGGGCGACCAGTTGTGGATTAACCCCGAACTGACGAGGCAGAGTGACGGCAATGTGGGAGTGAAGTTTGTGGCCAAGGGTTTCAACTGGACTTACGTGGAGAAGACGGGTGCGCTGACTAAGGGCGAGGCGGTGAAGGACGATCGTGGGGGAGGTCACCGTGGAGGCCGTCCCGAACGCCGGTGGTCTGAGGTGGACGACCAGAGAGGCAGGACAGCTCACTTCGGTGACGGTAAGGTGCAGGTATATGGAAAGGACAACAACCTTTATATAAAGAACAGCGAGACCGGTGAGGAGTCAGCCCTCACTACCGACGGCGACGAGAACTTCTATTACTCCTCATGGGGCAGTTTCTCGTCAGACGGGAAGTACTACGCCACAGTCCGAATCAAGCCAGCTCCTAAGCGTTACGTGACTTACGTCAACTCGTCTCCTTCCGACCAGTTGCAGCCAAAGTACTATAACATAGAATACGCCAAGCCGGGCGACTCGCTCGACTATAAGATTCCGGTTGTGATTGAACTGGCGACCAAGAAGGTGATTGTGCCGTCCGACGAACTGTTCGCCAGTCAGTTCGACCTCTCGACCCCACGGTGGGATGAGGACAAGCACACTCTGACTTTCGAGTTCAACGAGCGTGGACACAAGACCTACCGTGTTCTTGAGATGAACGCCGAGACCGGGAAGGTGCGTCCTATAATAGAGGAGAAGGAGAAGAAGTACATCGCATGGACACGCCTGAGCCGCAACGACCTGGAGGACGGCAAGCATATCATCTGGTTCAGTGAGCGTGACCGCTACGGCCATCTCTATATGTACGACCGCACCACAGGCAAGGTGGTGAACCAGATTACCAAGGGTAAGTTCTATGTGCGTCAGATACTGGATATCGATGAGGACAAGAAGGTGATTTACTTCACTGCCAACGGAGAGGGACTGCCCAAGGCGAACCCGAACGAGGACCCGTACAATATCCACTATTGCAAGATCAATTTCAACGGTAAGGGGTTTGTAGACCTTACACCGGAGGAGGGTAACCACAGGGCTACATTCAACGAAGACAAGACGTTCCTTATCGACACTTACTCTACTGTCGAGAATCCGCCTGTCACAGTACTCCGCAATGCCAAGACAGGCAAGATTGTCCGTACATTGGCTAAGGCGGACATATCACAGTTGAAGCAGACCGACTGGCAACCGCAGGAGGTGTTCGTGGCGAAGGGACGTGACGGCAAGACCGACATGTGGGGTATCATCCAGAGACCGTCGAACTTCGACCCCAACAAGAAATATCCTGTCATCGAGTATATCTACTCAGGCCCGGGCGACCAATACGTGCCTAAGAACTTCTCCGCTGTGGGCAGTCTCTCCGACCTTGCCGAGTTGGGCTTCATCGTGGTGCAGCTCGACGCCATGACCACTTCCTGGAGGAGCAAGGACTTTGAGGAGGTGTGCTACAAGAACCTGAAGGACGCGGGTTTCCCTGACCGCATCGCATGGATAAAGGCGGCTGCCGAGAAATATCCGTATATGGATCTTGACCGTGTGGGTATCTATGGATGTTCTGCCGGAGGTCAGGAGGCTCTTGCCGCCCTCCTGTTCCACGGTGACTTCTACAAGGCGGCTTACTCTGCCTGTGGATGTCACGACAACCGTATGGACAAGATATGGTGGAACGAGCAGTGGATGGGCTATCCGATAGACGAGTCTTATGTGGAGAGCAGCAACACCGAGCATATCGGCCAACTCAAGGGCAAACTGATGTTGGTTGTGGGTGAGCTTGACGACAATGTGGACCCGTCATCTTCATTCCAGGTTGTCAACCAACTGATAAAGCACAACAAGGACTTCGAGTTCATCTATCTGCCGGGCGAACGCCACACGATGGGCGGCGCGTACGGAACCCACAAGATGTATGACTTCTTCGTGAAGAACTTCCTCGGCGTGGAACCGCCGGCATGGAGTGAATTGGAGAAATAACAACCGGCTGCTTTTATTGCGGATGCTGTCAAATGCAGGTGCGTTTCGGCATCTGGGTATTTGCAAAAAATCGCCTCAAAAGGTATACACTCTCTACCTTTTGGGGCGTTTTCTTGCAATTTTCATCATACTGATGGGGTTATGACAAGTCGCCAAGTACCGTCTTTCTCCGAGCGTTGAACATGCCCTTTTGTCACCAGTTGCTTAATCTGCTTGTTTGTGGCGGCTGCATTTATGCCGACTTCTTCCGATAGTTTTTGTATTGTAATGTCGGGAGTAGAGTACATCAGGTTGAGAATCTTGCTTGTAGACTCTGCCCGGAACGTAATCCGTTCTCCATCGAACCACCAAACCTTGTCTCCACGTTCCGTCAGGAAACGGATGTTGTAGTCCACCTCTTCCACAAAGAGATTGGTGAAGTAGGTGAGAAACTGTTGAATGTCGCGTTTGGATGCGTGTGCCCCCAATGAAGGTGTCGCCCCCACGGTGAGGTCAGTCTTATGGAGTGCCTCCAGATATTCGCCTTTCTTCCTGCTCCTTACCACAATCATCGGGTATCCATGACGACATAGTATGTAGTTCACCATCAGTCGGGCGATGCGTCCGTTGCCGTCCTCAAAGGGATGTATGCGGATGTAGCGGTAATGGAATATTGCCGCCAGTTCTACAGGGGTGAATTTGCCTGACTGCTCTGCCTGATTGTACCAGTTGACGAGGTCGGTCATCAGAGCCGGCGTTTCTTCAGGAGAGGCATACTCGAAGCGGTCACCGTATCGTGTAATCACACTGTTGGGACGGGTTTTGTACTGTCCTGCATGAATCACATAGCTTGTCGTTTCACCGCCAGGCAAGTTGCGGTACACTGTATAGTCCTCTCTCAACAGGGTATGGTGTAACTGTCGTATGAAGTTCTGCGTGAGAGGGATGTCTTTCAGCATAGCCTCTTCTGTCATCATCTTCAGTCCCACGTTGCTTGCCGTCATCTCCTGCACATCCTTCGCATCAGCTTCACCGACAATCTTGCCGAAGAGAAGCAGTATCTCAGTTTGCCCATATGTCAGCGTATTGCCCTCGATATGGTTGCTGTTATAGTTGAAGTCGATGGTAAACCTGCGGCTCAACAACTCCCTGTCTCTTTCGGACAAGGGTTGCAGTGCCTGCCAACGACTCATTATGTTTTGAACTTTATCCATTCTGTCATTTGTTTGGGTGGTAAGTTACCACCTTTGTCGGTGGAATGTGTCTATTGCCATTATTCCTTTCTGTTTCTTATCTGTTCAGCTTTTATGGTGGAGGAGAAGCCCCCTCCTTGTTCATTCACTGGCTGCTTTTATCGCGGTTGCTGTCAGCGACATTGGGCAAATTCCAGTGAGTATGACAAGAACGCACGTCTTAAGTGACAACCCACGTTCCGTTATTCGTCTCTTTAGGCAGAACAATGCCGTCATCAATCAGCTTCTTTATCTGCTTTGCTATGCCACTGCGGGCCTTCCCGAGTTCTGCCGCTATCTTGTCGTAAGTAGTGGTAGGGTCTTGCTTCATAAGTTCAAGAATCTTTTGCGCAGTCTCACTCAGTCCACTTTCAGCCTCCGTTAGTCCACTTTTGGGGCTTG
>CAVBFD010000041.1:0-23201 GCA_963594655.1 Candidatus Methanomethylophilaceae archaeon
CGAGTGAATTGATCAAAACACTCGAGTGAATCGATCAATTCACTCGAGTGAAATGACACCCCCACTCGAGACCCATTTTCGGTGTTTTATCAGAATGTCAGAAAACCGCAGGAAACTTCGAGTTTAACAGGTACATCCGTTGCCACCATGCATTAACAAAACCGATGTTAATCCATTAAGATATTCGGAATAAAGCAAGACATTCGGTGCTGTCATGTCAGCCGGCAGTTCTGGCGGCACGTATGATGTCGAGACACTCGCGGCACTTGTCGGTGACGTACTGCCAGTCCTCAGCGGCAACCCTGTCCTTAGGGAAGAGCTTGCTGCCCATGCCCACACAGTAGACACCAGCCTTGAACCATCCCTTGAGGTTATCCTCCGTAGGAGCGACACCACCGGTCACCATAATCTTGGACCACGGCATCGGGGCTTTCAGTCCCGCCACGAACGACGGCCCGTACACGTCACCGGGGAACACCTTCGTGAGGTCGCATCCCATCTCCTGGGCCTTGCCCACCTCACTCACACTACCACAGCCAGGACAGTAGGGAACGAGACGGCGGTTACACACAGGAGCCACGTCGGGATTGAACAGAGGACCAACCACGAAGCATGCGCCCAACTGGATGTAAAGGGCGGCGGTGGGCGCGTCTACCACACTGCCCACACCCATAGCCAACTGGGGACACTCCTTGGCGGCGTACTTGACACACTCGGCGAACACCTCATGGGCGAAGTCGCCACGGTTGGTGAACTCGAATGCGCGCACTCCCCCGTCATAGCACGCCTTGATAACCTTCTTCGCCACTTCCACATCCTTGTGGTAGAACACAGGCACCATACCTGTCTCCCCTATCTTTGCCATTACGGCAAGTTTATCGAATTTAGCCATATACCTTATTATATATATTAACGTTGAACACGACCGTTGGCATTGCCTCCGGCAAGCGACTCCACCTCTTCCACCGACACGTGGTTGAAGTCACCCGGGATGGTATGCTTCAACGCACTTGCCGCAACGGCAAACTCAAGAGCCTCACCCTGTGACGGCTTGGTGATCAGTCCGTGAATCAGACCGCCGGAGAACGAGTCACCTCCGCCCACACGGTCGATTATCGGTTCTATGTCATAGTGCTTGGACTGATAGAACTCCTTACCGTCATATATAAGAGCCTTCCATCCGTTGTGGCTCGCGCTCAGGCTCTCACGCAGCGTGCTGACCACGTACTTGAAACCGAACTCCTTAGCCATGGCCCTGAAGATACCTTCATAACCGGCGGCGTCGGTCTTGCCACCCTCCACATCAGCGTCGGGCTTGAAGCCCAGACACAACTCCGCATCCTCCTCGTTGCCTATGCACACGTCCACATACTGCATCAACGGACGCATGACGGATATAGCCTTCTCGCTCGTCCACAGTTTCTTGCGGAAATTGAGGTCACAGCTGACAGTCACCCCGTGTTTCTTGGCGCAGACACAAGCCAGGCGCAGACACTCGGCGCTTGCGTCGCTGACAGCGGGAGTGATGCCGCTCCAGTGGAACCAGTCAGCCCCCTCAAAAATCCTGTCGAAGTCGAAGTCCTCGGGTTTCGCCTCCGCTATTGACGAGTGCGCACGGTCGTAGATTACCTTTGACGGACGCATGGACGCGCCTGTCTCTGCATAGTAAAGCCCTACCCTATCGCCACCGCGGGCTATAAAGTCGGTGTGGACGCCGAAGCGTCTCAGTCCGTTGACCGCTATCTGCCCTATCTCATGCTTAGGCAGTTTACTTACGAAATACGAGTCATGTCCATAGTTGGCGCAACTGACAGCCACGTTCGCCTCACCGCCTCCGGGGATGATGCAGAACTTGTCAGCCTGTACGAACCGTGAGTTTCCCTCCGGACTCAGGCGAAGCATGATCTCGCCCATTGTTATTATCTTTGCCATAGTCTGATTAATATGTAGTTAGTTTCTTTTTATCTTACGAATATCTTCTTTGACCCATGTCCGTCCCTGCGGATATACACACCTGGAGGCAGTCCCGACCCACTGTCACCGACATAATTGCCAGTCATGTCGAATATCTCCGTGAAACCACCGCCCGACTCCACCACAGCGTCACGTACCGCGGTCGCCGTAGCCCCCGGCATATAGTTGAACGACACGTAACCCGTCTTCGCGTCACAGACGATGTCGTACAACGGCTTGTGCATGAGCAGTGACCCGTCGGTGTTCGTGTTCCACACACTCGCCCGGGGATTGCTGTAGTCGGTCAGACTGTCGATACAAAGCGTACCGTACTTGAAGGGGTAAGTCTCGTAGTATGTAAATCCGAAACGGCGGCTGAACGGAGCCATACGCTCGTGGTCGTTATAAACCACCGTTCTGTCCAACAGTGTCACTCTACCGGTAGTGTTCACTATATTGTTGAGGAACAGGTACTCGTCATAATCCACATGAGTGATGAGCAGTCCGCTCTCCGGGAGCGCGCTGTCCCATTTGCTTCCTCCCACATTGTGCAGTGTATAATATTCGTCGGGATTGCCGTCGTTGTATATGACGTACGCCTTCGCCTCCTCCAGCAGCGGTTTGAGACCTTTCACACTGTCGTTCTCCCTCAGGACAGTGTATTCGAGCCATCCGGCATAATGGCGTTCCCATGGAGACCAGGGAGCGGGACAGGTCCCGGTAGTCCCGTTATAGTTTCCGCTGTCCATCAAATCCCAATCACCCATTCCACGATTGTCGCTGTAACCGGTATCGTACATGTCGGGCAGTCCCATGCAGTGGGAGAACTCATGACAGAACACCCCGATTCCCATCCTCCGCGAACCCCTGCCACCGTAAAGTTCGTTGGCACAGGCATACACGTCCACCTTAACCCCGTCAAATGCCAGAGGTCCGGGAATGTCGTTGCCAACCAGCTTCATGTCACTGAGTGTCGCCATATGAGGCCACAGTGTTTTCGTCCCTCCCCCTGTAGCCTGTCCGTATCCAGCATAAAGCACGAACACCTCCTCGACATATCCGTCACCGTCCCAGTCGTACTGAGTCCAGTCGATGTCGTACGTAGCGTCAGCCAGTTCCACAGACTCCGTTATGAACTCCCCCGCCAGTTCCGATCCGTCGCTTCCTCCGTAGTAGGAGGATTTCCTGCAGAGGGTCACCGGACCGTACACGTCGAACGTAAGATCGAAGAGTCCGCCACTCATGTCGGTGAAATAGTCATGCACGCTCCCCATGTTCGAGTCGTCCCCGAACCCCTCCTCGTTGAGCATACGTGTATAGTAAGCCTCGGGCCCACTGCCTTCAGACAGGAACGCCCTGTCGGGAAACTCGGCAAGTATCACAATACCGCGCCTCTTTCCACGGAAACATTCATAATTGTCGGCGATGTCGGACGACTCCAAGGCGACCGCCCCCCGGCCTTTCGCCGAAGAACTCCGCCGGCTTCCGCCGCGCCTCATGACCTGTGAACGCCTTAATTTCTTTTGTCGTACCACCGCCATCACAGAGTCTTTGTCCACATATACGTACGACCCGTCGTCCAGCTCGTCCACCGCCTTACCGTCGGCAGTCACCAGACAATGCGCCCATTCGTCGCCTATCATCATGACCATCGCCTTGGATCCGTCAGCCATAGTCACCTCGCGCCACACCTTCTCGGGAGGTACGGCAAGAATCCGACCGGCAAACAGCGCCAGTACCGCAAAAGTCAGGGTTTTCCTTATACAACCTTTCATTTACATCTGATTACAGACTGTCGGTGCAAAGGTAGCACTTATAAATGGAATCACAAAATAAAAAGGAATCAATCACGCCCCACCACCACGATTCTTACGTTTTGGAACACGGAATTGGATACAACACACATTATACGCACAAAAAAAAAAGCATCCTTCCAATAGAGACTCGCCATATAAAGTGTCCGCCGACACGGCAGGTCTGCAATCTGACGAATACGCGTGAAAATCAATAGACCACGATACCGAGTTGGGGGGAAAGAGTATCGCTCCATTTGATCGCCAGAAAGAGGAAGGATGCCACGCAATATGTATCCTGATTTTTACACGGGGCAAAGTTATAAAAGTTTTTTCTGACAACAGCGAATAAATAATGAAAAAATCTGGTTACAACAAAAGATTTTTTCGTGACAGACACGCAAAACCTTAGCCCCCCCCCCGTAAACAGCTCATTTTCAGTATGTTACGCACACTATTTCTATTACCCAACAGAATATGGTCAATCCGACCAATATTGCATAAAACGCACACGTATGTGCAACATTTCTCAATAGAGGATTTCACTGATGGAATGTCGTCCCATGAAGCGGCTGCGGTCCACATCGCCCCTGATGCCGTTCACGCGTCCCTTGGCGGTGAACTGCCACATCACGAAATCCTTTCCGTCACTCAGTGTCGGTTCGGCGGACGTGTACTGCGCAATCATGAAAAGGTAGGACTTGAAATGGGAGTAACCGGCAAAGTACCTGTCGTAGAAATTGCGTCCGGTGTATATCACAGGACGTTTGCCGTATTCCCGGGTGACCAGACGCAGGAACTCCTGCAGACGCTTGTGCATGGTGGCCACCGGCACACCGCCTGTCACCTCCACATCGATGAGCGGCAGCAAGTCCTGTTTCCTGCGGTCCACCGTACGCTTGAAGTTGGCGAACTGCGAGGTGGCGTCCACATTGGGACGGAAGAAATGGTAGCTGCCCACCTTCAGTCCGTGCCGCCTCGCCTCGTTGAGGTTGTAGTCGTAGGTGTCGTCAACCAGACTGTTCGACTCCGTAGCCTTGAGATACACGTACCCCACCTTGCCGTCGGTAGAGACGGCCTTCCAGTCGATCCGTCCCTGATAATGGCTCACGTCGATTCCGTAACGGTGGACACCACTGGCACGGAAGACAGACACCAGTCCCTTGCATTTCGGTTGCCGTGGATGGGTGTCGGGGACGGACTTGTACAGGTTGGCTGCCTTGTCGGGCTGGAAGACCCCATACTCAGCCTGTTCCACACGCTTCTTTTTCTTCTTGTCACGGCCCTCAGCACAGGGACAGACAAGAGCCGCACAAAGCGTCAGCAACAACAGCCGCAATATGATTGGATGACGGGACATACGCTTATGACAAAGGGACAGGGGAACTACACAAGCCTGCGTTTCTTCACCGGGTCGCACGTCAGTCCGACACCCAGTTTCTTGAATATCTTCTTGTCCACCTCACTGAGCATGACCGTGCAGTGTACCTGACAGCCTCTCAGTTCAGGCAGTTTCTCCAAAGCCTTGCGGCAGTCCCCGTGGTGGGTACTCAACACAGACAGGGCCACAAGAACCTCATCGGTATGCAGACGGGGGTTGTTGCCTCCGAGATACTCCGTCTTGGTCTTCTGCACAGGCTCTATCAGGTCCTGCGGAATGAGACGCACCGAATGGTCGATGCCGGCAAGATACTTGGTGGCGTTCAACAGCAGGGCGGCGCTCGGGCCGAGCAGCGCGCTCTCCTCCGAGGTCACTATAGTGCCGTCCGCCAGTTCGATGGCGGCACAAGCCTTACCGAGTGACTGTTCCTTGCGTTCCTTGGCAGCCACGGTGGTCTTCCTGTAAGCGCTGTTGATGTCGGCCTGTTTGAACAGCAGCGCAATCTTGCCCACCTCACTGTCGTTGCCCTCACCGTCGGCCAGGCGGTTGAGCGCGGCGTAATAGCGGCGGATAATCTCGTTCCTTGACGCGTCCTGACACACGTCGTCGTCACTGATGCAGAACCCCACCATATTCACGCCCATGTCCGTGGGCGACTTGTATGGATTCTCTCCGTATATGCTCTCGAACAGGGCGTTGAGTACAGGGAATATCTCAATGTCACGGTTGTAGTTGATGGCAATCTTGCCGTACGCCTCGTAATGGAACGGGTCAATCATGTTGATGTCGTTCAAGTCAGCTGTGGCCGCCTCATAGGCGATATTGACAGGATGCTTCAACGGCAGGTTCCACACAGGGAAGGTCTCGAACTTGGCGTAGCCCGCCCTGAGCCCCCTTTTCTGCTCATGGTAGAGCTGGCTGAGGCACACCGCCATCTTGCCGCTGCCCGGTCCCGGGGCGGTGACGATGACCAGCGGACGTGTAGTCTCCACATAATCGTTCTTGCCGAACCCATCGTCCGAGTCGATAAGGGCCACGTTAGAGGGATAGCCCTCGATGGTGTAGTGACAATACGCCTTAATGCCCATGCGTGTGAGTTTCTCCCTATACACGTCAGCCGAACTCTGTCCGTTGTAGTGCGTTATGACCACACTGCTCACCAGAAAGCCGCGCTGCTGGAACTCCGCGCGCAGACGAAGCACGTCCATGTCGTATGTGATGCCGAGGTCGGCGCGCACCTTCTGCTTCTCGATGTCCACGGCACTGATGACTATCACTATCTCAGCACTGTCGCTCAACTGACTAAGCATCTTCAACTTACTGTCGGGCATGAAACCCGGAAGCACACGGCTGGCGTGATAGTCGTCAAAGAGTTTGCCGCCCAGTTCCAGATACAGCTTGTTGCCGAACTTGGCTATGCGTTCCTTGATATGTTCTGATTGGATTTTCAAATACTTGTCGTTGTCGAATCCGAATTTCATCTCATCTCTGTTTTTTAATCCTTGGAATACGAAATACAAAGGTACGAAAACTTTTTAATCCGCCACCAACAAACAGGAGATTATACGGGAAAAACACCGCGCGGCACATTATTTATGGTTAAAGATTTTGTCCTTTAGACAATAATGCGTACTTTTGCATTCATGAAACGAACGATTAAAGTTGGAACTAATCTCTTCTGTTGCTTCTGACGATGTCGATAGGGGGTAAAAATTATCATCAATGGAACAGAACAAAGCAAAGATTCTTTACTACTACAAGGTACCGATATTCCTGATAGACCTGTTGGTACACTGTAGTGTTTTTCTATTACTGGCGACTGTCATTCAGTCCAAGGACGACTTCATGCTGAAGGACAATGTAGAGGGTGCGACCATCCTGCTTGCAGTCTCCTTCGCGCTCACCATCGCCATCTGGCAAATAAAGATGACCGACCGCGGCATATCCGTGACACGTGTCATCATGCGCGCCCTGGTACAGACACTGACCACCATCGCCATCTTCCTCATCCTACTTGTACTCGTGTACAAGATGACGCCACGCACCATCCTCATTGAGATGCTCGGCATCGACCTGGTGTGCATCGAGGCCGTACACATACTGTTAACCCTGCATCTGCGCCACATGCGCAGGAGAGGGCGCGACTCCATACCGGTAGTCTTTGTCGGGGCGGACCACAACAACCGTGCCATCTACTCAGACATGAAGTTGGGTATCGGAGTGAACGGATACGTGACGATGGGCATGTTCACCTCCCTGTATGCCGACAGTATACCGGACGGACTGCCTTACTTAGGCAGGACAAAGGACGCGCTGTCCTACATCGAGGCGCACAAGGACACGGTGAAGGAGGTCTACTGCTCCCTCTCCCCCGGCAGACCCGAGGAACTGGAAATCATAAAACCTATCATACACCTGTGCGAGGCCAACTTCATCAAGTTTGTCTACGTGCCGAACATGGACGGTTATCCACGCCACAGGATGAAACTCAGTCACGTGGGACGCACCATGGTGGTGTATCTGCACGACGAGCCGCTCGACAACCCTGTGGCGCGCGCGGTCAAGCGGGCGTTCGATGTCACGGTTTCAGGCCTGTTCGTAGTGCTGGCCTTCTGGTGGATTTACATCATAGTCGGGATAATGATAAAGAAGACATCGCCCGGACCCGTCTTCTTCAAGCAACAACGGACAGGCTACAACGGCAAGTCGTTCGCATGTCTCAAGTTCCGGTCCATGAAAATATCCGCCGACGCGGACCTCAAACAGGCGACCATAGACGACCCACGGAAAACGCCGTTCGGCAATTTCATACGCAAGACCAGCATCGACGAACTGCCGCAGTTCCTCAACGTGCTGAAAGGAGACATGTCCATCATCGGTCCGCGTCCCCACATGGAACACCATACGGAGATATACTCCAACATGATAGGCGACTACATGGTGCGCCATCTGGTGAAACCGGGAATCACTGGCTGGGCACAGATCAACGGATGCCGTGGGGAGACGAAGACAGTGGAGGAGATGGAACGGCGTGTGGAACACGACATTTGGTATATCGAACACTGGTCACTGGCTCTCGACATCGAGATATTCTTCAGGACCATCCTGCAAGTGTTGAGGGGCGACCAACAGGCATATTAAAATTAAAAGAGGACACAGAGAAGATGGTTAGAGTACTTTTGTTATTCATAGCAGTGATGGTATGCAGCGCTAACGCCGTTGCACAGCCCAGCTTGCCCGACATGCGTGACGGCAAGAAGGACAAAGGCATACTCAACCACATGGACGTGTCCGTGACCGCCGGTTCCACTGGTCTCGGAGTGGACTTCTCCATGCCTGTGGGCGAATATGTGAAGGTGCGCGCCGGAGGCACATGGATGCCCCATTTCCGTGTCGGGGTGGATTACGAGCTGCTGATGTCGGAGTCCGCCAACCGTCAGGAAGGAAGGGACAAGTTCGCCAAGGCGTCCGAACTGCTGAAGCAACTGACAGGAAGGGAGGCGCAGAACGGTATCTCCATGATGGTGGAGCCACAGAACAACAACTTCAAGTTCCTCGTGGATGTCTTCCCCCTGCGCGACAAGCGCTGGCACGTGACCGCCGGCTTCTACTGGGGCAATTCGGTGTTAGCGCGGGCCATAAACCGCACGGAGGACATGACCAACCTCGTCATGGTCAACCTCTACAACAACATAGTGGACAAGGTGTTGGCAGGCGAGGACATCGCCACCTTTGAGGGCGAGTCGATAACCGTACCCGACCAACTGGTGGACAAAGTGAAGGGATACGGTTACATGTCAGTGTACATGGGACCGTGGATCCGTGACGAGTACGACTCCGAGGGCAACCTCGTTCACCAGAAAGGAGACCCCTATTACCTGCGTCCGAGCGAGGACAACCAGATTAGGTGTGACGCCATAGTCAACAAGTTCAAGCCTTATGTCGGTATCGGCTACTCCACCCTACTGAAGAAAGGCGGCTACACGACACTGTCGGTGGACGCCGGTGTCCTGTTCTGGGGCGGCAGACCGAGCCTCATCACCCATGAGGGGGTGGACATCATGCACAGTGTGGGAGTGAAAGGCGGTGACGTGGAAAAGACCATCAACTTAGTCAAGAAGTTTCCCGTCTATCCTGTGCTGGAGATAAGACTGACACAACGGATATTCTGACGACAACAAAAAAAAAGAGATATTATGAAAGGAATAGTACTCGCCGGAGGCAGTGGAACCCGGCTTTATCCAATCACGAAGGCAATAAGCAAACAGCTCATGCCCGTCTACGACAAACCGATGGTGTATTACCCGATAAGCGTTCTCATGCTGGCCGGGATACGTGACATACTGATCATATCCACACCCTACGACCTGCCCGGATTCAAACGGCTTCTGGGCGACGGCAGCGACTATGGTGTGCGCTTCACCTTCGCCGAGCAACCGTCACCCGACGGACTGGCACAGGCGTTCACCATCGGAGCGGACTTCATCGGCGACGACAGTGTGTGCCTCGTGCTTGGAGACAACATATTCCAGGGACCGGGTCTGACCAAACTGCTGCGCGAGGCGGTGCAGACAGCGGAGCGGGAACACAAGGCTACGGTGTTCGGCTACTGGGTGAGCGACCCCGAACGCTACGGTGTGGCTTCATTCGACCAACAAGGCAACTGCCTCTCCATCGAAGAGAAACCGGAACACCCTAAGAGCAACTATGCCGTGGTGGGACTCTACTTCTACCCGAACAAGGTGGTCGAGGTGGCGAGGAACATCAAGCCGTCGGCGCGCGGCGAATATGAGATAACGACTGTCAACCAGCGGTTCCTCAGCGACGGGGAACTGAAGGTGAAGACCTTCGGACGCGGTTTCGCATGGCTCGACACAGGGACACACGACTCACTGGCGGAGGCATCCACATACATCGAGGTACTGGAGAAACGGCAGGGACTGAAGGTGGCGTGCCTCGAAGGCATAGCCTTCCGTCAGGGCTGGATTGACGAGGAACGTATGCGTGAACTCGCCAAGCCGATGCTAAAGAACCAGTACGGACAGTACCTGCTGAAAGTGATTGACGAGGTGAAGGAGACAGGAACGGCGAACCTCAGTTGAGTTTGCCGATTTCACAAGACTAAATAAGATTGCAGGATGAATATACTTATCACAGGAGCGAACGGACAGTTGGGCAACGAGATGCGCGTCATCTCCAAAGACCCGACGGACAGATACGTGTTCACTGACGTGAACCAGGAGGAGGGGGTCGAGACCACCTACCTCGACATCACCGACTTGGACGCGGTAACGAGGACAGTGAAGGACAATGACATCAAGGTAATCGTCAACTGCGCCGCCTTCACCAACGTGGATGCGGCTGAGTCGGCTGAAGAGTTGGCTGAGAAGTTGAACGCCACCGCACCGGAGAACCTTGCGAAGGCAATGAAGGCGGTGGGAGGACTGATCATTCAGATAAGCACGGACTATGTGTTCGGCAAGGAGCCGTATAATGTGCCGTGCAGGGAAGACCAGAAAGGCACGCCTACAGGGGTGTACGGACTGACCAAACTGCATGGGGAGCGGAAAATCATGGAGACAGGCTGCGATCATGTCATCATACGCACGGCATGGCTCTACTCGGAGTACGGCAAGAACTTCTGCAAGACGATGCTGAACCTCACAGCCACCAAACCGCAACTTAAGGTGGTGTTCGACCAGGTAGGCACTCCCACTTACGCGCTGGACTTGGCAAAGGCGATAGCCGTGGTGATTGAGGACTACAAGACAAGCGCCGCAGGTTCTTATACCAAGACCGGGGTCTACCACTACAGCAACGAAGGGGTATGCAGTTGGTACGACTTCACCAAGATGATTGCGGAGTATGCCGGCAACACTGACTGTGACATCCAGCCATGCCACTCCAACGAGTACCCCTCACCAGTCACACGACCGTCGTTCTCGGTACTCGACAAGACCAAGATAAAGGACACGTTCGGACTGAAAGTACCCTACTGGACAGACTCGCTGAAGAAGTGTCTCGCCAATCTCGGTTGTATGCGATAATTATGCTACATATATAATAAGGTATACACAAAGACATGAATGTAATAAAGACAGATATAGAGGGACTGATCGTTATAGAACCCAAGGTGTTCGGTGACGCCAGGGGCTATTTCTTCGAGAGTTTCTCCGAGAGGGAGTTTGACGAGAAGGTCACTCCACTGATTGGCCACAAAATACGGTTCGTGCAGGACAACGAGAGTATGTCGGGCTACGGGGTGATGCGCGGACTCCATTTCCAGCGTCCGCCGTTCACACAGGCGAAACTCGTGAGGTGTGTCAGGGGACGTGTGCTTGACGTGGCGGTGGACATCCGCAAAGGCAGTCCCACTTACGGACAGCACGTGGCGGTGGAACTGACTGAAGACAACCACCGTCAGTTCCTCATCTCCAAAGGCTTCGCGCACGGCTTCGCCGTACTGTCGGAGACGGCGGTGTTCCAGTACAAGTGCGACGAGTTCTACCACCCCGAGGCGGACGGAGGCATCTCCATCCTCGACTCCTCGTTGGGCATCGACTGGCAGATACCTGTGGAGCACGCGCTGTTGAGTGAGAAGGACACCAAACACGCGTGTCTGAAGGACTTCGACTCCCCCTTCACCATCTGATGACAAACAAGTACAAACAATAAGGTATGAAACGAAACATAGTAATTACAGGCGGAGCCGGCTTTATCGGAAGCCATGTGGTACGTCTCTTTGTGAACAAGTATCCTGAATACAACATCATCAACCTCGACAAGTTGACCTACGCCGGCAACCTCGCCAACCTGAAGGATGTGGAGGACAAGCCCAACTACAAGTTCGTGAAGATGGACATCTGTGACTTTGAGGCGTTCCTCAAGTTGCTTCGGGACGAGCGTGTTGACGGTATCATCCACCTGGCGGCGGAGAGTCATGTGGACCGCAGCATCAAAGACCCCTTCACCTTCGCGCGCACCAACGTCATCGGCACGTTAAGTCTGCTTCAGGCCGCCAAGACCTACTGGGAGGCGCAACCCGACCCTTATGTGATGAAGCACGGGGATTCGGACGGGGGTGTGCCTTGCCGTTTCTACCATATCTCCACCGACGAGGTGTACGGGGCGTTGAAGATGACCAATCCGGAGGGTGTGGAACCACCGTTCTCCACCACTGCGTCAAGCAGCAAGCACCATCTGGCATACGGCACGGACTTCTTCTACGAGACGACGAAGTACAACCCCCACTCCCCCTACTCCGCTTCGAAAGCCGGCAGCGACCATTTCGTACGCGCCTTCCACGACACATACGGAATGCCGACCATAGTGACCAACTGCTCCAACAACTACGGGCCGTACCAGTTTCCCGAGAAACTGATACCACTGTTCATCAACAACATACGTCACCGCAAGCCACTGCCTGTGTACGGCAAGGGCGAGAACGTGCGCGACTGGCTGTATGTGGTGGACCACGCCCGCGCCATCGATGTCATCTTCCACAACGGAAAGATTGCTGAGACCTATAACATAGGAGGCTTCAACGAGTGGAAGAACATCGACATCATCAAGGTCTTGATAAACACCGTGGACCGTCTGCTCGGACGCAAGGAAGGCGAGGACATGGATCTCATCACCTATGTCACCGACCGTCCTGGACACGACGCGCGCTACGCCATCGACTCCACCAAGCTACAGCGCGAACTGGGATGGGAGCCGTCGCTCCAGTTTGAGGAGGGAATCGAGAAGACCGTACGCTGGTATCTCGACAACCAGGAATGGATGGACAACATCACTTCGGGCGAGTACGAGAAGTACTACGACAGCATGTACAAGAACCGCTGACACCCACACCCACTCAGCAAGACAAAACAACGGGGCCGCTTAAATGATTAAGCGGCCCCGCGTCATGTGTCCGTCAAGGGACACGCAAGTATCTTATTTGTTCAACGCCAATGCGACATTAACGGCACAAGCCACGGTACAACCTACCATCGGGTTGTTGCCTATACCGAGGAAGCCCATCATCTCAACATGCGCAGGTACTGAAGAAGAACCCGCGAACTGAGCGTCAGAGTGCATTCTACCCATTGTGTCGGTCATACCGTAAGAAGCAGGTCCCGCAGCCATATTGTCAGGATGGAGGGTACGTCCTGTACCGCCACCTGAGGCTACTGAGAAATAGTGCTTGCCGGCGAGGATACGCTCCTTCTTGTATGTTCCGGCTACAGGGTGCTGGAAACGGGTCGGGTTGGTTGAGTTACCTGTGATGGACACGTCAACATCCTCCAGCCACATGATGGCCACACCCTCACGCACGTCGTCAGCTCCATAGCAGTTGACCTTAGCGCGAGGTCCGTCGCTGTATGCGGTACGCTTAACCACTTCCACCTTACCGGTGTAGTAGTCGAACTTGGTCTGGCAGTATGTGAAACCGTTGATACGGCTGATAATCATCGCCGCGTCCTTGCCCAGTCCGTTAAGGATGACACGCAGTGGGTTCTTACGAACCTTGTTGGCCATCTCGGCAATCTTGATCGCGCCCTCAGCGGCTGCGAATGACTCGTGGCCCGCCAGGAAAGCGAAGCACTGAGTCTCCTCACGGAGAAGACGGGCTGCCAGGTTACCGTGACCCAGACCTACCTTACGGTCGTCAGCCACTGAACCGGGGATGCAGAAAGACTGGAGTCCGATACCGATAGCCTCTGCGGCGTCGGCTGCGTTCTTGCAACCTTTCTTTATAGCGATGGCACAACCGCACACGTATGCCCACTTTGCGTTCTCAAAGCAAATCATCTGAGTGTCCTCACATGTCTTGTAAGGGTCAAGACCCGCCTTGTCACAAATCTCGTTAGCTTCTTCTATTGAAGCGATGCCGTTTTCATTGAGAGCAGCGAGTACCTGCTTCATTCGACGGTCTTGTGATTCAAATTTTACTTCTCTTATCATAGTTCGCTTCCTCCTTATTATTCTTTACGTGGGTCAATTGATTTCACTGCTCCCTGCTCTGGTTTTGTACGGCCGTAAGTACCTGTAACGCTCTTGAGAGCCTCATCAGCCGGAACGCCCTTCTTGATGGCGTCCATGAACTTGCCCATGTGTACGAACTCATAGCCACACACCTGGTTGTCGCTGTCGAGGAACATCTTGGTGATGTAGCCCTCTGTCAACTGGAGGTAACGTGTGCCTTTAGCCTTTGTACCGTAGAGTGTACCGCACTGTGACACGAGTCCCTTGCCGAGGTCTTCCAGACCTGCGCCCACCACGAGTCCGCCTTCAGAGAAAGCTGACTGTGTACGTCCGTACACGATCTGAAGGAACAGTTCGCGCATCGCCGTGTTGATGGCGTCGCATACCAAGTCGGTGTTGAGGGCTTCCAGAATTGTCTTGCCCGGAAGGATTTCAGACGCCATAGCCGCAGAGTGGGTCATACCGGAACAACCGATAGTCTCCACGAGGCACTCCTCGATAATACCGTCCTTCACGTTAAGTGTGAGCTTGCAGCAACCCTGCTGAGGGGCGCACCAACCGATTCCATGTGTCATGCCCGAGATATCCTTAATCTCCTTTGCCTGCACCCACTTACCTTCTTCCGGTATCGGAGCGGGACCATGGTTAGGCCCTTTGGCAACGCAGCACATCTCCTGTACTTCTTTTGAATAAACCATAATAAATCTTTTTAGTTGAATGAATATTTAGTTCTAACCATACTGGGATGCAAAGTTAGCAATTCTTTTTCAGATAGTGTTTCTTTTCATCCGTTTATTTTCCCGAGTCCTCACCCATGAGTTTCCACAGACCTGCGGCAAGCGCGGATCCCACGAACGGTCCCACGATGAAAATCCAGAGGTCGGCTATGGCCTGTCCGCCTTGGAACACGGCAGGAGCGATGGATCGGGCGGGGTTGACGGAAGTGCCTGTGTAACGGATGCATACCAAGTGTACCATGACAAGTGACAGACCTATCGCCAGTCCGGCGAACCTGCCCGCGCCCTTCTCGGTGTCTGTGGCGCCAAGCACCACGAGGACGAACACGCACGTGAACACAGTCTCCGCTATAAGTCCACCTGCCATTGTAACTCCCGGCTGACACATGTTGGATCCTGTGCCTTCCACGTCTGTAGTGGACGTGAGGGCAAAGAGGATGGCGGACCCGATGAAAGCCCCCACAATCTGTGAGACTATATACATGACCGCATCCTTGCCGCCTATACGCTTTGCGAGAAGACAACCGAGGGTGACAGCAGGATTGATATGGCAACCGCTTACTCCTCCGATGGTGTACGCCATCGCCACCACAGCCAGGCCAAAGGCCAAGGCTGTAGCCGCCACTCCAGCAGGTTCACCGCAACCTATGCTTGTAGCCACTCCACATCCCACCAGCACAAGCACCATCGTGCCTGTCATCTCCGCCAAATACTTCTTCCAGTCTTGCATTGTTCTTTGTTCTATTGATTTTACTTGATTACGTTTCACATTATCTCACCACGAACTTGCATGAGCAGTACTCTCCGTCCACATTCTTGGCACGGGCCACGTAGACACCTGCCGGGAGGTTGCCTACATAGAAGGACGCGCGACCGCCACTGAGGTCAAGTGACTTAGTGGCGCACTCGACACCTGTCATGCTATATACAGAGAGGGTCACGGCAGTCGTGGTCTCCGTGGTCACGGTCACGAATCCGCCGGCATACATGATGCTCATGTCTCCGTTCCTTGCTATAATAGTACCGATACCGGTCACGTCATCCACGTTCTTCGTTATATAAACGGTGTCGCAACTTGAGAAGTGGTTGGCCATACCGATAGTGGGACTGTTCATCGCATACACATTGTTGCTTCCGTCCGGATAGCGTCCGAACGACTCAGTGCCACTGTGAGGCCCGTAGGAGAGGGTGTCAGCCCATGCGCCGTCCTCGGCGGTAATCATCACGAGTCCGCCCTCAGCCGCCAGCTTGAACGAAGCGTGGATCTGACTTACAGGAGCCAGTTTGTCGCACCACACGACAGTGTAGCCGAACGCCGGTATGACGGTGCTGACACCTTCCGCAGCCGTAATCTGGTACTTCCGGGGCTTGCCGGCATTGTCGCTCAGGTACATCCCCGCTATGTCCACCGGACTGTCGGTCGTGTTGTAGAGTTCCACCCAGTCGTTCCTCTTGTAGAGGTCGTTCACATAGATGCTGTTGGCTGCGCTCACCTCATTGATGCGTATCGGTGTTATGCCCTGGGCCTTCCGATCGTCCTCGCTGAGTTTCGTGTACACTGCCTGTAGACTGAAATCGCCGCTCTCGGGGAGTACATACTCCTCATCGGTACTTACATAATCGTTGTCATCGTCGTCAGGCACTATTGGTGTCGAAACTGTCAGAGACGCGTCGAACCACATGTCCGACGATGTGGCGGTACAGTTGTGTATCTCCACAGCTATGATGTTATCACCCTTCTTCAGCAGACTGTTGCTTATCGTGATTGACCCTGAAGCGGGAGTGTCGGCCTCGTACCAACTGCTGTTCTGCGACTGTGTAAGGTCGCTGAACGAAGAACCCGAGTTGAGGTGATACCCTCCCACTTCAGTTCCGTTGACATAGACCAGGAGTCCGTCGTCCACACTGTAGTTGAACGTGTAGGTCTGACCTTCGGACGGATCCTCGTCGAGTGTGAAGGTCTTTCTCACGTAAAAGGCGCTGGTGCGTGACAGAGTGGTCTTGGCATTGACACCCATATACTTTCCGGCAGTGGAATACCCGAAAGGCGCGCCGGTGACAGTCCACCCACTGTCATTATAGCTGGCGGACTTCCAGTTGGTGCCGTCGAGCGATGTGGTGCAGTACTTCCAGTCGGACTTCTCCTCGATGAGGGTCGTGGTCTGCACTCCCCCTGTCCTTTCCAGCATCTTCCAACCAGCGAACTTG
This sequence comes from Candidatus Methanomethylophilaceae archaeon, assembly GCA_963594655.1. GTDB lineage: Bacteria > Bacteroidota > Bacteroidia > Bacteroidales > Bacteroidaceae > Colivivens. The sequence continues at coordinate 17,043 of CAVBFD010000041.1, forward strand.
TACCCCGCAGGAGCGGAAGCCTTCAGTGTGACAGGAGCGAAGACATAACCGTTGAACTTGGACCGCGGCACTTCCATCCCGTTGAACGTAATCTCACCGCCCTCCGTATTCGCGCTCAACTGCAACGCCTGTGTGGCGGTGCCTGAGAGTCCGAATGTGGAATAGTTCTTTATCACGCCGGCCATACGTGAACGGTAGTTGCCCGTCACGGCACTTATGATGCCCTGCGCCTGTTCCTTGTATGTTCCTGTCGGGTCATTTCCCTCCCACAACAGGGCAGGTTTGATTCGTTCCGCCATCTCAGTGACCAGATTTGTTATCTCCTGCTCGTCGCCGAACACCGAACCGCCCACAAGGCAGTATGTGTCGATGAACTTCTTCATGAAGTCCCCGTTCTTCAGCATGTTGAGGAAGATGGTCACCATCTCCACCTCGGCGGTGATGCTTGTCCAGTTGTACTCAGGACGCGCGTAGAACGTGTGCGTCTGCTTGGCTGCGAACGAGGCGAATATATTGCTGTTGGTAGCCCCGTTGCTCCAGTCCACACAGTTGTCGAGGTCGAAGGTCACGAAATGGAACTTGCCGTCCACCCTATCCTTGAACGCCTTCGCGTTGTTGTGCGGCCAGTCCCAGTCGTACAGGTAGAACTTGAACGCCATATAGTTCACATAATCGTCGAGGTCCACCAAATCGCCTATCTGCGCGTAGGCCATCGGGTCGGCGGCGTTGGCGGCGAGCGAATACCAGAGGTTGAACGCGTCCTTAGTGCCTTCCTTCTGCACATAGCCGGAATCCACACTCATCTCAAAAGCGTCTATCTCGTCCATGTCGATACCGTAGTTCGAATAGCCGTAGTGCTTGTTGCTCGGTTCGCGCAGGTTGAGCATCGCCAGATACTTACCGTTGATGAACACATGCACAGGACGGTATGACTGCAGGTTGAGGTGGAAGCGCGACTGCCGGGCAATCGACTGCAACGCCGCATCCTTGAGACGGTACTTGTTGTAGTTGTCGTTACCGCCGTTGCGCAGCAGCAGCGACTTGTTCTTCGTGTAGGGCTTGTCCTGGAAGAACGGATAGTCGAGTTCGTTGATGCCGTACTCCTTCGCGCTCTTCACCTTGATGGACCTCGGTTCGTACTTGCGGCTCCATCCACCGGCAATCGATATGTCCACCTCCTGGCAGAAGGACACCTCGCCGGTCTCCATGAACTCGAAGCTGGCGGGACGGTCCCAGTCCATGTTGAAGTTACGCTTGGTGTTGTCCTGGTTGGCTGTCTTTCCGTTAGTGCCTGTCACATATATTCCGATCTCGTCGTCGTAGAGGTTGGCAGGGTCGGTGACAAGTGAAATCACAGGCAGGTAATAGTCCTTTTCCTTATATATATAGGATCGTGTCACCACATTGCTCGGCAGGAAGCCGTCCCTGAAGAGGCGGAAGCGGAACACGGTGGTGTTGCTTATGTTGAACAGTCCGTCTGCACTCTCCGCCGACAAGGCCGTGGGAGCAGTACCGTCGGTGGTGTATCTGAGGATTGCCCCTTCGGGTATGTTGACGCAGACCTGCAGAGTGCCTTCAAACAACTGGCCGGCCTTGTCGACCACGGGGTCCTCCACCTGTTCGTTGGCAAACGTGCTGGTGGCGTTGGTGGCTGTGGGAGTAGGATCCGCCGTGAATCTCCACGTGTCCCCACCGTCGGTAGTCCTCGCATACGAGGTTCTCATGAAAGCGGCTGGATAAGTCTGCTGCGCTATGAGGTTTCCGTTGGCATCGGATATGTACACCGTTCCGCCCTTGGCGTTCAGTTTCATGTCCACATTGGTGTTGAGCCAGTTCTCGCCTATGTCCTTGCATGTCTGCGCATGGTCGAACCACAAGGTGAAGAAGCCGTGGGCAGGTATGCTCCCGATACGCTCCGGCAGCATCGCCTGTTTCAGGTTGTTGGGGTCGTCACTGACCCAGAAGCGTCCGATGCTGACAGAAGTGTTGGTAGGATTGTACAGTTCCACCCATCCTCCGTAGTTCCATGAAGGGTCTACGAACATGTCGGTGTTGGCGGCCATAATCTCGTTGATGACAAGCGACGCGGCCGTAGCGAAATTGCTGGTGACGGTGACGGTACAGGAGGCTGTTACCCCACTGCCGTCGGTGGCTGTAGCGGTTATCTTGGCACTGCCCTTGCCCACACCTGTCACCACACCGTTATCGTCAACAGTGGCGACACTCACGTTGGAACTGCTCCACGTCACTTTCCTGTACGTGGCGTTCGCCGGTTTGACGGTGGCGGTCAGTTGTTTGCTCTCGTATATGTTTATCTGTGTCCTCAAATCACTGAGTGTTATCCCGGTCACCTTGGTCACAGTGCCGTAGTACTCCAGTTTCCAGTTGTCGAGGCAGGTCCAGTCGCCGTCAATCAGCGTGTTCTTGTATATTCCGACAGTAAGGTCGCCCCCGTCCTCGTCGAGGGTCACCTCAAGCGAGTTTTTGTAATACCCGGCATCAAACCACTTGCCGGCAGCCTCCATGTCGTTCGGAACCACCTTCGATCCTGATTGCCACCAGTTGCCGATGGTGACCGTACCGCCACCGAGGCTCGTGGACAGAGCGTCACTACAGAGCAGTCTGATTGGAGTTTCCACCGCCCCACTCTTTGTCTCGGCGAAAAGGAAGGCGTGCTGATAGTCCGAAGGGCTTGCGCCATTCACATGATTATAGTCCTCCGAAGTGGTTCCGGAACGGTAGAACGCACTCAACGACAGGCGGTAAAGTCCCGCCGGCAGACCAGTCACAGTCTGGTAGGTCCTGTAGTTCTTGCTGTAGAGTTCGGCATTCGCATGCCTCTGGGCCTGACTCAATGCTGTACCCTTCCATCCGGTAGAGATGTCATTGTTGTCAAACCGCGGGTTCACGATGTAAGTGTCCGTCACATCTATCCATGTCTGGGCGCACACGTTTTCCAAGCCTATCCATAAAAGGAAGAAAAAAGTCAGGCTGATATTCTTTTTCATCACAAGTTTGTGTTATTGGTTTCGGGTTACAAAGTTAGGAAGTTTCGTTCAATTACACCCCTCACAACCCCACTTTTTTTGTAAATGAAGGTATAAAGGGACATAAATCAAAAAAAAACGAATTAAAATTTGTTGATTCATTTTTTATCCGTTATCTTTGCACGACAACTGATTCGCGATGGGATGAAAACTTGGATTCTTGAGCGAGACAGTCATTGGAAAGACGACTATTCACAATTTAAGTAATACTATTAATTATAAATTATGAGTCAAAAAAGAGTTTATACTTTTGGTAACGGACAAGCTGAAGGTAATGCGAACATGCGTGAGTTGCTTGGTGGCAAGGGAGCCAACCTGGCTGAGATGAACCTGATTGGCGTGCCGGTTCCTCCCGGTTTCACCATCACTACCGATACTTGCAACGAGTATTATAAGGTAGGCCAGGAGAAGATTGTGGAGCTTCTCAACGATGATGTTGAAAAAGCGGTGAAGCACATCGAGGGCCTCATGAACTGCAAGTTCGGTGACGCGAAGAACCCTCTTCTTGTATCGGTACGTTCAGGAGCCCGCGCTTCCATGCCGGGCATGATGGACACCATCCTCAACCTCGGACTGAACGACACGGTGGCTGAGGGAATGGTGGCAAAGACCAACAACCCACACTTCGTATACGATTCATACCGCCGTTTCGTGCAGATGTACGGTGACGTGGTTCTCGGAATGAAGCCGGTGAACAAGGAGGACATCGACCCGTTCGAGGCCATCATCGAGGAGGTGAAGAAGGAACAGGGAGTGGAACTCGACAAGGACCTCTCAGTGGAGTCACTGCAGAAACTTGTGAAACTGTTCAAGGAAGCCATCAAGAAGCAGACAGGCACCGACTTCCCGGACGACCCTATCGAGCAGCTTTGGGGAGCTATCTGCGCCGTGTTCCGCAGTTGGATGAACGAGCGCGCGATTCTCTACCGCAAGATGGAGGGTATTCCAGACGAATGGGGGACAGCCGTTTCTGTAATGGCTATGGTGTTCGGAAACATGGGCGACACGTCTGCCACAGGTGTCTGCTTCTCACGCGACGCGGCCACAGGCGAGGACCTGTTCAGCGGTGAGTACCTCATCAACGCACAGGGAGAGGATGTAGTGGCAGGTATCCGCACTCCTCAGCAAATCACAAAGATCGGTTCACAGCGTTGGGCTGAGCGCGCCGGTATCCCGGAGGCAGAGCGCGCAAGCAAGTATCCTTCAATGGAGGAGGCTATGCCGGAACTCTACAAGCAGTTGGATGAGTTGCAGACCAAACTGGAAAACCACTACCACGACATGCAGGACATGGAGTTCACCGTGCAGGAAGGCAAGCTGTGGTTCCTCCAGACACGTAACGGCAAGCGCACAGGTACCGCGATGGTGAAGATCGCCATGGACCTGCTCAAGGAAGGCCAGATTGACGAGAAGACCGCCCTACTCCGCTGCGAGCCGCAGAAACTCGACGAGCTGCTTCACCCTGTATTCGACCAGAAGGCTCTGAAGGCCGCTAAGGTCATCACCCAGGGTCTGCCGGCATCTCCGGGCGCGGCATGTGGACAGATTGTGTTCCACGCCGACGACGCCGAGGCATGGCACAAGGACGGACATAAGGTAATCATGGTACGTATTGAGACATCTCCGGAAGACCTTGCAGGTATGGCAAGCGCTGAGGGTATCCTCACCGCACGCGGAGGTATGACCTCACACGCCGCTGTCGTTGCCCGCGGTATGGGCAAGTGCTGTGTGTCAGGAGCCGGAGCCATCAACGTAAACTACAAGAACAAGACTGTGGAGATTGAGGGTGTGACCTACAAGGAAGGCGACTACCTCTCACTGAACGGATCTACAGGACAGGTATACGCAGGTGAAGTGCCTACCAAGGCAGCGGAACTGAGCGGCGACTTCAAGGAACTGATGGACCTGTGCGACAAGTACACCAAGATGGAGGTGCGCACCAACGCCGACACTCCACACGACGCTGAGGTTGCCCGCGCGTTCGGAGCGAAGGGTATCGGACTCACACGTACTGAACACATGTTCTTCGAGGACAAGAAGATTGTGGCAATGCGCGAGATGATTCTCGCCAGCGACGTGAAGGGACGCGAGAAAGCTCTCGCCAAGTTGCTTCCTTACCAGAAGGACGACTTCTACGGCATACTGAAGACCATGGACGGTCTGCCAGTGAACATCCGTCTGCTCGACCCGCCACTCCACGAGTTCGTGCCACATGACCTTGAGGGCCAGAAGACCATGGCGAAGGAGATGGGTGTCAGCGTGGAGGAAATCCAGAAGCGCGTGAACTCCCTTGCGGAGAACAACCCGATGCTCGGCCACCGCGGTTGCCGTCTCGGCATCACCTTCCCGGAAATCACAGCCATGCAGACACGCGCCATCCTCGGCGCCGCTTGCCAGTTGAAGAAGGAAGGCTACAACCCTCATCCGGAAATCATGGTTCCCCTCGTAGGTATCCTCTATGAGTTGAAGCAGCAGAAAGAGGTTATCCTGAAGACAGCCAAGGAAGTGTTCGCTGAGGAAGGCATCGAGGTAGAGTTCGAGATCGGCACTATGATCGAGACTCCACGCGCCGCCCTCACAGCCGGCAGAATAGCCACTGAGGCTGAGTACTTCTCATTCGGAACCAACGACCTCACACAGATGACCTTCGGTTATTCACGCGACGACATCGCATCCTTCCTCCCGGCTTATCTGGAGAAGAAGATTCTGAAGGTGGATCCGTTCCAGGTACTCGACCGCAACGGTGTCGGCCAGCTCATCAAGATGGCTGTGGAGAACGGACGCAAGATCCGTCCAACACTCCGCACAGGCATCTGCGGTGAACACGGAGGCGAACCGTCATCTGTCAAGTTCTGTGCGAAGATCGGCATGAACTACGCATCATGTTCTCCGTTCAGAGTTCCGATAGCTCGTCTCGCTGCGGCCCAGGCGAGTCTCGAAGGAAATGAGTAAAACAGTGAAACCAAACAAGTTAAGCGGTAAGGTCTTAAAGATTAAGGCTTTACCGCTTTTCGTTTGCATTAAATTTACGTATATTCCGCACGCCAAAGCAAGCGGTAGGTGTCATTGCCTAAGCATATGGAATAACTGGTCTGAAATTGGGGAGTATTAT
>CAVBFD010000042.1:0-22188 GCA_963594655.1 Candidatus Methanomethylophilaceae archaeon
GCTCCGCACGGTACCAATCAACCGCTACAGCGGTACCATTGGAGCGATATTCTCAAATATCCATTGATTTAAGAAAGATTTACGGTTTTCACAGCCAATGTAAGTGTTCTGCGAATCTTAGCCTGAATACCCATCGGGCTGATAACCCATAAAACTCAGTCGTTTATCAGAGAGTCCACCTGGAGGGCGGCGACTATCGAATCCTGCAGTCGGACCGCTTCCTTGTAGTTGTCCTGAGTCAGCCGGTGGCTGCCACGGCTGATGTCGGTCACGATACGGTCGTTGAAGTCCCACGAGAAATGTCGGATGTCCATGTACTGGTCGAACGCCATGATGTAGGATGTGTCGGTCTGGAAGTCGAACAGCCTCACGTTCGGACAGGCGGTAAGAGTCCGGCACACGTATTCCTTGAACCGCGCTATGTCGGGCCAGTTGCCCTCGTCACGGTAACGCACGAACTCAAAGGCCGAGTACGGAGGGAAGTAGATGTACCATTCCACATCGCCCATGACCTGGATATGACTGTACAGGCATTCGTCAAACGCCTTCTTCAGATTGTCAAAGTCAAAGTCATAGCCCTCCTTCCTCATCGGTGAGGCGATGCACGCCAAGTAGTCATCCACCGCAGCCTCCTTGTTGTTCGGACTCCTGAAGTGGTAGAGGCTGTCCAGTCCGTGGGGTTTGGTCAACTTCACCCAACAGTTCTCAAGGGTGGTGTAGTTGTACACATACTTCAGTTTGTCGAACGGACTGTCGGAGTACAGGCAGGTCTGGATGGAGTTGCATTTCTTCGAGAAACTGAAGAAGTCAAAGTCAAACAGTATGTGGCGCACCTTGCCTTCACGGTGCAACCAGTCTAGCACGATGTCGTAGTCGTCGCTCATGCCACCTGTCAGAGAGAAGTTGAGGGTCTGCCAACGGTGTTCAGGGGTGGAGAACAGCGAGTCCACCAGACAGCTGTTGTTGTTGTTCGCCATCGACGAGCCCATCATCACGGCATTGTAGTCATGGTGTCGGGACACACCCGGAATCTCCATCCTTCCGTCGCAGATATACTTGTCGCTCCCCCGGAACTGTTGGTATGGGTCCACGGTGTAGACAATCACGAAAATGCCCAGCAAGACTGCCGCCAATGCGGACAGCGTGGCCATGAAGTACTTACGGGATGTTTTCTCTGTTCTGTCCATATCTCAAAAATTAAAGTAAAGGAACGTGTTCACCCTGTTAAGGAGCAGTATGCCGACTACAAGCAGAGCGACGGCACAAGCGGATTTCGCCCAAAGAGTTCGTCCCACCACCCATCTGTTCATAAGATCATAAGCTGTAGGTCCGATGAAGGCCATCAGCGAGGCGACCACGAACAGGATGAAGTTGAACGTGTTGGGGAAGATGCTCGGTAGATGCGACCTGTAGGTCTGCGTAAGGACTATGTCCGTGTTGTTGAACATGCAGCTTATCACTGTCCACGCCCGTCCCACAGAGTCGGCGCGGAACAGCACCCATAGGATGTTGACGAAGAAGAACGTCAGCAGGATGGAGGGAATCCGAGGCAGAGGCAGACGGAGATTCCTCCACAGTCTGCACACCACCACCCCACACCCGTGGAAGAAGCCCCACAGCACGAATGTCCAGCCGGCGCCGTGCCACAGTCCGCTTACCAGGAAGACTATGAGGATGTTGACGTACGTACGGAACGAGCCTTTCCTGCTACCTCCCAGCGGGATGTAGACGCACTGCGTAAGAAACCTGTTGAGCGTGATGTGCCAACGCTTCCAGAACTCCTGGAAGTTCTGCGCGATGTACGGCTTGTCGAAGTTGACCGGCAGGTTGATGTTGAACATCCTGCCCAGTCCTATCGCCATGTCGCAATAGCCGCTGAAGTCGAAATAGAGCTGCATGGTGTAACTGAGCGACACGAGCCACGCCTCAGCCATGGTGAAGTGGGTCTGGCTGGTCTCGAACCCGGCGTTGGCGAAGACCGCTATGGAGTCGGCTATCACCACCTTCTTCGCCAGACCCATCGAGAAGATGAACAGTCCGTCGAACAGGTTGCGGTAGCGCACACGCATGTTCTTGGGGTCGGAGAACTGCGACAGCATCTCCTGCGGCAGCACGATGGGGCCCGCTATGAGTTGCGGAAAGAAGGTGACGAAATTGCAGTAGTCGATGAAGTTCGGAAACGTCACCGTCCGCTTGTAGCTGTCAGCGCAGAAAGCCAGCTGCTGGAACGTGAAGAAGCTGATGCCCAAGGGCAGCAGTATGTGTCTCAGAGTGAAGTTGGAGCTGAACAGCACGTTCAGGTTCTCCACGAAGAAGTCGTAGTATTTGAAGTAACCCAACAGCAGCACATTGAACAGCACCCCGACGCACAGCGAAGCCTTCCTGCCGCGGTTTCCCCTCAGCCTGTCAAGCATGTAGCCAACCATATAGTTGACCACGATGGAGGTCAGTATGATGGGCAGGTAAGAGAGGTTGAAGAACGCGTAGAAATAAAGCGAGAAGACAACCAGCACACACTTCGCCGCCAGGCACTTTCCAAGACGGTTCAGACCAAAGTACGCCAACAGGCACAATGGCAGGAACACGAACAAAAATTCAAATGAGTTGAATAGCATAAGTAACTCTCAACTGTTTATAGTTTTTAGTCCGAGACGGTTCCCAGTTCTCTGCAATTGTCATACAATAAGGTTGGGCTATATACGAAAAGAGCGTGGGAACCGCACCTGTTGCCCATTCCACATCTCGAGGCTCTCGCATTGCCCAATCCTGTCAGAACGAGCAACGCAGAGACCCACGCCGTATGTATATCAAGCACACTACTACCCCTTATACACAATAAGGTGCAGTCGATGCGCAATGAATACACACCCATGGGCATCTACCGTTGCCATGTCCTTTGACAGGATTTGAAATTTGCGAGATTTCGAAATGTCAAGAACAGGCGTCAGATAAACGCCGAATCCATATATATGTCTCCCACAGTCAGCTTACCATCTTCCGGCTCGCCTACTCCCTCCCTCTTGGTCTCTGCATTTCTACAACTACCCTTTAGGTTGAAGATGCGGTTGACGCGGCAAAATTACAAAACTTTCCTTGAACCGTACCAATATTATCGAATTTATTTTCATTATCAATCAAAAACAATCATTATTACCCCTATATTCCGCAGTTTTACGACAAACATGTTTGGGGGTAACGGTTCAGCGAATAGGAATAACATCAAAGCAGCTCCGTTCAGCAGATTTGTTTACCGGCAGTAAACAAATTCGCCCGATTTTATTTGGTGGCAATAAATAAAAGCTGGTTCTTCCGCTTTTAGAGTTGGTAAGACAGCGTAATCGTAACAATTCAGTTCACAACGTGTGGCACTCTGGGTGAAACCTCGGGCTGAAAGCCCAGTAAGCACCTAGCCCAGGGCTAGGCGTAGTCTGCCCCTTCCGGGCGTACAAGTCCCGAATGAACCACTGATACTCAAAACCAAGAGCAGCTCAGTAGTTGGCATTGGACTGTCTTACCAACTCGAAAAGCGGAAGTGCCATTAAAGATATGGACTTTTTGCTTCAAACCTCTTTTAAGCCTAAACTGTTTACAAGGACTCCCATTGCGGGATTTTTACCCATCAGTTCTTCCTTGGTAGGTTTTGTGGGTTTAGAAATCTTCACTTGAACCAATTGCTGGTACCCACTTGGCAAACATTCAACAATAGTCTGACGGAACAAGTTCCATAATTCATTCTCATTGTTTGTAGAACAGTCGTATTCCAAATAGGTTAATTCTTCACTGCCCAAGAACAAGTTTTTTACTTTATCATCCCATTCCTCAAAGGCTATCAGTTCTTCAGTCAATCCAAGTTCACCCATGCACCAGAGAATGACAGGAACAAAGTAAAAGAACTTGGTAGAGATTGTTTTTGCTTCCACTTGCCATTCAAAGTCATATCCCCTACTGCCTTGATATTTAGGTAATGTGCCTTGTATGTTGATGAAAGTTACCATTTGCGTAAACAGCACATTTGTGGCAAACCCCTTTTCCACAGTACTTTTTGATTTAGCCAAGACATAGAGATATCCAACTTTGGAGATGCCATAAAATAAAGGATTTTCTTTCAGCCGCTCCTTATCTATCTTGAATAGAGGGTGATGTATAAGTTTGATGCAAAGACTGGTATAGTTGTCATGCGTATCTAATAAAAACAAATTATCATACACATATTGCATGGGGAAATGCTTACTGACCACAGCACCACATTCTTTTTCATGGTACTGCTCCCACAAAAATTTCACATCCTCAAAGAAGAAGTTGTCCCAACTACAATTCAAACGGATATAAGCCCAAAGCCTGTCTTGCTTTGACGCAGAAAGCATGGCTTTGAGTATCTTCCGTTGTGTCTGAAATGACTGCTTGCTGAACCTGTCCCGCAGCTTCAACCTTGCCTCTGCAACCTTGCCACTTCTTTTATCGGAAAAGGCTTTCAGCAGAGTTGTTATGCTTTCACTCCTCTGTGGGTGTATCTTGCCGAGAACTTTTGTAGCCTCATTATACAAGGTTCTTCCCACACTCCATTTGGAAGATCCACGCTTCAACTCCTTTTGAAGTGTATGCAACTCTCCCTCGTTGAGCGTGTGAACTAAAGCACTCAATACAGCCCTTTCAGCAAGGCTGTCTTTATACTTCTCTTGCTGATAATTCGATAATATGTAGTCTAAAGCACTCATATTCAAGTACGTCTAAAGTGTTCGACATCGCATCCTCCAGTAAATTTGCAAAAAAAGGAGTCACGAATTTCGTAACTCCTTGATTTTGAAAGTGGACCAGCCAGGGCTTGAACCTGGGACCTCCAGATTATGAGTCTGTTGCTCTAACCGACTGAGCTACAAGTCCGGTGTACTACGCATATTAAGCGTTGTTCTACCAAGATTCGAACTTGGACTGAGGGAACCAAAAACCCTAGTGCTGCCATTACACCATAGAACAGTACCTTGGTAGCATTATTCTTAAATGCGAGTGCAAAGGTAAGAGTTTTTTTTCGTCCAACTGCAACCATAGGACATTTTTTTTCAAAAAAGTTACATACAGCCTGCCTACACCTCTTTTTTTTACATGCGCCACAAGTGTTATCCGATATTTTTCGTACCTTTGCAACATGAAAGAACAAACGACGATACATAACAAGAGAAGGAACAAAATACGCATCCACGACGAGGGCAAGTACACTTTGCTGGTTGCCGGGGCGTTGTTGGCCCTGATTCTCTGGGGGTGCTTTTACATGATTGAACACGGCATCGGCCCGTGCTGGATATACTATGCCGTGGGGGCATGTCTCCTCACCGTCTACGGAATCATGCTCAACTTCTTCCGTTGTCCCATCCGCATGTTCCAGGGCCCTACCACCAAGACAGTAGTCGCCCCGTGTGACGGCCACGTGGTTGTGATAGAGGAGGTGGACGAGTGCGACTACTTCCATGACAGGCGCAAGATGGTGTCCATATTCATGAGTCTGACCAACGTGCATGCCAACTGGATTCCGTGCGAGGGAGTGGTAGTCAAGGTAGACCACCAGGACGGCAACTTCCACAAGGCATACCTGCCGAAGGCAAGTGAGGAGAACGAGCGTTCCATGGTGGTCATACGCACGCCGCACGGAGTGGAGGTCATGGCAAGGCAGATTGCGGGAGCCATGGCGCGCCGCATCGTCACCTACCCCGAGGAAGGCCAGGAGTATTTCATCGACGACTATATGGGATTCATCAAGTTCGGTTCGAGAGTGGACCTCTACCTGCCGCTTGACGCAGAGATAAAGGTGAAGATGGGACAAGCCACAGTGGGCGACGAGACCATCATAGCCAAACTGAAGTAAAAACCGACAAAGGAAAACTGACAAGTGAAGAAACATATTCCCAATATCATCACATGCTGCAACCTGGTTTGCGGCTGCATAGCCACAGCGGCTGCATGTCACCATCTGTTCTACACCGCCCTGTTGTTCATCCTCCTGGGAGCGGTATTCGACTTCTTCGACGGGATGACAGCCAGGATGCTCGGAGTATCGGGCAGGATGGGAGTGGAACTGGACTCGCTGGCGGACGTGGTGACCTTCGGAGTGGCTCCGGGTTCCATGCTGTTCACCCTCTACACGGTAGTGCGCTACCCCGAGATGATGTACAACGAGTTCTGGTTTAATGTGATGCCGTTCACCGGCTTCCTCATAGCTGCCTTCTCGGCACTGCGCCTTGCCAAGTTCAATATCGACGAGCGGCAGCACACCACATTCATAGGACTGCCGACACCTGCCAACGCCATATTCTGGGCGGCACTGATTGCGGGATGCGAGAGCTACCTCACCTCGCCCATGTTCAACGCCCCGTTCCTCTTGGCGTTCGAGATTCTCTCGTGCTGGTTGCTCGTGTGCGAAATCCCGATGTTCTCGCTCAAGTTCAAGAACCGGTCGTGGACTGACAACAAACTCAAATACATCTTCCTCACCTGCTGCGCGCTTATCATGCTGACCGCCATAGTTGACGGACTGGTAGGGGGCGGAGACATGAGGCAGACCATAGCGCGCGCCCTCGCCGCATGTATCGGTGTTTACCTCATACTTGGCATATCCACAGGACTGAGGAGGGCATCGTGACCCTGCATAAACGAAACGGTCCGCAGCCAATCACCTATAAACCATCACAGTGATGCCGGGGTTCATCAAGTTCATACTCGCCACCATACGTTTCTTCATACGTGTGCGCCACTTCTGGTTGAACACCAAAGCGCGTGTGCGCCGTCTCTTCACGTGGAATCGGGGAAACGAAGAGAAGATAACCGTAGACACCTCCGAAGCCAACTACAACAGCAACGGAGGCAAACGGAAGGTGTTTGAACCCGACGAAGGCACATACGTGGACTTCGTGGAGGAGAAGGACTGACATTCAAGGAGGACGTACAGGGGACAGATTCAACGGGAGCATTAAAGTATGACTGACGACGAGAGATACATGAAGGCGGCACTGGCGGAAGCGCGGCTGTCGGCGGAAGCCGACGAGGTGCCGGTAGGGGCTGTGGTCGTGGCGGACGGTAAGATTATCGGACGTGGACACAACCTCACGGAAACGCTCCACGACGTGACAGCACACGCTGAGATGATCGCCATCACCTCAGCCGAGGAACACCTGAGTGCAAAATACCTGAAGAACTGCACACTCTACGTGACACTGGAGCCTTGTCCCATGTGCGCCGGAGCGTTGGGTTGGACACAGATAGGGAGGATAGTGTACGGAGCGTCAGACAGCAAGCACGGCTATGCCACACACGCGCCGGGTGTGCTGCATCCCAAGACAACGGTCTGCGACGGAGTGATGGCGGACGAATGCCTCAAACTGTTACAGGATTTCTTCCGTTCCAAACGCTGACCGCCATGCTGAGAATGCACTTATATGAGGTAGACTCTACAAGCACTTACGCGAAGGAGTTGCTGAAGGACGGAGACACACTTGCGGACTTCACCGTGGTGGATGCCGAGTACCAGACCGGAGGACGTGGACAGAAGGGCAACTCCTGGGAGAGCGAGCGGGGCAGGAACATACTGTTCTCACTGGTGTGCCACCCCACCTTCGTGAGCGCATGCAGACAGTTCATCCTGTCCGAAGCCATCGCACTGGCGGTGGAAAGCACACTGACCCGCAGGATTCACACGAGCGGACAGCGTGGGAACGGACAGGTGAGGGTGAAGTGGCCCAACGACATCTACTGGAACGACAGTAAGATAAGTGGAACTCTGATTGAGTGCAACCTCATGGGGACACAAATCACTGACTGTATAGTAGGCACGGGCATCAACGTCAACCAGACCCGCTTCACCAGTGACGCGCCCAACCCGGTATCACTGAAACAGGTTACAGGACAGGACAGTGACAGGGAGGAGATACTCAGTGAGGTGGTGGAACAGTTCCGGAGTCTGTATGAGGAAATCCGCCGCGGGAACTACAGCCGCATAGAGGATGAGTACAAGAGCAAACTCTACTGGAAAGACGGCTTCCACTGGTTTGCCGAACCGGGAGGAGAACCGTTCGAGGCGCGGATAACGGACGTGGAACCGACAGGCCACCTTGTACTCGACACGAGGTCCGGCACAAGTAGGCGTTATGAATTCAAGGAAGTGAGGTTCCTTATAGACAGGTGACGGAAAGGCAAAAGGACAGGAACAAAGAAAAGAGACTATGACTGACACGAAGAAGATACGTATTGCAGACTACAACTATCCGCTGCCCGACGACAGGATAGCCAAGTTCCCACTGCCGCAGCGCGACAGCAGCAAGTTGCTTATATATAATAAAGGTGTGGTAAGCGAGGACGTGTTCACCTCACTGCCGCACTACCTTCCCAAGGGTGCGCTTATGGTGTTCAACAACACCAAGGTAATCCAAGCGCGGTTGCATTTCCACAAATCGACAGGCGCGCAGGTGGAGGTGTTCTGTCTCGAGCCCGCCGAGCCCAACGACTATGTGCTGAATTTCCAGTCCACAGGACACTGCGACTGGTACTGCATGGTGGGCAACCTGAAACGGTGGAAGGAAGGGCAACTGACACGGCAGGTGGACGTGAAAGGCAAGCAGGTAACACTGACAGCCACCAGAGGGGCGGTACACGGAACGAGTCACAGGATAACGTTCGACTGGGGCGACACCGACATCACGTTCGCCGACATCCTGGAGGCAGTGGGCGAACTGCCCATACCGCCGTACCTCAACAGGGCGACACAGGAGAGCGACAAGCGTACATACCAGACAGTATACTCCAAAATCAAGGGATCAGTAGCCGCCCCGACAGCGGGACTTCATTTCACGGAAAACGTGCTGAAGAACATTGACGAGGCCGGAATCGACCGTGAGGAACTGACCCTGCACGTGGGTGCCGGCACGTTCAAGCCTGTAAAAAGCGAGGAGATAGAAGGACACGAGATGCATTCCGAATATATCGTGGTGAGACGGCAGACCATAGAGAAACTCATACGCCACGGAGGTTGGGCCATTGCGGTAGGCACCACGTCGGTACGCACACTGGAAAGCCTCTATTATATCGGGCGTAAGTTGCAGACCAATCCCGACGCCACGGAAGACGATCTGCACGTGAACCAGTGGGAACCCTACGGACAGTCGCCTACGGACAGTCTGACTACCGTGGATGCCCTGCGCAACATACTCGACTACCTCGACCGCCATAACCTGCCTGCACTCCACACCAGCACACAGATTATCATCGCACCGGGCTACGGGTACCATATCGTACGCATGATGGTAACTAATTTCCACCAACCCCAGAGTACCCTGCTGCTACTTGTGTCGGCGTTCGTCAAAGGCGACTGGAGAACCATCTACGACTATGCGCTCAGTCACGGTTTCCGTTTCCTCAGCTATGGCGACAGTTCCCTGCTGATTCCATAGCCACAGTGGTGTAACCGTCGGGCAAGGACACTATTTCAAGTATTCCGCAAGTGGGCTCTTGGCCTTCTTCAGTCCCTTAGCCACACTCTGGGCGTTCAACATCGCCCCTTTCTTCGACGTGTGCGTATGGTCGTGGCAATAGTAAGCCTTAGTCTTCTCCTGTCCCTTCCTGTCGAGCGCGTCCGCGGTGATGTTGTGTACGTCTATGAACTCCACCCCAGTCTCTTCAGCCACCTGCCTGTACCACTTCCCATAGGTGTC
The DNA here is from genome assembly GCA_963594655.1 of Candidatus Methanomethylophilaceae archaeon. Lineage (GTDB taxonomy): Bacteria > Bacteroidota > Bacteroidia > Bacteroidales > Bacteroidaceae > Colivivens. The sequence goes on from CAVBFD010000042.1 coordinate 9,693, forward strand.
GTTCCGCCGCTCTATCTTTCCGTCATGCCACTCGTTACGTGGAGTGAGCGACATCAATATTGGGGTAGCCCCCTTTTCGCGCACGTCCTGTATGAATTTCTTCAGATACCAACCGAAGGAGTAGATGACCCTGTATTGACCGTCAGACTCCATCCTGTAGACATGACAGGTGTCGTCAGCCGAGGCGATGACACCCCTCTCCTTGTCACGGTCGATGCCGCCTATATCATTGTGTCCGAACTGTATAAGCACGAAATCGCCCGGTTCGAGCGAGTTGGACACCTTGTCCCAGTGTCCCTCATTGAGGAAGGTGCGCGTACTCCTGCCGGCTTTACCGGCATTGATTACAGTACATTTTTTCTCGTTGAATACCGTACCTGCCACAGATCCCCAGCCCCACATGCCATCCTCGTCCTTGTCGGTGTTCTTCATCGTGGAGTCACCGGTGGTAAACACCACAGGCTTGCCCTTGCGCCTCGCCTGGTCAATCCGTTGCGGATGCACCTTGTCGCCAATCAGACAGGTCTTCAACCAAGCCACTTCGGGATGGTCACACGCCTCGATTCCCTCAGCGCAGGAGGCGGCGTTCATCCTCGCGCCAAACTCACTTGAATGAATCTTGTCACCGAAGAAATGGTAATCGGTCTTCCACTTGCCGTATTTCTCCAGTTTCAGGGCGGATATGTCGTTCAAGTCCACAAATGGAGTGTTCAGTTCCTCAGCCAGTGCCTTGATCCACAGAGTGAAGGTAGTGCTTTTCCGTTGAATCCTGTCCGGGGCCGACGGCTCGTAGTCGTTGCGCGGAGTGAGCGTGAGCAGAATCGGGATGGCTTGTCGGCTACGGATGTCACCGACAAACTTACGGATGTATCCCCCGAAGGTGTACACCGTCTCCTGTATGCCTGTCTCCTTGACGGTAACGGTCAGCGAGTCGCGCGAAAGTCCTCCCTTGAGACTGGCGCGCGCCCTGCCCGAGTCAAGCGGTCCGTTGTCGTTATGCCCCAGTTCGAGTACCACGTAGTCGCCCGGCCTTATCCCTGCCAGTACCGCCGGCCACAGGTCACGGTAGAAGGTGCGCGGACTCGTTCCGCCCAAGGCATGGTTCTCCACTGTTATCTTGTCGCTGTCAAAAAACTCGTGTTCATAGTATCCCCAGCCCCACTGTCCGTTACTGCCGTTGCCGAGTGTGCCGTTGCGCATCGTGGAATTGCCCACAAGAAACATCACTGGGTTGTCGCCCTTGCGCGACGACCCGCTTACGGGACGCGCTGTATTGGCTTTTTCAAGACTGTCGGCGGTGAGGTCACGCACACCGTTGACATCAGTCAGTCCTTCCAGACGTGGGTTGTCCTGTGCCGCCACGCCACTTGCGGTGGCGAACAGGATGGAAACGAATAGGGTTGATAGCTTTGACATTGTATCGGGATTTTGAATTGTGATACAAAGTTAGGACAAATAATGCAAAACGCACCGCTATTATCGGATTTTTTTGTAACTTTGCAGCGACATAACAGTGTAATGCTAACAAATAAGTATTAAAGGAAATGGTTAAGATTACGAAAGAGGCGGCACTCAAGTACCATGAGGGTGGACGCCCAGGCAAGATTGAGGTTATTCCAACCAAGGCGCACAGCACACAAACAGACCTGTCACTGGCCTACTCACCCGGTGTGGCTTACCCGTGCCAGGAGATTCAGGAGAACCCTGACGACGCATACAAGTACACCGACAAGGGCAACCTGGTGGCGGTCATCTCCAACGGTACTGCGGTACTCGGACTGGGCGACATAGGCGCCATGAGCGGCAAACCTGTAATGGAGGGCAAGGGACTGCTGTTCAAGATTTACGGCGGTATCGACGTGTTCGACATAGAGGTTGACGAGAAAGACCCGGAGAAGTTCTGCGAGGCAGTGGAGAAAATCGCCCCCACATTCGGAGGAATCAACCTTGAGGACATCAAGGCGCCAGAGTGCTTCTACATAGAGAACCGTCTGAAGAAAACGCTCGACATCCCGGTGATGCACGACGACCAGCACGGAACAGCCATCATTTCAGCGGCGGGACTGAAGAACGCCCTCGAAGTGGCAGGGAAGGACATCAGTAAGGTACGCATCGTGGTAAACGGTGCGGGAGCCGCCGCCATATCATGTACCAAGATGTACATCGCGATAGGCGCGAAGAAAGAGAATATCGTGATGCTCGACTCAAAGGGTGTGATCACATCCGACAGACAGAACCTCACCGAGGAGAAACGTCTCTTTGCGACCGACCGCCGTGATGTCCACTCACTGGAAGACGCGGTAAAGGGAGCGGACGTGTTCGTGGGACTGTCCAAGGGCAATGTACTGAGCAAGGAGATGGTACGATCGATGGCAGACCAGCCGGTGGTGTTCGCTCTCGCCAACCCTGTGCCTGAGATTTCCTTCGAAGACGCCATGGAGAGCCGTCCCGACGTACTCATGTCAACAGGACGTTCAGATTACCCCAACCAGATAAACAACGTCATCGGTTTCCCCTACATCTTCCGCGGCGCGCTCGACGTGAACGCCTCCGCCATCAACGAGGAGATGAAGATGGCCGCCGTACACGCCATTGCCGACCTGGCGAAACAGCCTGTGCCTGACGTGGTGAATGAGGTTTACCACGTGAACGACCTCACATTCGGTCCGAGGTACTTCATCCCGAAACCGGTAGACCCACGTCTCATAACCGAGGTGAGCGCGGCGGTGGCAAAGGCCGCCATGGAGAGTGGAGTGGCGCGCAAACCGATCGAGGACTGGGACGCGTACAAGAAGAAACTGCGCCAGATGTTGGGACAAGAGTCACAGCTCACACAGAAACTCTATGACACCGCGCGCAAACACCCACAGCGCATCGTGTTCGCCGAAGGACTCCATCCTACGATGATCAAGGCTGCCGTGACGGCACGCGCGGAGGGCATATGCCAACCGATACTGCTGGGCAACACGGAGATGATCACGAAGAAAGCCAAGGATATGGAGCTGTCACTCGAAGGTGTGGAGATAGTCAACCTGAGACACGACCGTGAGGCGCCGCGCAGGGAACGCTACGCACATATCCTGGCGGAGAAACGCCAGCGCGAGGGCTATACCTTCGAAGAGGCGAACGACAAGATGTTCGAGCGCAACTATTTCGGAATGATGATGGTGGAGACTGGCGATGCGGACGCTTTCATTGGCGGTCTGTACACCAAATACAGCAACACCATCAAGGTGGCGAAGGAGGTTATCGGCATACGTCCGGAATACAGCCATTTCGGCACCATGCACATCCTCAACACCAAGAAAGGCACGTATTACCTTGCCGACACCCTTATCAACCGCCATCCTGACGAGGCCTCACTCATCGACATCGCGAAACTCAGTTACAACACCGTGAAGTTCTTCAACGACGAGCCGGTGATGGCTATGGTGAGCTACTCCAACTTCGGAACTGACGAGGCAGGTTCGCCACTGGCCGTACACCATGCGGTAAAGACCCTTCAGGAGGCTTATCCCGACATGAAGGTGGACGGCGAGATGCAGATGAACTTCGCCTTGAACAAGGAACTGCGTGACGCGAAGTATCCGTTCACCCGACTGAAAGGCTTGGAGGTAAACACACTGGTGATGCCAAACCTGTCGGCTGCCAACAGCAGCTACAAGCTCCTTCAGGCACTTGCGCCGGAGGTGGAGGTCATCGGCCCTATACAGATGGGACTCAACAAACCGATCCACTTCACCGACTTCGAGTCATCGGTACACGACATTGTAAACGTGACAGCGGTAGCCGCCATCGACGCTTATGTGGAGAAGGTGAAGAACAAGTTGAACAACGTGAAGTGACACCAGCGTCAAGACGTTGTAAATAAAAATCGCCCGGCCTTAGACATTCAGTCTAGGGCCGGGTTACTTTTATCATTTAATCTTCGGCTTCAGCTCGTCAGGAGAGTCCTTGGTGTACATGTTGACCGGAGGCGCGGTCTTGGTGAACAGGTCGGATATGCGGTCCGGGTCGATGACGTACTTAGGCTTGAACTTGTCGGAGTTCATATAATGAAGTATCGACGCCCTCATCTGCCGCGCCACTATCCGTTTGTCGAGGTCACGGGATATGTCCATGGTCGTCATCACGAGTCTTCCTCCAAGGACGTTGGCCTCGAAGAGCACACCTATCTTGCGTGAGATGAACCAAGTGTCGATACTCTGCACAAGCGGCTGGAAGTCCGCCGGGAAGTCGGTGAACTGCATCACCTGCGCCCTGTTCACGAGTTCCCACCACTGCAGGTCACTGTGGTAGTCGGTAGGGAACAGACTGAATATGTCGTGGGTGTTCTCCACATATATGCCTGTAGTGTGTGGCGGACGCATCTTGAACCAGCTGGTGTTCCAGAACACAGGCATGAACGTCTGCACCACCTCCTTGCCGTAGGTCGTCTTCCGGGCTGCGGTAAGCAGTACCTTTCCGCCTTTCTTCAGCACACGCATCGTCTTTTCGTCGAACTGGTCTGTGACCCACACGTCCCCCGCTTCCTCCTTCACTTCCTCGGGATATACCCAGAAGTCCCAGTGGTTACGCGCTTCGGTATTGGCTACGGTGACCGTCAGAGTCAGTTTCTGAGGTGTCTGCACACCGTGGAGGTCGTAATCGACAGAACCCACCGGCAGGTTATTTCCTATGGGATAGTCCTTTGCGGTGAACGACCCGGTAGTCAACGTCCGTCCTCCTGCGGAGATGGAGTAAACGACCGTCGCGTTCTTCAGCGCACTTTCGGAGTACTGGTTCAGCAATATGTCCGCATGGAACGTCTTGCTGTTCCTGTACGTGAACTTGGGTATCCTGGACAGTGGCACCACAGGAGAGCAGAACTCACGGAACTCGGGCGCGCTCATATAACCCTTGTCATCGAAGAACACGTCGGTCACACCCACAAGTGCCGTTCCCTGACCGGAGTAGTCGTTGATGGAAAGCAACTGGAACCCGGCATACTGAGGAGTGCGCATCGTGCGTTCAATCTCGTACTTGTAGCACAGCGACTGCAACTTGCCCGAAGCCATCAGGAACAGTCGGGCGCGGCTTTCCATACCGTTGTCCCTCAGTATGTCCTGGAACACCTCGAAGTTGCGCGCTTTGTTCACCCCTGTATACTTCACCGTCTCCTTGAAGTTCGGGAAAGCGCACCACTGACCTGTCTCGTGGCTCACGAACGGTTCCTTCACCTCCCCTATCTTAGCGCTGAAGTCGTCCATGGTAGCAGGTTGGCGACTTGCCCAGTCGAGTCCCCTCGCCCCTGCCTTGACATGATACTGGCTCTTGGGTTGCCACTGCCAACCGCCGCCCACAGACGCTCCGGTATAGACCCTGCGGCTGTCGGTCGCCTTCCAGTAGTCCACGAAATCGCTCACCCATGCCACCCAATTGCCCGCCGGCTCGTTGCCGCACGCCATCATGCAAAAGGACGGATGGTTGCCATAGTCCCTTGCCATACGCCGCGTTTCCTCCATGAGGTAGGTGTCAATCGGCGCACCGTTACCCAGTTTCACTCCGTGGTTAGGCCAACTCGGCCCTTCCGGTTGCAGGTAGAACCCTATCTGGTCAGCAGCCACAAACGCCGCCTCCGGGGGACAGTATGAATGAAACCGCATGTGGTTCAGTCCGTATTCACGGCAACGCCTGAAGACCCTCAACCATGAGTCCACGTCCATCGGTGGGTAACCGGTAAGAGGGAAGTCGCAGTTCTCCACCGTTCCTCGCAGTTGTATCTCGTGATTGTTCACGTAGAACATCTTGCCGCGGATCTCGAACTTGCGCATCCCGAAGGTCGTGGTCCTCCTGTCGGTAGTCCTCTTCCTCAGTCCCCCGTTGGTGGAGACCGTGGTAGTCAACACATAGAGGTTCGGATGGAACTCGTCCCACAGCAGCGCGCCACTCATGGGTACATGTACCTTCACTTCAGTTGTGTCGGCCGTGAGCGACACGGTCTTTATCGCAGAATAGCCGTTGCCTCCGCCGTCCTTCAGACCTGCGTGAAGCATTATGGTCACCTTTTCCTTAGGATTGCCTACCACACGCAGGTCCACGAGAGCCTCCAACTTGTCCACATCGGGGTACACCTGCAAGTCCGTGATGTGTACACGTCCTGTCCGCCGCAGTTCCAAGCGTCCCACGATACCGTTCCAGTCACCTTGAGTCTGGTCGGTTATGGAATGGCTGTCCTGTCCCACATTGACAGTCTCCGGTCTGTTGTCCACACGTATGGTTATCGTGTTCTTGCCCTTCCTCAACAAGCCGGTGACATCGTACTGGTGTGCGGCAACCAGACTGCTGCACGTCCCCACCTTCGTTCCGTTCACGTAAAGGGTGGTCTCGATGTGAGGACGCTCCAGGTAGACGGTGTAGGAACCGTTCCTGTCCACCTCGTCCAAGGTGACGGTCTTCCTGTACCATGCCACTCCCACATAATGCTTGTCGGGAGTGAGGAAGAAGGTCAGTTTCATGTCCTTGCCCTGCTTACGGTACTTCTCCATATAAGGATTGTAGAAATAGGAACTGTCGTACAGACTGCCGACCCACCGTGTGTTGACACTGATGTCGTCGCCCTTCATCTGCTCGGGCATTGATGACGGAAGGTTGATGGTGTCGTCAAACGGTTTCCCGTCGAACCACTTCAACCGTTGTCCCTGGTCCAGACTGTCGGTCTGGAACTCCCATGTGCCGGCCAGACTGACTGTCTGCGCCGCTGCCACCATGGTGGCCATAAAAAAGATTGCGGATAAGAAGTATTTCATTTTTCAGTTTGGTTATTGATTGTCATTTACGGCTGCCTGTCATTTTCAGAGTCTGGAGAGCCGCCTCCAGCTCACGTATGTACTGGCGTTTCTTTTTCTCAGGGGCGTACACGAACCCCTCGGTCACTATGACACGGTTGGTAATCGTGTCCACTTGGGTGTACGACACGAACGGGCCGCCCATCATGTCGTTCTCCATCCTCCAGAGTCCCCTGACCTCATGCACGAAATGGCCGTCACACGTGATGTTGCGCGAGAACACCAAGTCACGGTTCATGCTCATGTACTGGTCGAACTCCCCACCACGTATGTTCCTTTGCATGAACGTGTCCCTGTGGGCTATGAAACGGTCTACGGAGAAGTCCTCCCCGGCGGTGAAGGGATAGGAGTAAACACAGATGTTCAGGCGGTTGTCCTCGGTATTCGACGAGGCCCACATGAAGTCGGTTCCTGTCTTCACCGCGTTTATGTTCTCCGGCACATACAGGGTGCAACCGAATTGCGACTTCACCTGGTTCAGTACGGCAGTGCTGTGCCTCTTTTCAAGGTAACCGCACTCACGTCTCAGTTCGGACTGCACGAAGACATCCATGATGTGATAGCCCTCGTCCTCCGCCAAATCTGCCATTGCGCGTCCGTCGGGAGCCGTGAGATACACTACCATCTGGGGACGCGCATAGACATCTCGGGCAGTCCTCATCTCCGCCTTCTTGTATTTCCTGTCAATATCGAACACTATGATATTGGCGAACGAACGGTAGGATTTCTTGAATGCGTACGGATTTATGCTCAACGCCTTGAAGCACAGCTCACTCTGCGGCAAACCCTCCATCTCAGGATTTATGTTCTCCATGAAGACAGTGCCGTTGGTGGTGTCCAGCCATCCCTTGTCGCCCACAATCAGCAGCTCGTAGGGCGCGCTGCGCACAGTCGCCTTGGCTGTCGTTTTTTTCTTCTCGTCGGTAGAGCATGAAACCAAGACTGTCAGTACGGCCAGCGTTATGATTATATGGAGTTTCATGTGATTGTCCCCCTTGATTAATCCCGCGCCAACCGGTAGACCTCACTCCCTGCAAGCAGGAAACAGCCCAGACCGAAGTCATCGAAATCGGGTTCGTTGTCATAACCCACAGGCTGCGAGTCACTCGGTTGTTTTCCAGTACCCTGCACGTAACCGAGGAAGCCGTCCTTATGCAGACACTCCCTGACCATGGCGTTCCATGTGTCGGCGACTATAGGCTGGTATGTCGCACTGTCGAGCAGTCCGTTACGCACGCCCCACGCCATTCCGTAGACAAACAGGGCCGTGCCTGTCAGTTCCTTGCCACCGTAGTTGTCCTCGTCCAGCAGACTCACATTCCAGAAGAGGTCTTTCCGCTGGCACTTCACCAGGGCTTCGGTCATCAGCATATAGTCTTTACTGTACTCATCCAGACAGTCGTCGTAATCCTCCATGTCCATGATGTCCTGCATGGCCCGCACCAGAGCTGCGTACACCCATCCGTTGCCCCTGCTCCAGTAGCAGTTCTCCCCGTTGGGTTCCTTGTACGGAGGCACAAAATCCTTGTCGCGCCACCACAGTCCCTCCTTGCGGTTGAAGAGGCCTCCCGCCAGACGGTCGCGTGTGTACGAGTACATCTTCCATCCGTGCCGGGCGTAACGGCTGAACGCCGCATCCCCTTCCTTCTGTTTTATCAAAGACAGCTTGGTCAGCACCGGCAGTCCCATCTGTATGGCATCGATCCATGTCCAGTCGCCTACACTGGCAGGTGTCGCCAACAGGTTGTCCATGCACTGTAGGGTCGGTTCATAGAACGTCACCTGTCCCCTGAGGTACATGTCGAGGTAAGCCTGACAGCAGCAGTAGTCATCCGCGTCACGTGTCTTCACACCGTTGCGCGGCACCCACTCATGATACGAGGCCCAGTCGTACAGGTACCGGTTGTTCTTCTCATACTTGTCGGACCGCGCCTCCTTCTCGATACTTGTGAGGGCCACCAGTCCCTCGAAGTACACACCACGTGTCCACAGGTTGCTCGGACGCATCTTCTTGACGTAAGTGGGAGCGCCGGCGTCAGGGTACTTCCCCACGAAATGGCCATTCGCCAGTTCCATACACTCCAGAACCTTCGCCTTCGTAGGCATTTTCACTTTACCCGCGCTCACCGGCAAGGCAAGCAGGACACTGAGGGCCAACAATAATGTACGCATATCTTTGATATTAAATTAGTTCCGCTATCTGACTTTCCAGATCTTCGTTGGTGACACGGTGCTTCAACTCGCCCCGGCGCGCGATGGACACCGCTCCGGTCTCCTCGGAGACCACTATCGCCAAGGCGTCGCTCTGCTGTGAGATACCGAGGGCGGCACGGTGGCGCAGTCCTAGTTCCTTGGGTATGTTCATGTCGTGGGAGACTGGCAGGATGCATCCCGCCGCCTCTATGCGGTTGCGGCTGATTATCATCGCCCCGTCGTGAAGCGGACTGTTCTTGAAGAATATGTTCTGGATGAGTTGGCTGCTGATGATGGCGTCTATGGTCTCGCCCGACTTCACTATGTCGTTCAGCGACATGCCGTTCTCGATGATTATCAAAGCCCCCACCTTGTTCTTGCTCATCTGCTCACACGCCAACACTATCTTCATGACCGACGGATTCTCCTCCTTGCCGCCCTTCTTCTTCGTGAAGAGCCGGTAGAGGAACTGCAGTCGGCTGTGCGAACCCAGCGTGAGGAAGAAACGGCGTATCTCTTCCTGGAAGAGTATTATCAGCGCAAGTACACCCACACTCACCAGCTTGTCGAAGATGGATCCCAGGAGCCTCATCCCGAACACCTGCGACACCAGTATCCACACCACGATGAAGAGCAGTATGCCATAGAAGATGTTCAACGACCCTGATTCCTTCATCAACTTGTACACATAATAGAGCAGGAGCGCAACGCACAGGATGTCTATTATGTCCTTTATTCCGAACTCAAGTAACATGACCTTCGTTTATTTCTGGGTTGTTATGAATTATGTGCCGGTGTTATTCTCGTCTCTGTAAGTTTCCTGTTGATGGCGATACATTCCACCGCCTCCCTCACCTCATGCACACGCAGTATGCTTGCGCCCTTGGCAAGAGCCACGGTATTGAGTACCGTAGTGCCGTTGAGAGCTTCCGCCGGTGTGGTGCCGGACAGTTTGAATATCATGCTCTTGTGGGATACGCCCACGAGTACCGGCAACTCCAGCACGGACAGGTTCTCCATGTTGGAGAGGATGGCGTAGTTGTCGTCGAGCGACTTGTTGAACCCGAAGCCTGGGTCGAGTATGATGTCCTTCGCACCCTTGTCCCTCAGCCGTTGTACCCTCTCGGCAAAGAACCGCAGTTCCCGGATACATATATCCTCATCGCCGTCGCGCGGCTCATTGAACGTGAGGATGTAGGGGACACCACACCGCGCCACCACATCGAACATCTCATCGTTCCCGCCACTCACATCATTGATAATCTCCACGCCATATTCCCTGACGCACCGTTCGGCTATGTCGGGACGGAAGGTGTCAACCGACACGACGGTACCGGGGTACTCCCTTCTGATGATGTCGAGACCCACAGACAGTCTGGCCCACTCTTCCTCCCCGCTCGCGGCCTCACTGCCCGGACGGGTGGAGCAACCGCCCACGTCTATTATCGCCGCGCCGTCGACGAGATGTTTGCCCACCAAACGGCTGATTTCCCCGGAAGAGGACGTTCCGCCGGGAGTCACACTGGTGTAGAACGAGTCCGGGGTCACGTTCACGATACCCATCACACACGGGCCAGAGAGGTCCAGCAACTTGCCTCCCACATTCACAGTATATCCGATGCACTTATTATTATCCATATTCCACTGATATGATGCTGCAAAGTTAGACAAAAAAATCCGAATCCCACGTCCGGTTCGTCAATTAATTGCTACCTTTGTAACCGCTAATTGACTCAACCATGAACAAGACTGAAGAACTCTACAGGATATTCCTCCAACACCCCGAGATAACCACCGACAGCCGCGACTGCCCGGACGGTTCCATCTTCTTCGCGCTGAAGGGCGACACCTTCGACGGCAACGCCTACGCCAAGGCCGCACTCAGTCAGGGGTGCAGCTTTGCCGTGGTGGACGAGGCCGAGTACTACGACAGCGGTGACCCTCGCCTACTGCTTGTGGACAACGCGCTGACGGCTCTCCAACAACTGGCCCGGCACCACCGCCGACAGTTGCGCATCCCTGTCATCGGCATCACCGGCACCAACGGCAAGACCACGACCAAAGAGCTGGTGTCAGCCGTCCTCTCCAGAAAATACAATGTGCTTTACACCCAGGGCAACTTCAACAACCATATAGGTGTGCCTAAGACACTGCTGAGACTCACTCCGCAACATGAGATCGCGGTCATCGAGATGGGGGCGAACCACCCTGGAGAGATCAAGACCCTCGTCAATATAGCCGAGCCTGATTACGGACTCATCACGAACGTGGGAAGGGCGCACCTGCAGGGCTTCGGTTCGTTCGAGGGGGTCATACGCACTAAGGGCGAGCTTTATGACTACCTGCGCGGGACATCGGGCAAGGCCTTCATCAACGAGAACAACCCGTATCTGACCGGCATCTCCAACGGACTGGAACTGATAAAGTACGGAAACAACGGACATCTCGCCGGCTGCACCCCCTACCTCAGCTTCGAGTACGGTGGCCATCTTGTAAGCACACGGCTCGTGGGTGCGTACAATCTCGACAATGCGCTGGCGGCGGCATGTGTAGGCAACTGGTTCGGAGTGTCCGACGACGACATCCGGTCTGCCATCGCCGACTACGAGCCGTCGAACAACCGTTCACAACTGGTAAAGACAGCCACCAACACCCTGATTGTTGATGCCTATAACGCCAACCCCACGAGCATGAAGGCGGCGTTGGACAATTTCCGCATGATGGAGGCAGACGAAAAGATGGTCATCCTCGGTGACATGAAGGAACTGGGCGACGTGAGTCTTGAGGAACACATGAGCATCATCCGTCTTATTGGCGAGTACCGGATTCCGGACGCATGGTTTGTAGGCGACGAATTCAAGAAGGCAGCCGCACAAATGCCGGAAGAGACAGTCCACTACCGTTTCTTCGACAATGTGGAGGCGGTGAAGGCGGCCATCGGGACGGCATCCCCGACAGGGAAGACGATACTCATCAAGGGGTCTAACTCCACACGGCTGTTCACACTGCCAGCCCTGATCTGAGCCACAGTCGGTGCAGTATCTCCGTTCAGGCCACAGGACACCGCCTAAGGCAAAACGGCAAAAAAGAGTCCATTTGTTTGGTCGGCTCGCAATTTATGTCTAAATTTGCATCCGCTAACAGATAAAGCCATGCGCTTGTGGTGAAATTGGTAGACACGCTAGACTTAGGATCTAGTGCTTCGCAGCGTGTAGGTTCGAGTCCTATCAGGCGCACACATACTGTTGCAGAGTAGATTCTCATATGCTACAAAACAACGCTCAAATTGATTGAAAGACAGACAGCTACAGCGTTTTCGATAGAATACAAACCGCTGCCTGTTTTTCTCTTCCACTAAGAAAAAGCAAATAATTTGGCAAATACACCCAAGAATGGGGGATTATTACAGTTCACGCCACACTCCATTCGAGCGTGTTCACACCGTCCTTCAACGAGAAGTTCATGCCGACCTTAAC
>CAVBFD010000043.1:0-21852 GCA_963594655.1 Candidatus Methanomethylophilaceae archaeon
TTTGCGGGTATCGAGCAGGAACTTGATTTTTGCGAGATGGCAAAATCCAGACGTATTGAACTGGATAGCATTGAGGTGCGAAGTAATATGATTAAGCATATTGATGATTTGAGGTTTGTACATGAGGGCGGCTTTCTTTATGAGAACGCACCATTGTACGGTAGTTTGCCTTTTGAAAACTGATTTCATCTTGGGATATTGACCTTGTGTGCCTACACAAACCAAATTCTTGCAGTTGTCAGATGAAAAATCGTATAAAAGCGATGCAACATTCCAAGGATTTTATTACATTTGCAACGAGAATCATTGAATAACAATAATAAAATGTACGTGATTATGAAAAGATTTTTTGTTTTGTCAGTTGCAATGGCAATCGCTTCAAGCAGTTTTGCCTACTATGGTGATTACGCCTACTCGTCTCCAGGAATGCCAGGATGGTTCACATTTATGGGTATTGTCATGATTGTGTGGGGAATACTGGAAATCATTTTGTTCTTCAAGATTTGGGGTATGACGGACAATGTGAAGGCCTTGAAGAAAGACTACTTCAACGAGACCGTGTTTGAGTCGAAAGAGGATTTGGCAGGATTTCTCAGGAAGAATCTTGTGTTGGGTAATATGGAGAACGTGAAGAAAGCACTCCTGAAAAATTTCAAGGACAACGTTGAGAGTGGTTATGCAGACATCAGAAACGCTACATATGTAACGAGCAATCCTACAATTGACGGTTGGATAAATTATAGGGATAAGAATCTGAAGACATCTATCCGTCCTTATGTTGAGAATCTGCAAAAGCAATATGACAAAATTGGAGAACAGATACCTGTTTACATCCTCCGTATGGAAACTTTCGAAGATTATTATAAGCTGTTCGTTAAAGAAGAATTGGAGGTTAAGATAGAAAACAAAACAGAGGAAAAGAATGATTAGTTGATAAAACATTCTAAGACAGATATTCTCTGACCAAAATCACAGACCGAATACTCACCAAGAAGTTGTCGGGCAAGGAAGCGGCTCTTATAGGGGAAACGTATAGTTCACCGGTGGGTGTCCTTACGTTTCCCCTTGTCTTCCTTGTACCAGAAGAAATACTGGTTCTGCTGTTTCTTCTCCTGAGGGGTCTTTGCTGAGTATACCTTTTCGAGGGTGTACGGATGGTAGCCTGTGTACCATGTCTCGGTGCTGACGGTCATGGGGGTGGGGGTGAAGTCCTGCACCTGTTCGAGCTTGAAGCCAAGGTGGCGGGTGAGTTCCGCCAGTTGCCGCATGTCCTCATTGGTGCAACCCGGATGGCTGCTTATGAAATAAGGAATAAGTTGCTGGTTGATCCGCAGGTCGCGGTTTACCTTGTCGAAGATGGCCTTGAAGTCATAGAACAGTTGGAACGACGGCTTCCGCATCAGTCGCAGCACCTTGTCGCTGGTGTGTTCGGGAGCTACCTTGAGACGGCCGCTGACATGGTGTCCGATAAGCTCGCGCGCATACCGCAGGTTTGTTTTGTTGGTCTTCTCGTCGCCTGTGTCGTGGAGAATGAGGTCGTACCTGACACCGCTGCCTATGAAACTCTTCTTGATGCCTTTGAGTGAGTCCACCGCATGATAGACATCAAGCAGCGCACTGTGGTCGGTGTTGAGGTTGAAGCATACTTTCGGATGGATGCATGAGGGACGCTTGCATTTCTTGCAGATGTCAAGGTTCTTGCCGTGCATACCGTACATGTTGGCGCTCGGGCCGCCCAAGTCGCTGATGTAACCCTTGAAGTCGGGCATACTGATAATCTGTCTCACCTCCTTCAGTATGCTCTCCTTGCTGCGGCTGGCAATGAACTTCCCTTGGTGGGCGGAGATGGTGCAGAAGGCACAGCCTCCGAAGCAGCCACGGTGCATGTTGACGGAGAACTTTATCATGTCGTAGGCAGGGATGCGCTTGCCGTTGTATTTGGGGTGGGGCAGACGGGTGTAGGGCAGGTCGAACGCGCTGTCAATCTCTTTCTGTGTCATGGGTGGGTACTGGGGGTTGACCACAGCATACATGCCGTCCACTTCCTGTATCAGACGCTGGGCGTGGTACTTGTTCGATTCTTCCTCAATATGGCGGAAGTTGGCGGCCTGACATTTCTTGTCACGCAGACACTGATCATGACTGTACAGCACGATGTCCTTGTCGGTTATCTTGAACTCGTCCTTGCGCAGCAGCATCACGGTCTGGGGCTGTGGGTGACGGAGCATGAGACTGTGGAAGAGGGTGGTGTCGGCGTAGTCCAGTCCCCTCCTTTGCAACTCGTCGTCAATCAGACGCGTGATACTGACGGTCGGACGCTCGCCCATGCCGTAGGTCAACAGGTCCGCCCCACTGTCGCACAGGATACACTTCTTCAGTTTGTCCTGCCAGTAGTCGTAGTGCGTGAGTCGCCGCAGCGACGCCTCTATGCCACCGATGACCACAGGCACGTCGGGATAGATCTGCTTCAGTATCCGGGTATAGACGATGGTCGGATACTCCGGCCGCTTGTCGTGTCTGCCGTCGGGACTGTAGGCATCCTCCGACCTCAACCTTCGGGCCGCCGTGTATTTGTTGACCATGGAGTCCATACACCCCGGGGCGATACCGAAGAACAGGCGCGGGCGACCCAACTTCTTGAAGTCACGGAAGTCGCCGTGCCAGTCGGGCTGCGGCACGATAGCCACTCTCAACCCTTCCGCCTCTATGACCCTACCGATGACAGCCACTCCGAAGGAGGGGTGGTCAACGTAAGCGTCGCCGGAGAAGAGGATGACATCCAGTTCGTCCCAGCCGCGCTGCTCTGCTTCTTTCTTTGTTGTCGGAAGGAAATCCGAAGTGGCGTATGTGTGTTCTTTGTTCATCTGCATAGGAAATTGGTGATTGCCTGCATCAGCAGGTCGCGTGTCTCGGTCTCTTGTATGCTCTCAATGGGGAAGCCTACGGTGATGGTCTTGTAGTCGTCTCCGTCGTAGGCTACAGCCGCGGGACTACCGTCACTGTACTGCAGCATGGCGAACGCCCCGTCGGAGGGCTGCAACGACATGACCTTGGGTACTGCGTAGCTCTTGGGGTTCATCTCACGGTAGATGTTGAAGCGGAGTCCGCTTCCGTTGACCGAACGGACGGACTTGTCTTTTATCTCTGTCCCGTAGGTGGCGTGCAGTGACTGGAAGGCGAAGTCCCGGCCGTTGAACAGGTTGGCCCCACTGACCAGCAAGCGTCCTCCGCGCCGGCAGTAGTCGTCCAACTTGGCGGCTGTCTCTTTCCTGAACTTGGTCTGCACCCCACAGATGAGGTCTATCATCGTGTATTCCTTAGGTACGGTCACCCCACAGTCCAACGCCTCTTCGCTACAGCTGCAGAACGAGTGGTTGCCCAAGGCCCTGATGCCTTGTCCGTGTCGGTACACGTAGTCGAACGTGTTGCCCTGCATGATGGTCCCCTCCAGTTCCGAACCGCTGTAGCCCGTGCCTGTGGAAGTCTCGCTCCCCATGTTCGTCTTGTCGTACACCAGTTGTCTGCCACAGTAGCCGGCGAACATTCCGTAAGGCACTCCTGGGTCTGCGTCGATGTCGAACCCCTGGTCGGTGGCTGTGTCAATGCGCTTCGGTCCCTCCAGTCGGGTGAAGGCATTGACGATGAGAACAGTGCCTTGGTTCTTCTCCGCCGCATAGGCGCAGAGGGTCTCCGAGGGGAAACTGACGCCGCCTTCGTTCACCGCCACTACCTTGAAACTGTACAGTACGCCCTTCTCCAAGGGGGCGAGGTAGGACGTGCCTTCCACTACCGTACCGTTGTCGAAGTCACTGTCGCCAGTGCGTGTGTAGACGATGTACCTGTCGGGACGGGCAGTCTGTTCGATGGAGTCTTCCGTAGCGTCCCATGTGAGGTTGGCCCACTTGTCCTGGTCGTTCAGCGTGATGGCGAAGTTGTGTACCGGCAGGGGCTGTATCACGCAGTCGCGCCGGTGCTGGCCGGCGATGTACCTTACTATGGTCTTGTATACGGAACGGCAGAAGTCGAACTTGAACTGTGGGTCGTAGCCCAGCGCAAGGTCGTGGAAGTTCTGGTGGGAGATCATCTCCAGGATGACGGACGGCAGTTCGGACACGCGTGTCTCGCCATAGTTGCGGTTCCACAACTGACGTACCCTCCAGTTGTATTTCCTCAGGTCGCGCGACAGACCGTTCAGCAGTATACTCGCAAGGTCGTAGCTCGCGAAGCGGTCGATGCCGGCGTTCAACTTGCCGTGGGTGTAGGCGGTGTCGGAGGTACAGATGGATAATGAACCGGTGAGCGAGTTGGTGAGACTATAGCCAGCGTCGGTATGGAAACCCATGGTCAGCTCGAACGGAACGCCCCGGCCGGGTCTGTTGGGCATGTACACCGAACCACCGGCCAGGGTGTTGGCAGTCTCCGGTCGCGCCCAGATGTCGTTGCTGTAGTCATCGTCACTGCGGAAGTGGTTGTATATGGTGTCGGGCATACCGGCCCACTGCGCGCCATAGAGTCCCGCCTCCGCCCAGCGTGGCATCCCACTCAGACGGGCATGGAGCAGTGAGGTGGAGTCCGCAGGTGACGCTCCGCGCGCTATGTTGCCGTAGCCGCAGCCGAAACGGACGGCATCGGCGGTGACAATCCCTTCGGTCCGGCTGTGGTTGGACAGAACGACACGGTTCTGGTCGCCGCATCCCTTTGAGAAGGCGAAGGTGCCAAGGTACACCCATGTGCCGCCGCCCATCCGCTGGTTGACCCTGAACTCGGTCTTTACACCTTTATGTATTACGGTGTATGCCGCGTCGTCGATGCTGTTTGGCACGGTCTGGTAGGACACGTACACCGCATATTCACCGTCTTCGGGGATGGAGGGAGTCCAACTGATACGGGTGTCGCCATTCTGCGACTTGCTTGTCTCCGTGTATCTCACCGTACCGTCACTGAAGGGTCTGTCATAGGTGTAGTAGATGTCTTTCAGGTGGGCGAAGCCGGCTGAGTCGCTGGTGGCCCATCTGCCTTTCTCCTCGTAGACACCGTTCTTCTCGGGAGCGTCGTTGTCCACTATCACCTCACGGTTCTGCCAGTTGCGGTCTCTCGGGGTGTAGACCACCGCCCCGGCGTTCTCCAGCATGGGGATGATGTAGGGTACTACGAAGGTCTGGGAGAAGAGGTCTTCGGTGGTGCAGAACAGGTGGGGACGCTGCCACATCCACGACTGCTTGGCTTGTTTCCAGTAGGTGCCGTGACTCTGCCACAGGGCTATGTGGTTTCCTTCCAGTCCCTTGGATGCGGAGACAGGGCGACTGACGTTCTTTGTCCACGGCTCTCCCTTGTAGGAGTCAGCCCACAGGCGGTCGCCGCTCTTTTCCCCCTCACGTATGGCGTTAGGTACAAGTTCCTCGATGGGGTGGCGGTCGGTCATTATCGTGAGACGGTAGTCGGTCAGACTGTCCGGCACGAACCGGGACACGTCCCTGTAGATGCCTCTCACTACCTCGTCGGTAAAGAACTGCTCCTTGAACCCTCCGCTGGCGTATACGGTTATGGTCTTTGTACTGTCGTTGACACAAAGGCTGTCGAGTGTGCTGCGTTTGATGTATTGGTCGTCACGTGTGTAGTGGTCGAGATAGTCGAGCAGGAAACTGCGCATGGTCTGCGCGCGCATGGTCTGTGCGGCTACGAGGAGTAATATTGGAAAAACAAGTCTTTTCACGGTCTGTTATGGTGTCTTTTGTGTTCTGCTGTAATGTGTGTCGGGCCTTTGTTGTGTGTGTCCCGCTAAAAGGTGTTGTCGCCTTTGAAGGTGACGCTCTGGAAACCCACGAGCCTGTCGTAGCGCGACCCGAAGGCACGGTGGTAGACGTACACGTGGTACTCGTTCTCTGTCTGGAAGAAGTCGCCTTCACAGGGTGCGGTCTGTCCCACGGTCTCTCCGTCCCTGACGAAGAGGTACTGGTAGTTGTACGACCCCTGTTTCAGCGGCAGGGTCAACTCGTACTGGTGGTCTATAAGGTTGTAGTCCATCCTGTATCTCTCTTCAAACCGTCCGTTGGTAAGGTCTCCGTTGAGGTAGAGGCTGCCGTCGGCTATCTGTGGCGTCTTCAGACGGAAATGTGTGTAGAAGTAGTCGCTCTCGGAGTCGTTGTCCACGTCGTCGGTGTTTCTGATGAGGAAACGGCCGTCCTGGTCCTGGTCGTACTTGTAGTTGACGCGCTGCAGGTCCTCGAAGATATAGGCGTGGTAGTAGGGGTCTTCGTACCGCATGGCGTCGACCCGCATGGTAGGCACGTACTTGTTGAGTATCTCGAACCGCCTGTACTCATTGCCGGCGCTGAAGATGAGGTCTCTGTTGTGGACGTATACGAGTTGGCGTGACCGTATGTAGGACGGCTTGATGCCATACACCCTGCTGTCCCACCTGTTGTTCTGCACGACCACAGGTATGAACTCCGCCTCGGGGTTGGAGGTGTCGTAGGTTTGGTAGTTGATGTTGAACTCCACCTGCTGGTGCCGTTCGTACGTGTCGATGTCGGTGTTGGCGTTGACACTGATGTCGATGCCCACCTTCGACTCCAGGATGCTGAAACATGCGGTGGCCACCGGTTCGTCCTCTCCGTCCTCGTAGATGTCAACCCTGTAGTTGCCGCTGACGAGAAGACGGTGTTCGGAGTTGGGCAGACGGAAGGAATAGTGGTTGTACGCCATCTCGGGACTGACGGACTGCACGTAGTCGTCAAGCACGTCACTGCCGTTGATGCCTGTCATGTAGTCGCCCTCGTAGAGGTCCGACTGTGACCAGTCGGCGTTGCAGTGGGTTATGGTGTAGGTGTAGCGCACATAGTCGTGCTTGAGGTCGTCGAAGGAGATGTCCACGTGGTTGTCGCCTCCCAACAGGATGACCGGCGGAACGCCCCATTCTCCGTTGGCCTTCACCTGAAGGGTCTGCAGGTTGTCAACAAAAGTACCGTTCACTTGGGCAGGTGACGCCGAGGTGAACAGTACTAATGTAAGTGTCGCGCATATCTTGTCGTACGGTATATTCATGGTGTGTCTTTGGACAGAGGCGGTGGCCTGTCAGAATTTGAAGTATTCCTTCGCGTTGTAGTAACTGATGTCCTCCACCATCTGGCAGAGGCGTTTCATCTCGATCGTAGGCAGTTCTCCGTTCTCCACGTCATTGCCCAACAGGTTGCAGAGGGTGCGGCGGAAATACTCGTGGCGCGGGTAGCTGAGGAACGATCGGGAGTCGGTGAGCATACCGACGAAACGGCTGAGAAGTCCGAGCAGCGACAGGGTGTTCATCTGGTTCTCCATGCCGCGCTTCTGGTCGAGGAACCACCAGCCGGAACCCCATTGTATCTTGCCGGGGCAACTGCCGTCCTGGAAGTTGCCTATCATGGTGGCCACCATCTCGTTGTCGGCAGGGTTGAGGTTGTAGAGTATGGTTCGCGTGAGCTTGTCCTCCGAAGCCAGACGGTCGAGGAACTTCGACATGGACTTGGCTGTGTTGAACTGTCCGATGGAGTCGAAGCCGGTGTCGGGACCGATCAGCCGGAACATCTTGCTGTTGTTGTCGCGGATGACCCCGTAGTGGTATTGCTGTGTCCATCCCGCGTCGTAGTCCATCTCGGCGAAGACCACAAGCATGCAACTCTTGTACTTGCGTATCTCTTCCTGGGTCAGTTCCTTTCCGCCATATACCTTATCGAAGATGCGGCTGATTTCAGCATCGGTATAGTCGTCCGCGTAGAACTCCTCAATGCCGTGGTCCGACAGGCGGCATCCGTTGGCGGTGAAGTACTCATGGCGTTTGTGCAGGGCGTCGATGACATCCCGGAAACGGCAGACAGTGACACCGCTCGTCTCACTCAACTTGTTGATGTATGCCTTGAAGTTCTGCGGACACTCCACAGCCATCGCCTTGTCGGGCCGCCATGCCGGAATCATGTGGGGGTCGTCCTCGTTCCTTGACGCGGCGTACTCCTGGTGGAAGTGGAGGTCGTCCACAGGGTCGTCGGTAGTGCATACCACCTCCACGTTATAGTGGCGCATCAGTCCGCGCGCGGTGTACTGGGGGTCATTGCGCAACTTGTCCGTACATTCGTCGTAAATCTCCTTTGCGGTGTCCGGGTTCAGAATCTTGGTGATACCGAACGCGGTCTTCAGTTCAAGGTGGCTCCAGTGGTAGAGCGGGTTGCGGAAACAGTAGGGGAGTGTCTCCGCCCATTTCTCGAACTTCTGGTAGTCGGTCGTGTCCTTGCCTGTGCAGTAACGCTCGTCTACACCGTTGGTGCGCATAGCCCTCCATTTATAGTGGTCGCCCCCGAGCCAAAGTTCCGTAAGTGAATTGAACCTGTGGTCTTCCGCCACCATCTGCGGACTCAGGTGGCAGTGGTAGTCGATAATCGGCAGGCGCTCCGCGTGTTCGTGGTAGAGTTTCTGTGCGGTCTCTGTCTGTAGCAGGAAGTTGTCGTCAAGGAAATGTTTCATGTTCTGAGAGTGGTTTTATTGTTTGATTGTCTGCACAAAGTTACGAATAAAATCCTAATGTCATGTGGGTGGACTGAAAGAAATCGCCTGATTGCCGAAATTAATTCCCTTTTCCTTTTGCCCTTTCAACGGGAATGGCTAACTTTGCAGCGCATTTGGTTTTCAACACCACCCGTTGGTGGAGAACTAAGAAGGGAACGCAGTGGAAATCTGCGACTATACCCGTAGCTGTGAGTCCTTATTTTAAGGGCAACCGATGAAAGTCACTGTTTCGACTGACAACGAACGACCGGAGAGGTGGTTCTTGCTGAGAAGTGGGAAGACGGAGTTGCCTGAGGATGAGTCAGAAGACCTGCCAGATGCCTTAGTCAAGATGTCTCTGCGGGAAAACGGAGGCAGAACCAATGAAGGAAAGAACGGATGGACGCACAGGATGAGGTGTGCGTGTACGGTTGGAGTGTATCTCTTTATGACGGCATACATTTTGGATTAAATTAATAAATTGTGATTATTGGAGGGAGCTTTGCAGTGATGCAAGGCTCTTTTCTCGTTTCTTTGTCGTATCTTTGCATCACGAACAGAAAACACTTACAATATGGCAAAGACAACTGCATCCAACACCACATACAAGGATATAGTCAACTCCATACGCAAGCGGAACTTCAGTCCCGTGTACCTGCTGATGGGGGAGGAGTCTTATTATATCGACCGCATATCCGAATGTGTGGCGGAGACTGTGCTGAAGGAGGAGGAGAGGGACTTCAACCAGATGGTCATTTACTGCACCAGGGAGACTGATGTGAAAGACATCATCAATACCGCCAAACGCTATCCGATGATGGCGGACTATCAGACGGTGATTGTTAAGGAGGCGCAGAATTTAACCAAATTGGATGACCTCGTGAATTATGTGCAGAATCCCCTCAAATCGACCGTTCTGGTGATTTGCTACAAGAACGGAAAGGTGGACGGACGGAAGAAGATTGTGGCCGCCTGTCAGAAGAATGGGGTGGTGTTCGAGAGCCAGAAGGTGAAGGACTCCGCGCTGCCGGCCTTCGTCGCCGACTATCTGAAGCAGCGGGGTGTCACCATCGACAATAATGCGACGATGATGATTGCCGACTGTATCGGCACCGACCTCAACCGTATGGCCGGCGAACTCGACAAACTGGTGGTGTCACTGCCTGAGGGTTCAAAGAACGTGACTGCCGAGATGGTGGAGCGTAATATAGGAATCAGCCGCGAGTTCAACAACTGGGAGTTGCGGAATGCCATTGTGAACAAGGACGTGTATAAGGCGAACCAGATTTTGTTCTACTTCAATTCCAACCCTAAGGCGAATCCGGCTTTCCCCACTCTCGCTGTCCTCTTCAATCTGTTTTCAAGTATGATGCAGGGGTACTATGCTCCCGACCGCAGTGATTCTGGGATAGCCGGTCATCTTGGCATCTCCCCATGGCAGGCGAGGGACTTGGTGGCCGCAATGAGGAACTACACTGCCTTGAAGACTATGCAGGTGTTGGCGAAGATCCGTGAGACCGACTGTAAGTTGAAAGGGGTGGAGAAGGGGGCTGCCACCGACGGGGAGATTATGCAGGAGCTGCTGTTCTTCATCCTTCATTGACTGTCGGGACCCATTTATTTTTGTACGGAGAAAAGGCTCTGAAAATTGTAAAACCGGGAGGCCGTATGGCTTCCCGGTTCTGTTTTTGTGTGTTTCTCGTTTCCGAAAACCTCGGAGAACGCTCTGACAAGGGTGTCTTGTTGTCTCTCCAATTTTTTTAGACCCAAAATACTGTACAAGATTTTTCGGTGTCTATGACTTGAATGATAGGGGATTAAAACGCTTTTACGGCTTTTGTGGCGTGTCTTGGTTTGTGTCTGTTGATGCCAGTCTGTAAAATGAAAGGTTGGTGGGGCGTTTCCGCTTGTTTTATACAAACTGACACCAACTGGAGTACTTGGCAATTTAGATTTAGAATCGTCAATCGATTACAAAAGTAATCCGTTGGGATTTCTAAAATAGAATTGTATTGGTGTAATCTCGGCATTACAATTATAAAGAACCGCCTAATTTCGCCATACAATCGTTGGTATTTTTGTATATGCATAGGTGATAACTATATTATCACAATGTATAACACGCATAAAATCAATGTATAACAAGTGTTTGTATAATGAATTATCCATCTGTATTTGCCGATTTTGCATGAATATCGGATAGTATAGCCATGACACAGTAATCCGATACAGGATAATTGGTGGATTATCAATGATATAGTATCTAAATTAAACACTGTCAATTCAATTGGATTTACCATTGATGTTTGATTTTGTAAATAGTAACCCTTGGTTGTGTAATACATTATTATATTATAGAACCGTACACCGAAAATTATTTTCAGAAAAAAGTTCGGGTTTTGTTTGGTCGGTCGGAAAATTATGTCTACTTTTGTAAACCATTTCGGAAACGGGTGGTTTTACACCCGGTGGAACACGGATATGGTAAAGTAAGAATGAGTGAAACAGGTAAAGACCAATGGGCGATAAAGAACGCATAGAATTTATCATTAAGGAGATGGCACTGTCCAATATGGAGTTCTCGCAACTCACGGGCATAGCTCCGGCAACCATATCGCACATAACAAGCGGGAGGAGCAAGCCGACCCTGCCTATATTCAAGTCGATTATGGCGGCTTTCCCTGATTTGAATCCTGAATGGGTGTTCATGGGTGAGGGCAGTATGTATAAGAATAAGGAGGATGAGAAGACGGTGAGCCAGGAGGGGCAGCAGTACTCGGGTGGAACGTTGGACTTGTTTGCCTCCGAGTCGTCTACTGACACTTATTCCAAAAGGTGTGCCGAACCCGCGAGGGGTAAGGCTTCCGTAGCTGACGGTGTGAAGCCGGCGGATATGCTGGGAATAAAGGAGGCGATAAGGTCATCGATGGATGAAGCCATCAGCCGGAGGCGGAGACAGATTGTGGAGGTTCGCATATTCTTTGACGACGGGACATACGAGGCGTTCAGTACCCCTAAGTGATAAGAGGACCGAAAAGAAATTTAGACCAAGAAGGAATTAAGATGTGCGGTTATTCGAACCGGAAAGAAATTGAAATGTTGCTCAACTGGAAATTAAAATGTGCTACTGATTGAGCCGAAAGAAATTGGAATGTGCAGTGGCTGTGAAGCCAGATTATTGGAAGGTGCGGAATCAATATGCAACTCTGAACCGCACCAGTGTAATGAGAATATATAAGAAGAGAATGAAATGTGAGTGTCAGCGTGAATGGGTTGAGATAACCTCATTCACATCAAGACACAATCGTGGACAAGGAGAATCTCTTAACGTCTGCGTTATTAACAGTTGAGTTGTTGTAGATTGGTGAAATCGTAGTTACGGTTTCACCAATTTTTTTGTGCTGTGTCTGGCATGACACCAACCGGGCCGGTTCAAATCCGGCCGCAGGTATTTACCGCCAAATACCGATGGAGAGATGCGGGAATGTGGCATGAATGAAAAATTGTCTGAAGCAATGATGGACATTCGGGAAATATTCGTAACTTTGCCGTACCCAAGGAAGTTAATATGATAAAAGGCAAAACAACATTCTCTTTATTTGATTTCTGTAAGGGGAAAGCAGATAAAGTCCAAATATACGGGGAGGAGACGTTTGATGAAAATGGAGAACTTATTTCTTTCATTGACCAGACGGCTCTAATGACGCATTACTTGAAATTGCGCGATAAGGGCATCATCCTTCCGTATGCCACACAGGCGGAAGGCATCCTTTCTTTATGGTATGAGTTTATAAAAGGAATAAACGGTAAACATGATTGTGGTATGGTCGCTGAGTCTGTGGCAGGGATGCAGTCCTATCTGTTTCCCGACTTGTTTCAGGCTCCATTTCAGGCACAGGACAATCCTAAATTCACATTCATCGATCTGTTTGCCGGTATTGGAGGCTTTAGAATGGCCTTTCAAAACCTTGGAGGTGAATGTGTCTTTTCATCCGAGTGGGATGAACAGGCGAAAAAAACGTACTATGCCAATTATGGTGATGTGCCGTTCGGAGACATAACAAAAGAAAGCACAAAGAACAGAATCCCAAAAGGTTTTGACATTCTTTGTGCGGGATTTCCCTGTCAGGCGTTTTCTTTGGCCGGCAAGCGGTTGGGGTTTGAGGAAACAAGAGGAACCTTGTTCTTCGATGTCGCGGAAATACTACGAAGATACCAACCTAAGGCGTTTTTCCTCGAAAATGTCAAAGGGTTGATGATACATGATAAGGGAAAAACATTTAAGACGATTCTCAACACTCTTGATGAGGTCGGCTATGTCGTTCCGGATCCCCAACTTGTCAATGCGATGTACTTTGGAGTGCCTCAACACCGTGAAAGGATATACATCGTGGGCTTCAGGAAAGATTTGGGCATAAAGAAAGAGGACTTTACGTATCCGGAGCAAAAAGAAGTGACAAAGAAGTGGATTGATGTAAGGGAGGAGAATCCTGTTCCTGCAAAGTACTATCTGTCCACAACTTACATTGATACATTGAAACGCCACAAGGCAAGACACGAGGCGAAAGGCAACGGATTCGGGTACGACATTATACCCGATGACGGTGTAGCTCATGCCATTGTTGTAGGCGGTATGGGAAGGGAATGTAATCTCGTCATTGATTTTCGCCAAAAGGATTTGACACCGACAACACATATAAAAGGTGAAGTGAACAAAATCGGATGGCGCAAAATGACTCCACGTGAATGGGCCCGGTTACAAGGCTATCCGGATGATTTCAAGATTGTAGTCGCTGATGCTTCTGCGTACAAGCAATTTGGTAACAGTGTGGCTGTTCCTGCCATTCAGGCAACTGCCGCACAGTTGCTGAAATCATTAAACGATAAAAATGTGTTGTAGTATGGCGGTGTGGAAATTCAATAGAGGTGAATGGACTGAAGCATATGTGTTCATGCGTTTGCTTGGTGAAGGCCGTATATATGGAGCGTCTTCAGAATTGAAAAAAGACGATTCCACTTACATTGACATCATAAACATCATCAGGGACGAGCCTGATAAGATGTTGATCTTTGAGCGTTTTGTTGAGGCAAACATTGCATGTGTGAAGGCGTCTAAGGATGGGGAGGATATAAAAGTGGTGACAGCGCCGGAGTTGTCAGAGTATGCACAGGTGTTATACAACAGCATCAAGGAACTTGCAGTTTCGAGGGTAATTGAAGTTGCGGATGTCCAAGAGTTTCTTGAATCTATGGGCATTGACACTCCTAAGGCGAATCTCTCCGACTCTGCAAAAGAGAAGTATGGAGCTAAAACGGATGTCATCATTACCAGCGAGGATTCGCTTGACCGTTACAGAACTACAGAGGGCTTTTCTATAAAATCCCACATTGGTCGTCCCGCGACTTTATTCAATTGTTCTCAAACTTCGGGTTTTACTTTTGAAGTCATCGGATGCGATGAAGCTGCAATGCATCAAATTAATGCCCACGACGCTTTCCTTGACATGTTGAAAGCAATCAAAGATGGTTACTCGCTTAAATATGTTGGATGTAGAGACCGTACTTTTGAACAGAATATAGCAATTGTTGACTCTCGCATGGAAGAAGTGCTGAGTGAGGCAGTCTTGGCACAAGCCACATTCTATGGTCCATGTGGTTCTGATGTTAAGGATGTGTGCGACAAGGTCGTTGAATTAAATCCCATAAATGTCAGAAATCCCCAAATGTTTTATCCTGCCAAGTTCAAAGACTTCCTTTTTGCGTCTTTTGCCGGTATGACTGCATCATCAATATGGAATGGCAGAAAGAGACTGACGGGTGGTTATATCGATGTGGGTAGAAATGGCGATATGTTGTACTACCGTGCCATGTCTGATGATATTTTCGGCAATTATCTCTTCGGGAATACCTACTTCGACCGTCCGGATAGAGGAGTGCGGAAGGATGTTGCTGTGGCGCAGGCCAATGCTTTTAAAGAGGGTAGGGAACTGACGGAAACTGAGAAGAATGCCTTGATTTACAAAAATGGCGTGTCTGGCACAAAGAAATCCAAGAAGGGTGACTTTGGCTTCGTTTATGAGATCAAAGGACATTATTATATTGACTTGAATTTTCAAATCCGATTTAGATAGAATCCAGTTAGAGTGACTGTCTTCTGTCCGGCTTTGCAGAGCAGTTGCCCACACTTTCCCCTGCGTTAAATATTGACAATGTAATACGGTTGTCAAGATAAATCCGTATTTTTGCGGAAAGTTTAGGAGACGAGGAAATGAACAAGGACAAGGATACGACATTCGGCAAAATCGGGACAGTCTGTCCGGTTGTAGGCATGGAGGGGCTGCGCCTTCCCTTCTTCGACCTTGGCATCAAGGCGGGATTCCCCATTCCGCTCGACAACGACGAGAGGAGTCAGGACATCGACTTGCTGAGGATGATTTGTCCGCACCCCAATGCCAGTTACCTCATCCGTGTGGAAGGTGACTCGATGATTGACGCTGACATACATGACGGCGACCTCATCATCGTGGACAAAAGCAACCGTAACCCCTCGCCGTCGGAAGTGGCGGTGTGTGAACTCAATGGTGAATACACGCTCAAGCGGTTCGAGAAACGCAACGGTGGGGAGGGGTGGCTCATACCTGCCAATCCCAACTATCCGGAAATCCGGGTGACCGGGGATGACGACTTCTCCATCTGGGGTGTGGTTACGTATGTTATCCATAAAGCGAGACTGTAAGGATGTTTGCCCTTGTCGATTGCAACAGTTTCTTCTGCTCGGTGGAAAAGGTGTTCCATCCGGGCTTGAAGGGGAAGCCTGTGGTTGTGCTTTCAAGCAACGACGGGTGCATCGTCGCGCTCACTCCCGAAGCCAAGGCGGCGGGACTGCGCAGGGGTGACCCAATCTTCAAGGTAAAGGACATCGTTATGCATAACAAGGTGCATGTGTTCTCCACCAACATGATGCTGTATGCCGCCATGAGCAAGCGCATCGTCAGCATCATGCGCGGGAGTGTCAGCCATGTGGAGCAGTACAGCATCGACGAGAGTTTCTGTGACCTGCGTGGCTATGGGCAGCACTTCGACCTCGTGGATATGATGCGCAAGTTGAAGGACAAGATACTGCTTTATACGGATGTCCCTGTGAGTGTGGGCATCGCCCCGACAAAGACATTGGCAAAGATAGGCAGCAAGTTCGCCAAGCAATACCCGGGTTACCGTGGCGTATGCATGATAGACACGGACGTGAAACGCCGTAAGGCACTCAGTCTCTTTCCCCTTGCCGATGTATGGGGCATCGGGCGACAGACGCTTGCCAAACTGGAGTATTACGGTATCCGCACGCCCTTGGAGTTTGCCGACAAGAGTGAGTCGTGGGTGCGGTCGCGTCTTGCAAAGCCAGGCGTACAGACATGGCTGGAGTTGAACGGTCAGCCGTGCATCGACACTGCGGAGGTGGCTTGCAAGAAGACTATCTGCACGTCGCGGAGCTTTGGCGGGATGGTGTCCGACTTCGATTCACTGAAAGCCTCCATTGTCACCTTTGCCGGCAGTTGCGCCAACAAGTTGCGCGGACAGGCGTCTGGAGCCGGGAGCGTGACCGTCTTCATTGCCAGTAACCGCTTCCGTGAAGACCTGTCCCAGTACGCCAATTCCGCCACGGTCACACTTCCTGTAGCCTCCAGCGACACGATGGAGATTACCAAGGCAGCCGTCCAGGCCCTGCGGAGCATCTGGCGCGAGGGCATCCTCTACAAGCGGTCGGGTGTCATCGTGAGCGATATCCGGACCAACCAGAGCATCGGGGGCGACCTCTTCGACCCCATCCGCAACCGTCCCGAACGCGCCAGGCTGATGAGGGAGATAGATGAGATCAACCGCCGCTATGGACTCAAGACCATACAGCTGGCGGCTGAGGGCGGTGACAAGCAGACGTGGAAGGTGAAGTGTGATCACCGCAGCGGCAATTACCTCACCGACGTCAGGGAACTGATGACAATAAAGAGTTGATTATGAAACTGCTGATTATAGAAGACGAAAGGCGACTCTCTGAGTCCATCGTGAAATACCTCAGTTGCGAGAAATACCTTTGTGAGCAGTCGTTCACGTTCAGCGACGCGATGATGAAGGTGGAGATGTACGAGTACGACTGCATCCTGCTTGACCTGATGTTGCCTGGAGGCAGTGGACTCGACATCCTGCGGCGAATCAAACAGATTTCTCCGAAAACAGGGGTTATTATCGTGTCAGCCAAAGACTCGACAGACGATAAGGTGGAGGGGCTGCGCATCGGGGCGGACGACTATCTGTCCAAACCGTTTCATTTGCCTGAACTGGGAATGCGTGTCTTCGCGCTGCTTCGCCGCAGGAACTTTACCTGCTGTAATGTGTTGGAAAGCGGCAATGTCGTCATCGACCTTCTGGAGAAGAGTGTGGCGGTGGGCGACAGGCACATAGACCTCACAAGGAGCGAATACGAACTGTTGCTGTTCCTTGTCGAGAACCGCAACCGTGTGGTGTCGAAAAACGCGATGGCGGAACATCTCAGCGGTGACATGGCGGACATGCTCGATGACTTCAATTTCGTCTATGCGCATATCAAGAACCTGAAGGCGAAACTGGCTGACGCCGGTGAGCCTGACTGTATCCGCACTTATTATGGTATGGGTTATAAATGGATGCGATAGATGAGGACACTGCTTGACAAGACCCGTGCGAAGTTTGCCTTGTGCATGGCGGCGGTATTCATACTGACCGCACCGCTGTTCTATCTCATCACACGTCATTTCTATGCCGAGGACATAGTGGATATCATCGAGTCGGTGGAGCAGGGTCATGGAATCCCGGCAATGGATCTTGAACAGGACATAATGACCGGTGTGATGCTACAGTTCCTGCTTGTGTTCACCGCTCTCGGCCTTTCCTACTGTCTCGCCGCCCGTTTTGCCATGCGCAGTCTGTGGCAGCCGTTCGATGACACCCTGCGCAAGACCGAGCGGTTCAACCTCGCACAGGGCGACATCCCTCATTTCAAGAAGACAGATGTCAGTGAGTTTGACCGTCTCAACAAATCGTTGACCCGTCTCATGCAGAAAGACCTTGAGACGTTCCGCATACAGAAAGAGTTCTCGGAGAACGCCTCGCATGAGCAACAGACCCCACTCGCCGTGATGCGCGGTAATCTTGACCTGTTGATGCAGGAGAACTTGACCGAAAGGCAGATGCGGATAGTGACAGACCTGTACAGGCTGACCACACGCATGAGCGGCATGAACCGCAACCTGCTCCTGCTTGCCAAGATTGACAATGCTCAATACACCGTGCGCGAGGATGTGGACATCGTTTCATTGGTTTCTGACTTGCTGCAAATGTATGGTGCCATGGGACAGGACTGTACCGTCGATGTGACGGATCTCAGGCATACTCCGTCAGCCACTGTCCGCGCCAATGCCTTTTTGTTGGAATCCCTTCTGAAAAATCTCGTGGTCAACGCCATACGTCATACTGCGCCTGGGGGCAAGATACGTATCCTCGTGGAGGACAGTAGACTCACTGTATGCAATGCTGCTGCGGACAACATACCGCTGGATGCCACCACCTTGTTCCGTCGCTTCGCCTGTGGCGACAAGCGGCGGACAGGCAACGGACTGGGACTGTCCATCGTGAAGGCTGTGTGTGACTTTCACGGGTGGGCTGTGCTGTATGAGTTTGCCGAAGGGGAACACCGGTTCGTCGTGACGTTCTCCAAATAAACGTTTCCGCGCATGTGGCGCGGCGTGTTACAAAGCTGTTACATTGTCACGGCTATGCGTGAAATTCAAAGTTTCTGCAAAATCGCCTTTTACTTTTGCCGCAGTTATTCCAAACAAAAGCAAAGGCTATATGAGAAAACTTGTTTTCACTATGATGATTGTCCTCATCGGACAGTGCGCCACGGCACAGACTGGCGGTACTGTAACAGGACAGATGAAAGAAAAGACGACTGGCGCGGCGGTTGAATATGCCACTGTCGCCCTGCATGAGGCGGAAACCGGAAGGGTGGTGACCGGGTGCATGACCGGTGCGGACGGACACTTTGCGCTCAACGGAGTCGGACTTGGCACACCTTATTACATAGAGGGGAGTTTTGTGGGGTACAAGCCCGTGCGGTCTACTGTGTTCACCGTGTCTGACGGAAAACAGGCAGATGTAGGCACACTCTACATCGATGACGCTTCGCAGACTCTGGACGCTGTGGTGGTGGAGGGTAGAGAACCGGCCTTCGTGGCGCGACTCGACCGTAAGGTGTATAACGTGGAACAGGACGTGATGGCTTCGTCTGGGTCTGTAAGCGACTTGATGCAGAATATCCCGTCAGTGGAAGTGGACATGGACGGGTCTGTGAGCTTGCGAGGCCATGACAATGTGACCATCCTCATCAACGGCAAACCGTCTGCCATGATGAACGCCAAGACCCGGGGCGATGTGTTGAACCAACTCCCTGCAAACAGCATAAAACAGATAGAGGTAATCACCAACCCTTCCGCAGAGTACAAGCCGGACGGTGTGAGCGGCATAATAAACATTGTGCTGAAAAAGGATGTGAAGACAGGTGTGAACGGTACGGTGAACGGCAGTGTCGGCAGTAGTGGACGCGGCAATGTAGGCGTAAACCTCAACTGTGGACTGAAAGGCTGGAACATCTCCGGTGGCTATGCCTATAGACGTGACCGTTATGACCGCACGATAGTGGACAACCGTACTTCGCCCACGGACATCATAAACCAGACAACGTATGGCTTGGGCCGTCCTGTGTCACACTCTTTCCAGTTGGGCTTGAATACGAACCTTACGGAACACGACTTTGTGGAACTGGCGGGCAGTTACATCAACCGCAACTTCCGGCGTAACGAGCGGATGGAGTCGAAGACCGCCGGGCTTGACGGCACACCGATCAGTTCCTACCGGCGCAACCGGGACGCGTTTGCCAAGGAACACATGTGTGAGGTATCCTTGCGCCATACCCACAGCTATGGGGAGGACAACATGTGGGGAATTGATTACACCTACTCGTCCGAGTCGGAGGATGAGATGAACCACTACGACACACGGAGTACAGCCGGTGACATGAAGGACAATGAAAGTGTGTGGGACGCCAATTATCTGCAGGTGGGCAAACTGAGTTGGCTGCACCATTTGTCGTCCCGGATAAAGTTGTCCGCAGGTTATGATCTGGAGTGTCTGAAGGCAGAGCAGAACTACCACACGTCTTCGTGGAACGGCACGTCGTTCGTTCCCGATGCCGGGCGTACCAATGACTTTACCCACCTGCGTACTCTCCACTCTGTCTATGCCACGACAGAGGCTGATCTTGGCAAATGGAGTCTGCTGGCCGGATTGCGCGGTGAATATGCGGACATAGAGAACCGTCTGATCACCCTTTCCCAATCGTCCCGCCAACACTACGCGAATGTTTACCCCACGTTTCATGTTTCGCATCCCATGGGTGCGCATCATGAACTGCAACTGAACTACAGTATGCGCATCAACCGGCCGGAAGGCAGTGACATGAATCCTTTTGCGGAGCGTATAAACCCTTTGAGCCTTCAGTCCGGCAATCCGGATTTGCAACCTGAGAAGATACATTCCCTGGAGGTCGGATGGCTGTGGCGCACCGACAACGGCATGTCGCTCATGAGTACCCTCTACGGAAGGTATCTGTACAACCAGATTACGGAAGTGTCGCGTTACATCGATGACGGGGTGCTTCTCACCACCAAGGAAAACCTCAATACGAGTCAAAACGCTGGAGTGGAACTCATCTGGATTTGTCCCGTCGCCAGTTGGCTGTCGCTCAACTGGAATGTCAACGGGTATTACAACCAGATAGATGCGGCCCGGTTGGGGTTCGGCAAGCGGCGTGATACTTTCTCGTGGAGTACGTTGCTTAACGCCAATATAAATCCTCTGCGCCATTGTACCGTACAACTGAACGCCCGGTTGCGTGGCGCGCAACTTGTACCGCAGGGACGGCGCGACGCTGACTGCCGCATTAACCTCGGGATGAAGTATGACATTCCTTCAGTCGGGTTGTCGCTGTTCGCTTCAGTAACCGATTTGTTGGACACTTACCGGAAATCATATACGCTCGACACTCCGCAGTTGAAACAGAAAGTGGAGAAACGCCGCAATCCGCGCATCTTCTATGTTGGACTGTCGTGGCGTTTCGGTCAGGGTTCCGGAAAGAAGGGTCAGACTGGAATAGACTATGATGAGGGAATGTGAAGCCATGAGAGGATTTGTCTTGTTGACGGTTGTCCTGTCTGTATTCCTGTCGCTGGCGGAGGAGTCTCACGCTCAAGTGCTGGCGGACAGTGACAGCACAGCCGTTCAGTCAGCGGAAGGTCATCCTTACAGGGTCCGTCCTTTACGGATTGTCATACCTGCGGCACTGGTGGGCATTGGTGTCATCGGTATAGAAAGCGACTGGCTGAAATACCATAACAGTGAGATAAGGGAGGAGATACAGGAGAATGTGGACAGGAGACTGTCTGTTGATGATTTCTCCCAGTATGCGCCAACCGCCGCAATCTATGCGTTGGATCTGTGCGGAGTCAAAGGCCGTCATGACACAGTTGACCAGACGATACTTCTCGGCACGGCAGGTCTGTTGATGGGGGTTACGGTCAATACCATGAAATATGCCACAAAGGTGGAGCGGCCTGACGGTTCCACACGCAATTCTTTCCCTTCGGGTCATACCGCTACGGCTTTTATGGGAGCGGAACTCCTGCGCCGTGAGTATTGGGATGTGTCACCGTGGATTGGAGTGGCGGGCTATGCGGTGGCGGCAGGGACAGGCTTTTTCCGTATGTACAACAACCGCCATTGGCTGACAGATGTCCTTGCCGGTGCTGGCATCGGCTTTCTCAGTGTGGAACTTGCCTATTGGCTTTATCCCACAGTAACAAAGGTGTTCTTCCCCAAGCGTTACCGGAAGAACGTGTTTCTCTCTCCGTATGCCTCGCAACAGGAGACGGGTGTCGTGTGCAGGATTTCATTTTGACAACTCCACAAGAGAAAAGGGTTCTTCTGCTTTTCGAGTTGGTAAGACAACGTAATCGTAACAAATCTGTTCACTGTGGGCGGCACTCCGAGTGAAACCTCGGGCTGAAAGCCCATAAAGCGGAAGAACCCTTTTTTTACTTGACATCACGGGGAATGTCGGTAGTTGGCAGTCCTGTTATCTCGGATACCAGCGTTACAGGTATTCCTTTTTCAAGCATTGCCTTAGCCATCGCAATCTTACTTGCGGCTTCGCCTTCCGCTCTGCCTTCCGCTCTGCCTTGGGTTAAGCCTTCCGCT
>CAVBFD010000044.1:0-20938 GCA_963594655.1 Candidatus Methanomethylophilaceae archaeon
GCACTGCAATGTGGGAGAGTAGGTCGCCGCCTTTTTTAATACAACGAGTCTTCTGAATCTAATGTTCTGGAGACTCGTTTTTTATTAATCTTTTAATACAACAAGTTATGAGAAAGTACTTTCTTTATGCCACTCTGTTGGCGGTGTTTGCAATCATCTCGTGTGAGAAACTTTCAGTAGCGTCTGATGAAGGTGAAGGCTTCGCTGACATCACGTTCAGTCTCCAACCACAAGTGTCTGAGTCGATGACTCGTGCCACTCTGTCCTCTACTGTTACCAAATTCGATTTTGCCATCTTCTATAAGAAGAACAATGCGTATACTCTTTATAAGACTATAGAGCAGGATTCTACTGACAATTCCTTTGGCGTTATCTCTTTAGAAAAGGTTCCATACGGTTCTTATAAGGTCGTAGCGATAGGTCATAAGTGTAGTGTCCATGCGACAATCAAATCTGATTCAGAAGTAGATTTCGGTGGTGACAAAGTGCCAATGACTTATTCAGTAGCACAAGAAATTTCTGTGAATGAGAATAGCAATAGCTATAGTCTGGTTCTCAAGAGAGTTACGAGTAAGTTGGTACTGCAGGCTACAGACACACAACTTAGTAATCTCACTACATTGGAGTTTGTGATAACAGGATCTTCTACAAGTTTTAATCCGTCAACAGGTATTTCTTCAACAACTACAGAACGTACTAATATCGTTGACATCTCATCTGCTGCAAATAAAGAGAAAAATGGTTACAATGTTTTGTTGTTTCTTCCATCAAATGATACTAAAGTGAATGTCGTAGCTAATTTCAAGGATATAGATGGTAATATTGTATGCTCTAAGACTTTGTCTGACGTTCAGGTGAAACCAAACTGCATTACAACTTGTGAAGGTGCTCTTTTTTCCTGGACTAACACAGATGGCTTTTCCTTTACGGTAGATGACGTATGGCAAGATCCTATAAATCTTACGTTCTGATTATGCTATACACATTAGTTATCTAACCGATAACATCCAATAACGAAACATCCGCATAGCTACAAAAAGCCATGCGGATGTTTCGTTGTATATGGCGGTCAGATTTCTTTCTCTAACCGTAGAACCTGCCCTTATTTCAGACCGAGTTTCTTCTTGATGTTCTTTGGAACGGCATCCTTGTGTACGAGGATATTCATTGTCTTGTTGCGGACGAAAGGCTTTGACGCATACCACACGCCGTTGTACTTGCCGTAGTTACCCCATGAGTTCTTAACCATGAAGTACTCTTTGCCGTTCACGTCCTTTGCAATTCCGTAGATGAGCATACCGTGGTCGTCGGTAGTCGTCCAGTTGTCATAATCACGCTGACGCTCCTCCTGGGTGTATGACTTCTCTGGGCATGGCTTGTTCATAGCCTCCTGCTGCTTCTCGTATGACGAGAGTCCGAGCCAGTGAGCCATGTCACTTCCGCTGAGGTCCACGTTCTTGTCCTCAGTGTCAGGGAACACTGCAAGTCCGCTGCGTGTGAATCCACTTTCACTTACGTCTGAACCCCATGCGAAGGTATAGCCGTTTCTGATGGCGTTGTCCATCACCTCCATCAGTTCGTCGATAGGCAGGTTATAGCTCTCGCCCCATCTCCAGTTGTCCTGAATCTCGATGATGAACTTGCCGTAGAACGGATGGTGGTTGTATGAAGTGAGGGACACATAATCGTCGAGGTTCAGTCCGAGACTCTCCTGGAACGACTGTGGGGTGTAGGTCTTTCCCTTGTATTCGAATGTCTCGGGAATCTTGCCGATGTAAGCGTCGAGTATACCGTTCAGACCGTTCATCCAAGCCGGAGAGAGTTTCTTCGAGTCGCTCTTGGCGATACCCTCAACATAGCTTGTGGCAAGTGGGAAGAACTCCGTGAAGTTGGCGAGTGTGTCTCCGTAAAGGGTTCCGGGCAACGGCATCGCCTCCTCGGGCATCATTCCGTAGTTCTTCATACAGTATACTGCGTCGTAGAAACTGCCACCCTCAGTGAAGGAGATGTCACCGTGCAGACGTACGGCAGCCTTGGCGCGGTCCTCGTAGGTCTTGTGTGCGAGGAACATCTCGCAGAGGTTGTACTCACCCTTGCCCATACGCAGCAGTTCCGCCTCAAAGAAGGCAAGACTTGAATAAGCCCAGCACGTACCCGAACGGTTCTGGTTCTTTATAGACGTGACGGGAATCTCTTTTACAGTCTGGAATTTGTAACCGTCCTCTTCTTGGTCACCAGACTGAGCGAATGTCAGTGCCGCTGTGAAAAACAGCACCAATGTCATTGGTTTTCTCATTGTGTATCTTGGTTTAATTTGATTATTATACGTCCTTGATTTACCGTTTATACGTGTCACATTCATCTTGCTATGAACGCCTCCACATCATCTGCATGGTACGGAATGATATTCTCTCCGAGTACCCTGCATCCTGAGTCAGTGATGAGCAGGTCGTCCTCGATACGGATGCCGCCGAAGTCACGGTAAGTCTCCAGCTTGTCGTAGTTGATGAAGTCCTTGTGCAGTCCCTCTCCCTTCCATTTGTCAATCAGCGCCGGGATGAAGTAGATACCCGGCTCGTCAGTCAGAACCCATCCCGGTTGTATGCGCCGTCCGCATCTCAGACAGTTGGTGCCGAACTGTTCAGACGGTCTCACCTCATCGTCGAAGCCCACATACACCTGTCCCAGTCCTTCCATGTCGTGGACATCCATTCCCATCATGTGTCCCAGTCCGTGTTGCAGGAACATGGCATGTGCTCCGGCAGCCACCGCATCCTCCACATTGCCCTT
The DNA here is from genome assembly GCA_963594655.1 of Candidatus Methanomethylophilaceae archaeon. Lineage (GTDB taxonomy): Bacteria > Bacteroidota > Bacteroidia > Bacteroidales > Bacteroidaceae > Colivivens. Next base: position 2,791 of record CAVBFD010000044.1, read on the forward strand.
CATCAGTCCCAGTTCCTTCAGACGTTCAGTCATCAGACGGCACACGTCCAGATGCATGTCCATCCATTTCATTCCCGGATGGGCGGTCTCTATCACAAGGTCGTGACAAGCCTCCACGATAGAGTAGATCTCACGCTGCTTCTGTGTGAACTGGCCACTTACAGGAGTCACACGGGTGTTGTCCGAGCAGTAGTTGTTCACCGTCTCCGCTCCGGCGTCGCACAGCATCAGTCTGCCCGCCTCCAGCGGTCGCAGCGACGGATTGCCGTGGAATATCTCTCCGTGCATCGTGAGGATGGAGAGGAACGACACCTTACTGCCCTTGCTGCAAGCGATACCTTCCATAGCTCCCGCAATCTCCTTCTCCGTCACTCCGGGCGCGCACATCTTCATAGCCGTGGTGTGCATCTCGTACCCGATGGCCATGGCGCGTTCAATCTCCGCTATTTCCTCGTCCGACTTCACTGCACGCATGTCCACCACCGCCTTTATCAGTTTCACCGAAGCCGCTTCCTTGGTCTTCAACGGATGGATGCCGAGAAGGTCACCAATCTGAATCATGATGTCGTGGCGGTAGGGTGGGAGGAAATGGATTTCCTGTCCCTTGGCTTTAGCCTTGTCCACGATAGACTGCAGTGCCGATGTCGGTGCGGAATTTCCCACGCCCACCTCCTCTGCCAGGTCGTGAATCGAAGGCACGAATCCAGTCCAGATGATGTCCTCTATGTCCACGTCGTCTCCAATGAGGTATTCCTTGTCCTCATCCACGTCGATGATACCCACAAGTCCTTCCTGCTGTTGTCCGAAATAATAGAGGAAAGAACTGTCCTGACGGAACGTGTACGCGTTGCTTGGATAGTTGGCGGGCGCGTTGTTGTTACCGAACAACATGATCAGTCCGCCGCCTACCTTCCTCTTCAGTTCAGCCCTACGCCGCGCGTAGGTCTCTTTACAAAATGCTGTCATAGATTCAATAGATTAATTTGTTGCAAATTTACGCTGTTTCTTTCAGACTACCAAGTAAAATGCGTGAAACTGTAAACAAACAAGCCAGACAGGTCACGCAGACCTGTCTGGCTTTACAATATAGTTTGAATACCCTTATTCCACAGAATAGTCGAGCTTGCTCATGCGCACGTAAGTGGCATAACGGTGCTGCGCCGCTTTCTTGGAAGCGTCGAACAACTCCTGGGCTTCAGCCGGCTTCGCCTTCTTGAGTGACAGGTAACGCACCTCACCGTCGAGGAACGCCTGGAAGTTGTCCCAGTTAGGTGCCTTTGAGTCGAGCTGGAACGGGTTCTTGCCCTGCTCGGCGAGACGCGGGTCGAACCTCCACAGATGCCAGTAGCCGCACTCCACAGCCTTAGCCTCTTCCGCCTGGCTCTTGCCCATACCGCCCTTGGCCTTCAGGCCGTGGTTGATACATGGAGCGTAACCGATGACGAGTGACGGACCCGGGTAAGCCTCCGCCTCACGGATGGCTTTGAGACATTGTGCGTTGTCAGCGCCCATAGCCACCTGTGCCACATAGACGTAACCGTAGGTGGTCTGCATCAGACCGAGGTCTTTCTTGGTGATGCGCTTGCCGCCGGCAGCGAACTGTGCGATTGCGCCGAGTGGGGTAGACTTGGATGACTGACCGCCTGTGTTGGAGTAGACCTCAGTGTCCACCACGAAGATGTTCACATCCTCACCCGAAGCCAACACATGGTCGAGACCGCCGTAACCTATGTCGTAAGCGGCGCCGTCACCACCGATAATCCACTGAGACCGTTTCACGAGGTAGTGCGCCAGTTCAGACAACTGCCTGCAGTACTCGCATCCAGCCTCACGGCCCTTGAGGATGAGCGGATTGAGTTTGGCTGCCGCAGCCTTGGAAGCCTCGGCGCTGTCCTTACCGTCAATCCATTCCTTGGCAGCCTCCTTGAATTCAGCTGGAGTGCTGTCCTTGGCTATGAGTTCGCCAAGAATGTCCACGATACGGGCGCGCATCTTCTTGTTGGCGATGGTCATACCGAGACCGTATTCGCAGAAGTCCTCGAACAGGGAGTTCGACCATGCCGGGCCCTGTCCCTTCTCGTTCTTGGTATACGGAGTTGACGGAATGGAACCGGAGTAGATGGAAGAACAGCCGGTAGCGTTGGCAACCATCTCCCTGTCACCGAACAGCTGTGAGATCAACTTGACATACGGAGTCTCGCCACAACCTGAGCATGCGCCGGAGAACTCGAACAGTGGAGTGGCAAACTGACTGAGACGCGGGTTGGACTTGACATCCACGAGATCCTGCTTCGTCTTTACCTGCTTAACACAGTACTCCCAGTTCTTCGCCTCTCCCAGTTCGCCTTCCAGCGGAACCATCTTCAGGGCCTTCGCACCCTTGTTGCCCGGACAAACGTCAACACAGTTGCCGCAACCCAGACAGTCGAGTACGCCCACCTGAATACGGAACTGCATTCCCTTGAGCGGAGCCGGAGCCTTGATTTCCGTCTTGTCGGCGTTGAGACCGGCGGCCTCGTCGGCATCCATGGCGAACGGACGGATACAAGAGTGGGGACAAACGAACGCACACTTGTTACACTGTATACAGTTGGCAGCGTCCCACTTGGGAACGAACGCAGCCACACCACGCTTCTCGTAAGCGGCGGTACCCTGTTCCCACATGCCGTCCTCGTATCCCTTGTAGGCGGATACAGGCAGCAAGTCTCCGTTCTGCGCGTTGATAGGACGCACGAGCTTGTTGATGAACTCAGGGTCTTCGTTCTTCACTTCAGGGTCGTCCGGGAGCTTTGCCCATGCAGGGTCAACAGCGAGGGTCTTGTACTCGCCTCCACGGTCAACAGCCGAATAGTTCATGTTCACCACGTCCTCGCCCTTGTTGCCGTAAGACTTGACGATGAACTTCTTCATCTGCTCGATGGCGAGGTCTACAGGAATCACACCTGTGATACGGAAGAAGGCAGACTGGAGGATGGTGTTGGTACGGTTACCGAGTCCAATCTCCTGCGCTATCTTTGTGGCGTTGATATAGTATACGGTGATGTTCTTCTCAGCGAAGTACTTCTTTATCTTGTTCGGCAGGTTCTTCACCAGTTCGTCACCCTCCCAGATGGTGTTCAGCAGGAACTGGCCGTTCTGGCGCAGACCGCGCAGCACGTCATACATGCGGAGATAAGCCTGCACGTGGCAAGCCACGAAGTTCGGAGTCTTTATCTGGTAAGTGGACCGGATTGGCTGGTCACCGAAACGGAGATGGGAGCAAGTGAAACCGCCCGACTTCTTTGAGTCGTATGAGAAATAAGCCTGACAGTACTTGTCGGTGTTGTCACCGATGATCTTCACCGAGTTCTTGTTGGCACCCACAGTACCGTCGGCGCCGAGTCCGTAGAACTTGGCTTCGAAGATGCCCTCGCCGCCCAGCGCCTTCTCCTCCTCGATGGGGAGAGAACGGAAGGTCACATCGTCCACGATACCCAAGGTGAAGTGGTTCTTCGGCTCAGGCAGTTCGAGGTTGTCGTAAACGGAGAGTATCATTGTAGGAGTGACGTCGCATGAACCGAGTCCGTAGCGTCCGCCGACAATGGCTGGAGCGTCCTTCTGTCCGTAGAACGCGTCCCTCACGTCGAGGTAGAGCGGCTCACCGTTCGCGCCCGGCTCCTTGGTCCTGTCGAGTACCGCGATGCGCTTCACTGTCTTAGGCACTGCGCTCAGCAGGTGCTTCACAGAGAACGGACGGTAGAGGTGTACAGACACCATACCGTACTTCTTGCCGTTGGCGTTGGCGTAGTCGATGGCCTCGCGCGCCGCCTCGGTGGCTGACCCCATGAGGATGATTACCTTGTCAGCGTCCTCAGCTCCATAGTAAGAGAACAACTTGTATTCACGTCCGGTGATTCTTGACATCTCCTTCATGTACTCCTCCACAGCCTCAGGCACTGAGTCGTAGAACGGGTTGCATGACTCGCGGTGGGCGAAGAAAGTCTCAGGGTTCTCTGCCATACCCTTCGCTTCAGGATGCTCCGGAGAGAGGGCGCGTGAACGGAACTCGGACACCTTGTCCATCGGGACGAGCGGACGGATGTCCTCCATATCCATCATCTCGATTTTATGATACTCGTGTGAGGTGCGGAAACCGTCGAAGAAGTTGATGAACGGAACGCGTGTCTTCAGTGCCGCGAGGTGGGCTACCGCACTGAGGTCCATGACTTCCTGCACAGACCCTTCGCAAAGCATTGCGAAACCTGTCTGGCGGCAAGCCATCACGTCGCTGTGGTCACCGAATATACAGAGCGAGTGTGACGCTACCGTACGTGCTGACACGTGGAATACAGACGGGAGGAACTCACCGGCAATCTTGTACATGTTGGGAATCATGAGGAGAAGTCCTTGTGACGCCGTGAATGTAGTGGTGAGGGCTCCGGCCTGAAGAGATCCGTGGACTGCGCCCGCGGCGCCTGCCTCAGACTGCATTTCCTGTACGAGTACTGTGTCTCCGAACAGGTTCTTGCGGCCCTGGACAGCCCATTCGTCCACATGCTCCGCCATAGGCGATGATGGGGTGATGGGGTAGATTGCAGCCACTTCTGAGAACATATACGCGATATGTGCGGCTGCCTGATTACCATCACAGGTAATGAATTTTTTCTCTTTAGCCATATTCTGATTAAGTTGTATGAATGAAATTATTGTTTGGTCGTTATAACTGGTCAATTTGGCCTTTAGTCTTTATACGTCTCAAGTTTTTATACGTCCTTTGCGCCGTGTCTGTCAGTACAGGAACCCGAAGAGCCACAGCGGAATGAGGTTGCCCTCGCCAACGTCCTTCTGGTTGACCGCGAATATGACCTTCGACTTGCTTTTCTGCCTTGTGCCGTGTTCGATGACGCGGAACTCCTGGTCTCCGTCGATGAGGAACGAGCAGATGTTGCCCGCCTTGTTCACCTTGTGGTCTTTCCAGACGGTGTTGCAGAAGAAGGTCTCCAGCACGTCGTGCTCGTCGAATCTCTGCGGATAGAAGCTGTACATGAGGTTGGAGTTGTGGAGCAGCACGCGCGCCGGTTTCTTGGGGAACTCGTCTCCGCTCGCGTAAATCATGTTCACGAGCCGTGCCTCCATGAGGTATTTGATGTAGTTCATGACAGTGGCTCTCGACATTCCCAGTTCCACAGCCAACTGACTGATGTTAGGCACACTGCTTCCGCTGTTTGTCAGCAGGTAGAACATCTGTTTGATTTTCGGCAGGTACTTCAGTTCAATCTGTTTGATCTGGAGGATGTCCACCTCAATCATCATGTTCATTGTCTTCAGCAGGTTCTCCGAGTAGTTTGTCTGCTCCAGGAAGAAGGGGTAGAACCCGTGGTGCAGGTACTCCTGGAAATAGTCGCGCGGATTGCCTTTCTCCACGATTTGCGCCGCTATCTTCTGGTGGTCCGCCAGAATCTCGTCCAGTGTGTATGACGGAAAATAGTTGCCTGTGCGCAGGTTGTAGAACTCGCGGAACGAGAACCCTCTCAGGTTGTAGGAGTCAACAATGCCGTTCAGTTCCGGGTTGTCTTCCTTGAGTCTCATGACCGACGATCCGGTGAAGATGATTTTCAGTCCCGGGTAACGGTCATAACATTCGCGCAGTTGCCTGCTCCAGTCGGGCTGTTTGAACACCTGGTCAATCAGCAGGACCTTGCCGCCGTTGTGGTAGAATTCGTGGGCAAACTCAGAGATGCCGATGTTCTGCACGTAGAAATTGTTTGTGTTGATGTAGAGACACTGATGGTCGTCGGGCGAGTAATGCTCCTTGGCGTACTGCAGCAGGAAGGTGGTCTTGCCCACGCCCCTCGCGCCCTTGATTCCTATCATGCGTTTCTTCCAGTCAATCTCGTCCATCAAATCTCTGCGCACAGGAGCGTTCAAGTTCTTTACCAAGTAGCTGTGCGTGCGGAAAAATGACTCCATATATAATCTTGTTATCTGTTTATTACACTGTCTTTCGACACAAATCAAAATTTTATGCAAATGTACAACAAATGGTTGATATTGCAAAGCGGAGATTGCAGAAATTGTAAATTATTTTGTATTTCAATGTATTCCAATGCCTTGTTGCCCTCTCCGCCACTCGTTATGGGATGTATCAGAGATACTTCTTCCAGAAGTCCACGATGGTTTTGCGCAGGTGCAGGCTTGTTCCGCGTCCCTCGCTTATGCCGTGCGTGCGCATCGGATAGCTCACCTGGTAGAATACTTTTCCCAGTGAAATGAGCCTGTTCGCCAGCATCTCCGTGTTCTGGTAGTGTACGTTGTCGTCGCCCGTGCCGTGTATGATGAGCAGGTTGCCCTTCAGTCCCTCGGCGAAGTTGATGGGACTGCCGCGGAAGTAGCCGTCGGGGTTGTTCTGCGGAGTGTTCATGTAACGCTCCTGGTAGATGGTGTCGTAGAGCCGCTGGTCGGACACGAAGGCGATGGCGATTCCGGTCTTGAACACGTCGGGGTAGCGGAACATGCTGTTCAGGGTCTGCGCTCCGCCTCCGCTCCATCCTGTGATGCCTATGCGAGTGGAGTCCATGTACTCGAACTGGCGGCACAGGTCCATGACTCCGTTCGCCTGGTCCTCGCTCGCAGCCACACCCACTTCACCGTAGATGCACTTCCTCCATTCGCGTCCTCTCGGGCAGTTGGCTCCCCTGTTCTCCACGCTCACCACGATGTAGCCCTGGTTGGCGAGGTAATGCCAGAACATCTCAGGACTCCAACTGTTCTGCACGGTGGCTGACGCCGGTTCTCCGTACACATAGTCGATTACCGGGTATTTCTTCGTGGGGTCGAAGTCCACTGGCTTGATGATCCATGCGTCGAGCATGAGGTCTCCGCTCTTCACCTTCACGAACTCCTTCTTGGGGAAGCCGTAGCTCTCCCACACCTTCTGGCCCTCGGCGTTGTCCTCCATCAGGTGGTCCATACTCCATCGTCCCTTCCCGTCCATCTTCAGCATGTAGTACTTGGGCAGGTGGTTGGCTGACGAGTAGGTCTCGATGGCGTAGTCGTACTCGGGCGAGAAGTCATAACTGTACTGTCCTGCCTCGGGTTTTCCTCCGTGGCACATAGCTGTGATGTTCTCCACCGTGCCGTTGCCCATTATCTTGGTGCGGAAAAGGTAGAGTTCCGTAGCGTTGTCGGGTGAGGCGGAGAAGTAGATGTAGCCGTTCCGCTCGTCGAACGCCACCTCGCTCACCACGTCGAACTCGCCCTTGGTGATGCAGTTCCATTTCTTTCCGTCGGCTGACACCCTGTAGAGATGTCTCCATCCGTCACGCTCGGAGGTGAAGATGAAGTGCTTGTTTCCTTTCAGCCAGTGGATGTTGTCGTTGGTCTCCACCCATGCCTTGTCGGTGTCGGTGCAGAGAACCTGCGGCTGTGTGGCGTGTCCGTCAGTCACGGTGGCAGTCCATACAGTGTTCGTGTTCTGTGGACGGTTCATCTGCTGTATCATAATCTTGTTGGTTCCAGGCACGAACTCCATCCTCGGCAGGTAATTCTCGCGCCGGTCGCCCGGGATTCCCAGCCACTGTGTGGGAGTTCCGTCGGCGGTCACGTCAAGCACTCCGATGCGCACCGCCGAGTTGGTCGTTCCAGCCTTGGGGTAGGGGAAGCGTTGGATGGTGGGGTAGACACCGCTCACGTTGTCGATGATGTCGAACCACCCAGTGCCGCTTGTGTTGCTTTGCCAGTAGGCTATGTTCTTGCTGTCCGCGCTCCAGCGGAAGCCGTCCCTACAGTCGAACTCCTCCTCGTACACCCAGTCGAACGTGCCGTTGACGATGGTGTCGCATCCGTCGGTGGTCAGTGGGGTTATCCTGGTGTCGGTCATGCTGCACGCCTCAAGGTAGATGTTGTTCTTCGACACGTACGCCACCTTCTTTCCGTCGGGCGAGAACTTGGTGAACATCAGACTGCTCTCGGGCAGTGACGCGCCCAACTTGCGCTTTTCCTTAGTCTTCAGGTCCACGAGGTAGTAGTCGCCCCGTGTGGCGTATCTCCACACCCTCTGGCGGTTGGTGAATATGAGGGCGAACGAAGCGTCGCTGTTGACAGCACTGTAGTATTCTCCTTCGGTTATCGCCGCCGTCTCGTAGGGCATGGCGTGGATCTTGTCGCTCACAGGGAAGTCCTCTGACGGGTAGTTCTGTGGAATCAGTCCCCATCCGCCCACAGCGTCCTCCAGTGTGAGTTCCCTGTGGCCCAGCTGTGCGGAGGCGTTTAGTGTAAATATGGCAAACAGTGCCACGTGTAGTAGTTTCTTGTTCATGATTATAAAAGTTTATTGTTGTTCAGTAAGTCCGGGCGAAGCCGTGCCGTCCGCTCCAGTGACTGTTGCAGCGCCCATTCCTCGATTTTCGCCTGGTGGCCCGACAGCAGGATGTCCGGCACCTGCCAGCCCTTGTAGTTCGCCGGTCGGGTGTACACGGGCGCGTCGAGCAGGTTGTCCTGGAAGGAGTCGGAGAGTGCGCTCTGCTCGTCGCCAATGGCTCCCGGAATCACCCTTACGATGGCGTCTGCCATACAGGCGGCCACCAGTTCGCCCCCTGTCAGCACGAAGTCGCCGAGGCTCACCTCCTTGGTTATGAGGTGTTCACGTATGCGGTAGTCGATGCCCTTGTAGTGTCCGCACAGAATGATGATGTTCTCCTTCAGTGACAGGTCGTTCGCCATCGGCTGGTCGAACTGCTGTCCGTCGGGTGTCACGAAGATTATCTCGTCGTAGTGTCTCTCCGCCTTGAGGGCTGAGATACAGGCGTCGATAGGCTGGCACTGCATGACCATGCCGGCAAACCCTCCGAAGGGGTAGTCGTCCACCTTGCGGTGCTTGTCTTCCGTGTAGTCCCTTATGTTGTGTACATGGATTTCCGCCAGTCCCTTTTTCTGCGCCCTCCCGAGGATGGACTTGTCGAAGAAGCCGTCCAGCAGTTCCGGCACCACAGTCAGTATGTCTATTCTCATTTTGTTTCTGTAGTAAAGAAAAAGACCCTGTATCAAAACGTGATGTCTCGATGCCAGAGTCTTTTGTTATTGGTGTCTGCCAGTGGCAGTTTATTGTTTTTTGAAGAGACCCAATTCCTTGAACGAATCGGAGAGTGCGGACACGCAGCGGTCCACCTGCTCTTTCGTGTGTGTCGCCATCAGGGCCACGCGCACCAGTGTGTCCTGCGGGGCGCAAGCCGGTGGGATTACCGGGTTGATGAACACGCCCTTCTCGAACGCCTTCTTCGTCACCTCGAATGTCTTCTCCACGTTGCGCACGTAGAGTGGGATGATAGGACTTTCGGTGTCTCCAATCTCGAATCCCGCGTCCTTGAACTCCTTCAGCGCGTAGTTGGTGATTTCCCAGAGGTTTTCTATGCGCTCGGGTTCGGACTTGAGGATGTGGAGAGCCTCCATTGCGGCAGCCGTGGCGGCCGGTGTGTTACTTGCACTGAAGATGTATGTGCGCGAAGTGTGACGCAGGTAGTTGATTGTATCCTTGTCGGCTGCGATAAAGCCTCCGATGGAAGCGAGCGACTTGGAGAATGTTCCCATGATGAGGTCCACGTCGTCCGTCACCCCGAAATGGTCGCATGTGCCGCGTCCGTTCTTTCCGAACACCCCGAGACCGTGAGCCTCGTCAACCATGATACTTGCGTTGTACTTCTTTTTCAGTTCCACAATCTCCGGCAGTTTGGCGAGGTCGCCCTCCATGGAGAAGAGTCCGTCTGTCACAATCAGCTTGATAGCCTCCGGACGGCATTTCTTGAGCTGAGACTCAAGGTCGTGCATGTCGTTGTGCTTGTAGTGGTAGAACGTGGAGAACGAAAGTCGTCTGCCGTCCACTATCGAAGCGTGGTCTCTGTCGTCCCCCAGGATGTAGTCGTTGCGCCCTGTGAGAGCTGACACGACTCCGGCGTTGACGCTGAAGCCAGTGGAGTAAACCAGAGCCTCGTCCTTACCGACGAACTCTGCCAGTTCGTGTTCAAGCTGAATGTGCAGGTCGAGTGTTCCGTTGAGGAAACGCGATCCGGCACAACCGGTACCGTATTTCTTGATGGCCGCGATTGCCGCATCGACGATGCGCTTGTCGTATGTCAGTCCCATGTATGAGTTCGAACCGAACATCAGGACCCTCTTGCCATCCATAGTCACCTCAGTATCCTGGTGACTGTCGATTTCTCTAAAATAAGGGTATATGCCAGCCTCCATATATTTCTGAGGCTCTCTATACTCCTTAAATCTTTCTTGCAATAAACCCATAATTTGTTCTGAGCGCTGCATGACCCCAAAGGAGACTTCATGGCAGTATATAATATAAGGTGTGAACCCTACCGTACCGCCGGCACTCGTTCTTTTTGTTATTACTAATTTATTCCGTACAGTTCGATGATAATCCGTACAGGGTGCAAAGGTACGAAAAAACTTTTCACTCTCAATAGTTTTTAGCGGAAAAAAGTCCCAAGGGTAAAAAATCATTGTCAAAAGGGCTTGTCGCTCGTCATTTTTTTTTACTTTTGCAGCCTAAATTCAACGTGGTCTTCCATGCAGCAAAAGAAGATAGTCTTTATATATAACCCTATATCGGGAGTCACCGGCAAGAAGTTGATTCTCCGCCAGATTGAGAAGCGGCTCGACAAGGACAGGTTTTCCTACGAGGTGAGGAAGACCGCGTATGCCGGACACGCCAAGGAAATCACCGCAGAGGCTGTGGCTTCCGGCGCCGACATCGTATGCGCCATCGGCGGCGACGGCACGATGAACGAGGTGGGGTGCGCTCTCAGGGGGACGGACACCGCCCTTGCCATCATTCCCTGCGGATCGGGCAACGGACTCGCCCGCCATCTGCATATCCCTTTGGACGCTGTAAAGGCCATCGAACTCATTAACAGGTGTGAGATAAGCAAGATGGACTACGGACTGATCAACGGCCATCCGTTCTTCTGCACCTGTGGGGTGGGGTTCGACGCATTCATTTCCGAGAAGTTCGCGAAGTCGAAGACGCGCGGTCCACTGGCTTATGTGGAGAACGTGCTGACAGCGGGACTAAAGTACAACCCCGAGACCTACGCCATCGACATGACCCTGGAGAAGGAGGAGCGTATCGTGCAGAAGGCCTTCCTCATCTCCTGCGCCAACGCCTCGCAGTACGGCAACAACTTCTACATAGCCCCCAGGGCGTCGGTGAGGGACGGACTGCTGGATGTCACCATCATCAAGCCCTTCACCGTGATTGACGCGCCCCAGATAGCCCTGCAACTCTTGAACGGCAACTTAGGCGACAGCAACTGCGTCAGCACCTTCCGGTGCAGGAGTCTCACTGTCCACCGTCAGCGTCCCGGTGTGGTGCATTTCGACGGAGACCCGATGGAGACCGACGCGGAGGTGGAGGTGTCCATCGTGCAGGACGGACTCTACTGCGTGTGTCCGCAAGAGGAAGGCAAGACCCCGGTGACTGAGAACATACAGACCGTGATTCTCGAGCAGATGCGGATGATGCGTATGCGTTCGGAGGAACTGATAGAGACAGGCGAACGCACCAACCGTATTATAAAGGAGCAGTTCCATAAAATAATAGACAAGATTGGAGGGAAAGGCGAACAGTAGGGTGATGGGGGCGACAGTCTTCAGCGCACCCCTAAAATCTTATGTGTCTGGATTGACAGTCTCCATTGAGGGTTTTGCATGACGAACCGCACACAGCGGCCGATGATGTCGCTGTTGCGTGTATCGTCTCCGGTGTCGCAGGGCTGTGCGCAATAATAATCCGCCTTGATGCCGAATGTGGGGTCTTCGTACTCGTGGATGTCGTCAATCACAATCTTCACTTCCTTGGCGTTCTTGATGACAGGCCTTGCCTTTTCGCCCAAGAACGCGGCTTTCGGCGACACTGTTATCCAGTCCACATTACCGGGCACAGGCCGTGTGCCGTTGGTCTCTATCGCCACCGTCTTTCCTGCCAAGTGCAACTTGTCAACGATCGATTCCGTGAGTTGCAGTGTCGGTTCGCCCCCGGTTATGACCACCAGTCTTGCCGGGTATGCGGCGGCTTGCCCGACTATCTCCTCCTCCGTCATTTCCCGGTAGGACTGGTGTTCCGTGTCACAGAAAGCGCAGTTGAGGTTGCAGCCCGACAGACGGATGAAGACTGCCGCCTCACCCGAACGCGCGCCCTCTCCCTGGATGGAGTAGAATATCTCGTTCACCCTCATAGCGCGTCGCCTTCGTCAGCGTCGTCCGACACGTAGACGGCGATATTGTCCTCGCTCTCCCTTACGGAGGCCTTGTAACATTCGGGAATCTGGTCCGTCACCCATTTGGCTATATTCTCCGCGGTAGGGTTGAACGGCAGTATGTCGTTCAGGTTCTCGTGGTCGAGTTTCCCGTGTATCATCTCCTTGATGTGCGTGAAGTCGCATATCATGCCGTCCCGGTTGAGTTCCTTCGCCTTCACGTATACCGTTATTATCCAGTTGTGTCCGTGCAGGTTGCCGCACTTGCTCTCGTACGACAGAGTAAGCCTGTGGCTTCCCGCAATCTCCATTCTCTTTGACGCGTAGTACATTCCTTATATCCTTTGGTGTTACAAAACGGTTTGGTCCTCATACTCAGTAGGGTCCTCGATTCCGGCGTCCCTCAACGCCTCTTTTCTCTCCACACAGGTGCCGCACTTGCCGCAGTGCCTCTCGCCTCCCTTGTAGCACGAATAGGTCTTCGAGTAGTCCACACCAAGTCGCGCGCCGATTTTCGCTATGTCGGTCTTGCTTATGCCTGTGTACGGAGCTTCCAGAGTCACGTTCGCGTAGGTGCCGTGTGCCATCGCCTCGGCCATCGCTGAGATGAAGTCCGCGCGGCAGTCGGGATATATGGCGTGGTCGCCCGAATGGTTGGCGATAAGCACCTTCCTCAGTCCCCTGCTTTCGGCAAGGCCGCAAGCGATACTGAGCATGATGCCGTTGCGGAACGGCACGACGGTGGACTTCATGTTGTCGTCCCGGTAATGGCCTTCGGGGATTGCGTCCGCACCCTCCAGTAGGGACGACTTGAAATAGTCCTTGAAGAATGCCAACGGTATGATTATATGTTCGATGCCGAGCCGGCTGCAGTGGTAGGCCGCACATTCCGCCTCCCTCCGGTTATGGTTGCTCCCGTAGTTGAACGTGACTGCGAGCGCTATCTGGTTCCTGCGGTCGTGCAGCAGTGTGACACTGTCCATGCCGCCCGACAGGATGATTACTGAGTCTTTCTGTTCCATAGTACGCTTGATTCTTTTTCGTCTTAGCCGCTGCAAAGTTACGACAAAGGAACGGTAGAAAGTGTGTTTTCCCGTCCCAAAATGAAAGAAAGTGTGTTTACGGCCAATGGCGCGACTCTTATTTTCTTCCCCGGCTCCCTTGGCTGAACCGTGAATTTGTCGTAACTTTGCGCAAACATAATTTTCTTAATGGGGTTGAACCCCGGGATTACACAGATGCCAAACAGTACTGCAAGAACGGAGAAGATAGTGATGGGGATTGACCCCGGGACGAACGTGATGGGTTACGCCATCCTCAGGGTCCGGGGCAACAAGGCGGAGATGGTAGCCTTCGGTGTGATTGAACTGAAACGCTACGCCAGCCATTACCTCAAGTTGGGCAAGATATTCGAGAGGGTGTTGAGCATCATCGACTCGTACCATCCCGACGAGCTTGCCATCGAGGCTCCCTTCTTCGGGAAGAACGTGCAGAGTATGCTGAAGTTGGGTAGGGCGCAGGGCGTAGCCATCTGTGCCGCCATCCAGCGCGATGTCCCCATATCCGAGTACGAGCCTAAGAAGATAAAGATGGCCATCACGGGCAACGGATCCGCCTCGAAGCAGCAGGTGGCCGACATGCTCCAACGTATGCTCAACATAAGTGACGACATAATGCACATCCAGTTGGACGCCACGGATGCCCTGGCTGCGGCTTACTGCCATTTCATCCAGATGGGCAGACCCGCGCCCGCCGCGGGCAAGTCGTCGTGGGCCGACTTCGTGAAGAAGAACGCCTGCCGTATCAGTGGCGGCACCAAATGAAATCAAAACAGGAGGAGAACCGTCCGCGGTTTCCCTCCTGTCCTAATATGTTACTTTTTTTTCAGAATGTCCCGCAGGTGGCGGGACTGATGTCATTTCACCGTGTGAAGCCTGTCTAAGTGGTTGGTTCCACCTTCTCCTGCATGTCTATCACCGCGCCCTTGTTGTCCCTGAACTCATATTGCAGGAAACCAAGAGCCTGACTCGGAATGACCTTGAACCCGAGTCCGTATTTGAAGCGCCACTTCACCAGCAGGGAAGGGAATCCCTGGTTGATGTATGCGTGGACATAAGGATGAACCAACAACTGGAACTTCTTCATTCCAAGATTGTTCGCGATGTAATCAATCTTATTCTCCAGCGACTCGGCGAAGAGGTATGACGACTTTATCACTCCCTTGCCGTGACATGTGGGGCATGTCTCCTCCACATGCAGCGTTATGGCTGGACGTACGCGTTGCCGCGTTATCTGCATAAGGCAGAACTTACTGAGAGGCAAGATGTTGTGCTTCGCCCTGTCGTTGCGCATGAGTTCGCACATCCTCTCGTAGAGTTTCTGTCGGTGTTCGGCTTTGTCGAGGTCAATGAAATCGATGACGATGATACCTCCTATATCGCGCAAGCGCAACTGTCTGGCTATTTCCTCGGCGGCTCCCATGTCGACTTCAAAAGCATTGGCCTCCTGGCCAGTGACTCCCCTTGATCGGTTTCCGCTGTTCACGTCGATGACGTGGAGTGCTTCTGTACTTTCGATAATCAGGTACGCGCCTTTCCTGTAGCTTACGGTTCTGCCGAATCCCGATTTGATTTGTTTGGTTACATCAAAATTGTCAAAGATGGGTATGTTGCCCTTGTAGAGTTTGACAATGTTCTCTCTCTCCGGCGCAATGAGGCTGACGTACTTCTTCACCTCCTTGTACACCTTGGGGTCGTTCACCTGTATCGACTCGTATGAGGGGTTGAACAGGTCGCGCAACATCGATACCGTGCGTCCTGTCTCCTCGTGGGCGAGAACCGGCAGCGACTGTGCCATCTGCACCTTGTTGAGGCAGTCGTACCAGCTTTCCAGAAGGATGGTCAGCTCCTTGTCGAGTTCCGCCACCCGCTTGCCCTCCGCCACAGTACGCACTATGACTCCGAAGTTCTTTGGCTTGATGCTCTGGATCAGCTGCTTCAGCCTCGCGCGCTCTTCCGCACTCTTGATTTTGCTCGATACGTTTACTTTGTCGGCGAACGGCATTAAGACAAGGTAGCGACCTGCAAAGGAAATCTCGCCGGTCAGTCGTGGACCTTTGGTGTTGATCGGTTCCTTTGTGATCTGTACAAGTACCTCTTGTCCAACCTCAAGAATCTTCTCTATCTGTCCGCTTTTGGGAAGGTCGGGCTGAAGTCCGGACTTCTCCACCTGCGGGAGTTTCTTGCGGTCGCTTGAAACCTGCTTAATGAATTTCTCCAGAGAGAGAAACTGTAAACCTAAATCCTGGTAATGAAGAAACGCCTCACGCTCATGACCGACATCCACAAAACACGCGTTGAGTCCGGGCATTATTTTCTTGACCCTGGCCGCGTAGATGTTCCCTACGGAGTAATGAGTGCCTAAAGATTCCTTTTGGAACTCGACAAGCCTCTTGTCTTCCAGAAGAGCGATTGTCACCTCCTTGGGTTGTGAGTCGACTATAAGTTCGCTTGTCATTTCCTCATCTGTTGTGGGATTTACTTGCTCTTATGACGGTTCTTTCTCAGTCTCTTCTTACGCTTGTGTGTTGAGATCTTGTGTCTCTTCTTTTTCTTACCGTTTGGCATAGTCCTTAAAATTTAATTGTTTATGTATTAAGTGATTTTACTTTATCGCCTCTGAGAAGGTCTTTGACGGCTTGAACGCCGGAATCTTGTGCTCAGGGATTATCATTGACGTGTTCTTTGAGATGTTGCGCGCCACCTTCTGCTTGCGTGTCTTCAGGATGAATGAACCGAAGCCGCGGAGGAACACCTCATCATTGTTCGCTAAACTGTCTTTCACTGTTGACATGAAAGCCTCGACAACCTGCAGTGCTGTTGCCTTGTCTACTCCTGTCTCAGCCGAGATCTTCAATACGATGTCTGCCTTAGTCATTGTTTCTATCTTTTTAATTCATTAATATTATTAGATGTCAGCCGCTACGGCAGGGGGAACTTGCCTTTGTTGGCGGCGAACGAAGTGCAAATTTAGTATATTATCGCCAAACCGA
Organism: Candidatus Methanomethylophilaceae archaeon; assembly: GCA_963594655.1. Taxonomy (GTDB): domain Bacteria; phylum Bacteroidota; class Bacteroidia; order Bacteroidales; family Bacteroidaceae; genus Colivivens. The sequence goes on from CAVBFD010000044.1 coordinate 19,084, forward strand.
AAAATTTTTCTCGGTTTTTTATTCGTAAAAACATGAAGAACAACGGAATAGTGTTTTGTTTGCAACGTGTGGAGGGGGTTAATGGATGCCGTTCGGTGTTTTCGTGTGCCGTATTACTCACTGCTACAGCTGCCGCTGTATTGAAGACAATTGCTACATATATAATAAGGTGTCCTTCCGGAATAGACGAATATCCGGTCAGGACGGTTCTGCCGAAATGGGGTTCAGACTGCCTCTTTTTCCACAAATCACCGAATGAAAATCCCACAAATCACGGAATAAAAATCCCACAAACCACGGAATAAAAATCCACAAATCACGGAAAAATATCAAAAACCTTTGATTGTCAGCGTAAAAATTTCTACCTTTGCATGTGAAAGACTGTGATGGAAGCCGCTCGCCTTATAGGTCTCGCACAGAGCGTGCGAGTAGGCGGTATCGAGCAGTCGTGGCAATAGTAATGTATATAGGGTAGGAAATGGAAGGATTTGAATATAAACAGAGGGTCGCTGACAGGGTGTTGCAGAAAAAACTGAAATCGTCCGGAGCTGTACTTGTGGCAGGGCCTAAGTGGTGCGGCAAGACCACCACATGTGAACAACAGGCAAAGAGTGTCAACTATATATCAGACCCCAGTAACTTGAACAAGAACATGATTCTGGCGGAAATGAACATCGGCGCCCTGCTGGAGGGAGACCGACCGCTCTTGTTGGACGAGTGGCAAGTGATACCGCAACTGTGGGATGCGGTGCGTTTTGCGGTTGACCACAGCAAGGGCATCGGGCAGTTCCTCATGACAGGATCTGCCGTTCCGCCCGATAAGGAACAGAGGAACAAGATACACCATACTGGCACCGGACGCATCACGACCATGAAGATGCGGCCAATGTCATTGTGGGAATCTGGGGAAAGCACAGGGGCGGTGAGTCTCGGCGCGTTGTTCGACTGTCCCGACTCTCCAATTTATGGGGAAGCGTCGCTACAGATAGAGGACATAGCACGTCTCATATGCCGTGGAGGATGGCCAATCGCCACCACGCTGGGGGCGGAATATGCGCTGGAGGCAGCTTCGGCATACTACGAGGCTGTGACAGAGGCGGACATGTCGCGCGTGGACGGTATCAGCCGCAGCAGCTCACGCACCCGTAGGCTGATGCGCTCCCTTGCACGGCATCAGGGAACACAAGTGGGCATTGCCGGTATCAAGGCTGACATGCTTGCCAATGACACCGATGCTCTGGACGTGGATACGGTGTCGTCCTACATAGACGCTCTGAAAAAGATTTTTGTGGTGGAGGACATGGAGGCGTGGAACCCCAACATCCGGTCGAAGGCAGCGATACGCACCAGTGACACGCGTTACTTTGTAGACCCTTCGATTGCCACCGCAGCCGTAGGTGCCGGCCCAAAAGACCTTGTAAACGACCTCAACTCCATGGGACTGTTTTTCGAGACTATGGCCATACGCGACCTGCGCGTATACGCACAGGCACTGGACGGAGAGGTGTACCATTACCGTGACAGCAACGGACTGGAGTGTGATGCAGTCATCCACCTGCGTAACGGCAGATACGGTCTGGTGGAGATAAAGCTGGGCGGTGAGAAACTTATCGACGAAGGGGCAGAGACCCTCAATAAGTTTGCGTCGTTGATAGATACCGGCAGGATGAACGATCCGTCCTTCAAAATGATACTCACTGCCGTCGGGAGCGTCGCCTACCGGCGTAAAGACGGTGTTTATGTGGTTCCAATCGGTTGTCTTAAAGACTGAAACCTGCGAAAATCGTCTCCGCTTTTCGAGTTGGTAAGACAGTGGAATGTCAACTACTAAGCTGCTCTTAGTTATGAGTATCAG
>CAVBFD010000045.1:0-20680 GCA_963594655.1 Candidatus Methanomethylophilaceae archaeon
GCCCTATAACCGACCCGATGAAGACTCCTGTGGGAATGCAATTGGGACTAAGTTCTGAACAAGTTGGATCCAAGCAGGACTCAAGTTCGTACCAAGTTCGTACCAAGTTCGTACCAAGTTCGTACCAAGTTCGAGAACTCATTGATATTATGACTGAGCAGTATGCATCCTTGGTGGAAATCATTGAGCATTTTAGTGTAAAGAACAAGACAAGGTTTAGAAAGGAATATATTCTTCCTGCACTCGAAGAAGGAGCTATAGAGCGCAAATATCCCGATAGTCCAAATCATCCTCGCCAACAATACAGGTTGACGGAAAAAGCCATAGAGTGGAAACGTGAACAATATAGCCACATAGAGCTACCGCCCGACTTTAAGCAACAAGCCTAAGGTCGGGCGGTTAATTTTTGCCTTACAGATGCCTATGCCTACCTTTCTTGTTTGTTACAGCCGTTCTTGTCACATAAGCCCGAAACTCTTATTTTCTTTCCCAGCTTCTTTGGTGGAACCGGGAATTTATAGTAACTTTGCGTATAAGAATAAATTATCATGGTATGGCAACGAGATTATATCCAATAGGAATTCAGACATTCGAGGAAATACGAAGGCTTGACAACCTCTATATAGACAAGACGGAATACGTCTATCGTATGACACACACGAATGGGAAGTATTTCTTCCTGAGCCGCCCGAGGCGGTTCGGCAAGTCGCTGCTGGTTTCCACTTTCCACAGTTACTTCGAGGGACGCAAGGATTTGTTCGAGGGACTTGCCATAGAGGCGTTGGAGACGGAGTGGACGGAGTACCCTGTGCTGCACTTCGACATGAGCAGGGGCAAGCACATGGACAAGGAAGGACTGAACAGGTATCTCCTTGACATCATCGAGAAGCAGGAGCGTATATATGGCATCAGTAGCGACAAGCCGGATGTCAACATCCGCTTTACCGACCTTATGGAGACCGTGTACCGTAAGACAGGAAAGCAGGTTGTTATACTCATCGACGAGTACGACGCTCCGCTGTTGGACGTGGTGCATGAGGACACTCAATTGCCTGTACTCCGCGACACGATGCGTAACTTCTACAGTCCTCTGAAGGCAGCCGAGCCGATGTTGCGTTTCGTGTTCATGACAGGAATCACTAAGTTCTCGCAACTGAGCATCTTCAGTGAACTGAACAACATTAAGAACATCTCCATGGACGATCCGTATGCCGGCATCTGTGGAATAACGAAGGAGGAGATGCTTACTCAGATGAGTGACGACATCGAAGAGCTTGCCGCCAAACTGGAACTCAGCCGTGAGGACACCATCCGGGAACTAACAGACATGTACGACGGCTACCACTTCACGTGGCCCTCGCCTGACGTGTTCAACCCCTTCAGTTTGCTCAACTGTTTTGCCGACGGCAAGTTGGGCGCATACTGGTTCAGTACAGGCACACCCACATACCTTATTAATATGATGCGAAAGTTCAAGGTATTGCCGTCCCAACTTGGACGAGTGAGAGCGACAGCATATTCGTTCGATGCTGCCACAGAGACGATGACCTCGCTTACACCGTTGCTGTACCAGAGCGGCTACCTCACCATCAAGGACTATGACAGCCAGCGTGATGTCTATACGCTTGATTTCCCGAACAAAGAGATAAGGACGGGAATGTATGCCAGTCTGTTGCCCGGCTATCTGAACTCTCGGGTTGACGATGGCAGGGTGGTGATTGCGGACATCGCAGTCTGCTTTGAGGAGAGCGACATCGACGGTGGTTTGCAGTTGCTTGCCGACTTCCTGGAGACCGTGCCTTACTGCGACAACACCAACTATGAGGGTCACTGGCAACAAACGTTGTACATTATCTTCGCCCTGCTCACGAATTACCGTATACAGGTGGAACAGCACACTGCCAAGGGGCGTATCGACATCACGCTCGAAACGGCGACTACCGTCTATGTGATGGAGTTGAAACTGAACGGCAGTGTGGAGGACGCTCTCGCCCAGATAGAGGCGAAGCAATATGCCGACGCGTTCAAGATGCAGTCGAAACCGGTTGTTAAGGTCGGCATGAACTTCGCACTGAAGGACGGCGTGAACACGCTTGAATGGAAGGTGGAGTGACGTGTCGCCATACTAAGAAAATTTTAATGAGAAAAACTGGATGGTTTGAGAGAAAAATCTCGAAGACCTTCGAGGAAATAATGGAAGGTCTGCCGTTCAAAACGTATTCGTAAATGCATGTGCGTAAAAAAAATTAAGTCGCCTGTAAACAGACGACTTACCGTGACCCGCTTGGGGCTCGAACCCAAGACCCCCACATTAAAAGTGTGATGCTCTACCAACTGAGCTAGCGAGTCTAACCTTATAAGCTCCCGGACTGTTTGCGCAGACTTTTACCCCTGCTTTTCCGTAAGCGGTTGCAAAGGTAGGAAGTTTTTTCGGACTGACAAAGTGTTTTGCGAAAAAAGTCGTATATTTGCCGCCGCAAAACGATATTTAGTGTGAAAAACAATGAGTGATATGATTACGAAAGGACTGAAACACGAGATTGAGTCGGTTGTCACCGAGGACAGTCTGGCGTGTAACGTGAAGAGCGGTACGTTGAGAGTGTACGCCACTCCGGCGATGATTGCACTGGTGGAACAGACGTGCATGGAGTGTGTGATGCCGTATATGGACGAAGGTTGCGGTACGGTAGGAACACGGGTGGACGTGGCTCATGTGGCTTCCACACCGTTGGGGATGAAAGTGAAGTGCGTGTGTGAACTGCACGAGGTGGACGGACGCAAACTGACATTCAAGGTTAGGGTGGATGACGAGCGTGGTCTGATTGGCGAGGGAACGCATGATCGTTTCATTGTCAATAACGAACGCTTCCAGACTAAGACCGATACAAAATGACGGCGGCTTATCGTTGAAAATCATTTATCTGTCCTGCGGTGTGTCCGCCGATTGTGATTTTTTTTGTAACTTTGCGCCCCGAACGTGCGCCTGCCCTGTGGGTGGCTGACGCATGACAGGACATGGTAATATATATAAATAAGGTATAGACATAACGAACAGAAGAAGAAATTGGGTAATCAAGCTTATGCCCCTATCTATGAGGCGCTCGTAGAGTTCAGAAGGAACAGGGTGGTTCCTTTTGATGTGCCAGGCCACAAGAGAGGCCGTGGCAACCCGGAACTGGTGAAGTTGCTGGGTAAGCAGTGTGTAGAACTTGATGTCAATTCCATGAAGCCCCTGGACAACCTTTGTCATCCTATATCCGTGATAAAGGAGGCGGAGGACTTGGCTGCGGAGGCTTTTGGTGCGGAACATGCGTTCCTGATGGTCGGCGGCACCACGTCGGCTGTGCAGACCATGGTGCTGACAGCGTCGAAGAAAGGCGAGAAGATAATACTTCCGAGGAACGTGCATCGGAGTGTCATCAACGCCCTGGTCCTCAACGGAGCGACACCTATTTATGTCAATCCCGATGTGGACAACCGTCTGGGTATCGCCCTCGGCATGAAGATATCGCAGGTGGAGAAAGCCATAGAGGAGAACCCCGACGCGGTGGCCATTCTGGTGAACAACCCCACATACTATGGAATCTGCTCCAACCTGAAGAAGATAGTGGAACTGGCGCATGAGCACAACATGCTGGTGCTGGTGGACGAGGCCCACGGAACCCATTTCTATTTCGGAGAGGACATGCCAGTGTCAGCCATGAAGGCGGGAGCCGACATGTCGTGCGTGTCCATGCACAAGTCGGGCGGCAGCCTTACCCAGAGCAGTATCCTGCTTACCAACGGAGCTGTGGGCGCGGGTTATGTGCGACAGGTGATCAACCTGACACAGACCACGAGCGCGTCGTACCTGCTGCTTGCCTCACTGGATATCTCACGGCGTAACCTCGCCCTCAGGGGCAAGGAGGCGTTCAGTCAGGTGGTGGAGATGGCGGACTACGCGCGGACAGAGATAAACAAGATTGGCGACTACTATGCCTATGGCGACGAGCTTATCAACGGTGACTCCATATACGATTTTGACAAGACCAAACTGACAGTCTTCACGCTCGACGTAGGACTCGCCGGCATCGAGGTGTACGACCTCCTGCGTGACGAGTATGACATCCAGATGGAACTGGGTGACATAGGCAATACGCTTGCCTACATATCCATAGGCGACAGGATGAGGGAAATCGAGCGGCTGGTCAGTGCCTTGTATGACATCAGGCGGCGTTACAAGCGTGACCGTAGCGGACTGCTCGACCATGAGTACATCAATCCTTCGGTCGTGATGAGTCCGCAGGAGGCGTTCTACGCTCCCAAGGAGGAGATGATACCGATAAAGGAGACCAACGGACGAATATGTACGGAGTTCGTGATGAGTTATCCGCCCGGAATACCTATCCTCGCGCCCGGTGAGAGAATCACGCAGGAAATCATCGACTACATAGTGTACGCGAAGGAGAAGGGATGCTCGATGACAGGCCCCGAGGACCCTAAGATTGAGAGACTGAACGTGATAAAGGAGGCGACTATTTATTAACAGGACTGTATAGGAGAAAATGGAATTCTGGTTTTCTGAACTGCATACGGAGGACGTGAAGTTCTCTGTCAAGGTCAACAAACACATATTCTCTGAGGAGAACGACCATAACCGCATCGACATATTCGAGTCACCCGAGTACGGCAGGGTACTGACCGCCGACGGGTATATCGTGATGACGGAGCGTGACGAGTTTATCTACCACGAGATGATGACCCATATACCGATGGCGGTGCATCCCGCACCGCACAAGATTCTGGTGTTCGGCGCCGGTGACGGAGGTGTGGTGCGCGAGTTGCTGAAATACCCTGAGGTGGAACGTATCGACATGGTGGAGGTGAACGTGGGAGTGGTGGAAGCCGCGAAGAGGTTCCTGCCTTTCTCCGCCAGTGGACTGGACGACCCTAAGGTGACCATATACACGCAGAACGCACTCAGGTACGTGCGCCATATCATCGGCGAGTACGACGTGATTATCGTGGACTCGGCCGGCTTCTACGGTCCGGGCGAGAGTCTGCTTTCACGTGAGTTCTACGGGTCGTGCTACAAGGCGTTGAAAGCCGACGGCATCATGGTCAACCAGCACCAGTCGCCTTTCTATGCGGAAGACCGCATGGAGACGATGAAGGCCCACAAGCGTATCGTGGAGTGCTTCCCGATAAGCAGGGTCTACCAGGCGCACATCCCTTCATATCCGTCGGGCTACTGGCTCTTTGGCTACGCGTCGAAGAAGTACCATCCTGTGGACGACCTGGATGCGGTGCGCTGGAACGCAAGGGGGATAGAGACGAACTATTATACCACTAACCTGCACAAGGGCTGTTTCGCCCTTCCAGCTTATGTGGAGAGGATGTTGGCGAAGGTGGAGCATACGGAGGGCAAGATATGATGATGCACAGGAATACGGAGACTTTCATCGGTTGCGACGCCGATTATGCGGACGCGAGGGTGGTGCTGTTCGGCGCGCCGTTCGACTCCACCACCAGTTACCGTCCCGGCGCGCGGTTCGGCAGCTCGGCCATACGCCACGAGTCGTACGGACTGGAGACCTATTCGCCTTACCTCGACCGCTCGCTTGACGACATGAGCGTGTTTGACTTGGGCGACCTCGAACTGCCTATGGGTTCGGCGGAGATGGCCCTCGACTCCATATCGGAGTGTACCGCGCGGATACTTGCCGACAAGAAGATTCCCTTTATGATGGGCGGTGAGCATCTGGTCACTCTGGGAACGTTCAGGGAGGTGTTCAAGGTATGGCCCGGGGTGCATGTGGTGCATTTCGACGCACATGCCGACCTGCGGCAGGACTACCTCGGTGTGAGGTTGTCCCACGCCTGTGTGCTGCGCAGGTGCCATGATTTGGTGGGAGACGGCAGGATACACCAGTTCGGCATCCGTTCGGGTGAGCGTGAGGAGTTCCAGTGGGCGAGGGCGGGACATACGGACATGCACCCGTTCACGCTCGATGGTCTGGAGGAGACGGTCGAGGCACTTGCCGGTCAGCGTGTGCCGGTGTACCTCACGGTAGACCTCGACGTGCTGGACCCGTCGGTGTTCTCTGGCACAGGCACACCGGAAGCGGGTGGGGTGACGTTCGAACAGTTGCGGAGCGCGCTTGCCACTGTATGCTCACGCCTTGACGTGGTGGCGCTCGACGTGAACGAGCTGGCCCCGATGCTCGACGGCAGTGGGGCTTCCACTGCGGTCGCCTGCAAGATTGTGCGTGAGTTATTGCTTAGTTTGAAATCATAAAATACAAAGACAAGAAAATGGGTAAAGTACTTGTAATCGGTTGCGGAGGTGTTGCCGGTGTGGCAATCAGGAAATGCGCGCAACATGCGGATGTCTTCGACGAGATATGTATAGCCAGTCGCACTGTAAGTAAGTGCGACGACGTGAAGGCCAGTCTGGAAGGCCACACCAAGGCGAAGGTCACCACAGCCAAGGTGGACGCTGACAATGTGGATGAACTGGTGGCCCTTATCGGGAGGGTGAAACCGGACGTGGTTCTCAACCTGGCTCTTCCGTACCAGGATCTGACCATAATGGACGCGTGTCTGAAGACTAAGGTCGATTATGTGGACACTGCCAACTATGAGTGTGAGGACACGAGCGACCCCGAGTGGCGCTCCGTCTATGAGAAACGCTGCAAGGAAAAGGGGTTCACCGCCTATTTCGACTATTCATGGCAGTGGGCCTACAGGAAACGCTATGAGGAGGCAGGGATCACGGCCCTCTTGGGTACCGGGTTCGACCCGGGGGTGACCAGTGTGTTCACCGCCTATGCCCGGAAACATTATTTCGACGAGATTCACACGATAGACATACTCGACTGTAACGGAGGCGACCACGGCTATCCTTTCGCCACCAACTTCAATCCGGAAATCAACCTGCGTGAGGTGAGCGCCAACGGGTCTTACTGGGAGGACGGCCACTGGGTGGAGACCAAACCGATGGAGATCCACAGGCAATATGATTTCGAGGGGGTAGGGGTGAAGGACATGTACCTGCTGCACCACGAGGAAATAGAGTCCCTTGCCAAGAACATACCGGGAGTGAGACGCATCCGCTTCTTCATGACCTTCGGACAGAGTTACCTCACCCACATGAAGTGTCTTGAGAACGTGGGTATGCTCGGCACGGATCCGGTGGACTTCGAGGGTCATCAGATAGTGCCTATACAGTTCCTCCGCAGACTGCTTCCGGACCCCGCGTCACTCGGTCCGAGGACTGTGGGCAAGACCAATATCGGATGTATCTTCACAGGTGTGAAGGACGGTAAGGAACGGTCCTTATATATATATAATGTGTGCGACCACCAGGAGTGCTATAAGGAGGTTGGTTCACAGGCTATATCCTACACCACGGGTGTGCCGGCCATGATTGGCGCGTCACTGGTGATGACTGGCGTGTGGAAACGTCCCGGTGTGTTTACCGTGGAGGAGTTCGACCCGGACCCGTATATGGAGGCGCTCAACAAATGGGGACTGCCTTGGAAGATTGACGAACACCCTGTATTGGTAGACTGATGGGCAATCCGTATTTTGTGATTGACGCGGACCTGGTGGAGGCCAACCTGAAGGTGCTGCGGTCGGTCATGGACAGGACAGGGTGTAGAATCCTCCTCGCACAGAAGTGCTTCAGTTGCTACGCCCTCTATCCGTTGGTTTCCCGCTATCTTGCGGGAGCCACAGCCTCGGGCTTGTATGAGGCCCGCCTGTGCCACGAGGAGATGCCGGGGAAGGAGAACCATATCTTCTCGCCGGCATTCAACGACAGTGACATCGACGAAATCATAGGGATGTGCGACCATATCGTGTTCAACTCCCTGCGGCAACTGTCACTCTACGGCAGGAAAGCGAAGGAAGCGGGACTGCAGGTGGGACTGCGAGTCAATCCGGAGTGTTCCACACAGGAGGGCCATGCCATATACGACCCCTGTTCGGAAGGAAGCAGACTGGGAGTGAGACTGAAGGACTTCGAGGCTATACCTGCGGACTTGCTGCGCCTGTTGGACGGCTTGCATTTCCACACTCTGTGCGAACAGGACTCGGATGACCTGGAGACGACCCTCGACGCTTTTGAGGAGAAGTTCGGCAAGTATCTCCACGACATGAGGTGGGTCAATTTCGGTGGCGGACACCACATCACACGTAAGGGGTACGACTTGGATCGCCTGGAACGGTGCGTCACAAGAACGATGGACAGGTACGGTGTGCAGGTGTACCTTGAACCCGGTGAGGCTGTAGCCCTCAACGCGGGGGAACTGCACTGCAACGTGATGGATATCCAGCCTAAGGGAAGCGACGGTATTTACAACGCGATACTGACCACCTCAGCCGCTTGCCACATGCCCGATGTCATAGAGATGCCGTACACTCCGCCAGTCCTTACCGGGGGACTGGCCATCCATGACGGCGGAACCGCGGAGGCGGCCTACCTCTACCGCTTCGGTGGGTCTACCTGCCTGTCGGGAGACGTGATAGGGGTGTACGAATCCGACCGTATGCTGGCGGAAGGAGACGAGATTGTCTTTGGCGACATGGCTATCTATTCGATGGTGAAGACCAACACCTTCAACGGAATGCCACTGCCCGACATCTATATAAGGGAAAACGGCAGACAGGCTCTGTGGAAACACTTTTCGTATGACGATTTCAAGTCCAGATTGTAATTTTGGGTGCAAAACAGTGTCTCTACCTACCAAAATCGGGATATTTTGAAAAAAATAACGCAAGGTCTTTGTTTGTTTGAATACAATTACTACCTTTGCGATGCTTAAGCAAGCGTTATTTATAAACTTTAAACAATTGTTCGAATGAAAGAATTAATCGCCCAAATCAACCAGCTCGTTGATGAAATTAAAGTTGACCTTGAGAAGTCAGAGGTGAACAAGGCCGCTGCTGCGCGTGTACGTAAAGCCACTCTTGAACTTGAGAAGGTTGCCAAGGAATATCGCAAGGCTTCCATCGCGGCTTCAAAGAAGTAATCAAATCGCTTCGATGTACGATTAAGAGTCCGTCCTTGTGGGGAGGACTCTTTTTCTTTTACAATCAAAATCCATAGACATTATATTTACTGAATTATGAGACGTACGGTTCTTTTCCTGCTGTTGGCCTTGGGTGTGGCGGGACAGTCTTTGGCGCAGACAGGACAGGAGAATAAAGACCTTAACAGCATACTGGGGTATCTGCAGCGCGCGATGCTGTTCAACAAGGCGGCGCCGCAGGAGAAGGTGTACCTGCATTTCGACAATACAGGTTATTTCAGAGGGGAGACCATACGGTTCAAGGCTTATGTCACCCGCACGGACAAGTCGTGCAGGTCGGACATCAGTAAGGTGCTGTATGTGGAACTGGTCAATCCGATTGGCGACGTGTGCGAGCGGCGCACGTTGAGGGTGGAGAACGGAGAGGCTGACGGCGACATCCTGCTCGACAGCATCGTAGGGGTGAGCGGCTTCTACGAGGTGAGAGCGTTCACGCGTTACATGACCAACTGGGGTACTCCGGCTGTCTTTTCCAGGGTCTTCCCGATATTCAACAGACCAAAGAAGGAGGGCGACTACTCGAAACCTGAACTCGACAAGGTGAGTTCCCGCCACCGGCTGCCCAACACCAGGGTGGACGAGGATGGAAAGACGGTGGAGTCTACCACTGCCCTGAACCTAAGGAGCGTGAGGTTCTACCCCGAGGGGGGCGACAGGGTGAAGGGTCTTACAGGACGGGTGGCGTTCACCGTGACCGACGACCAGGGCTTCCGCAGACAGGTGGACGGATACTTGCTTGACGAGGCCCGGCGAGAGATAGGCAGTGTCAGTACCGACGCTACCGGCAGGGGCGTGTTCGAGGTGACTGGAGACAGTAAGGCGCGGTACGTGCAGATTCCCGACGGTAAGGGCAAGAACAGGGAGTACGAACTGCCCGAGGCGAAGGACGAGGGCTGCACCATGGTTCTCAACACCATGGGCGACGGTGTGGTGGAGGCTACCCTCCGCAGTTCCGCTTCGTTGCAGGGCCGTCTGTTGGGATACGCCATCATCCACAACGGGACGATAGTGCAGTGTGACACGATGGTGGCGGAACCGACCCTCATCATGGAGTTCGACAAGTCAAAGCTGCCCGAAGGGGTAAATCAGATAACGGTGTTCAACTCAAGTGGACAGATTCTGTCGGAGAGACTGTTCTTCCTGTATCCCAAGACCAGTGTGTCGGACAGTATCCTCGTGACTACGGACCAGAGGTCGCTCTCTCCCTGCGGTAAGGTGTCCGTGGACATACAGACCGCTCCCAACTCGTCCGTCTCGTTCTCCGCCATGGACGCGGCCACGGTGGTCAACGGACATGAGGGCAACATGAAGACATGGATGCTGCTCTCGAGTGAGGTCAGCGGTTACATCGACTCGCCTGACTATTATTTTGAGGCTGACGATGCGGAACACAGGCGCGCCGCCGACATGCTGATGCTGACACAGGGATGGCGGCGGTACGACTGGACTCTCATGTCGGGACAGCGCAAACTGGACAAGGTGGAACCTGTGGAGGACGGACTGTACATGTTCGGAAGGGTATGGAACCGCAGCAAGAAACAGATTGTGCCGGACGTGGATCTGACAGCGTACCTGTACAACAGGAGCGGCGAGTCCATGTCGGGCAGGGCCAGGACCGACAGTGTGGGACGCTACTCCTTCCAACTGCCCGACTGCTTCGGCGACTGGTCGGTGCAGATTGTCTCAAAGCAGGACGGTGAGGCTATGAACTCCATAGTGAGCATCGACCGTGACTTCTCTCCTGTCAAGCGTGTCCTTTCACCCTACGAGATGCGGACACTGCCTGTGGGCGAGAGCGATTTCTTCAAGACAACCGACTCGGGCGACGATGGGGAGGAGTTCGTGAGCATAACGAAGAAGACTCATGTACTGCCTACGGTGAAGATACGCACACGGAGAATCCTCGGTGACGATTATGTGACGTGGTTCGACGAGAAACAGGCCCAGAGGGTGGCTTCCGTGTATTACGACTGTGACGTGTATGCCGACCAGATAGCGGACAGGGGAGAGCCCATCCCGACGTTCGACGACTGGTTGAAGAGCAAGAACAGCCTTGTAGACGGAAAGTCGGACCCGGGTCTGGAGGACATGGTGTATGTGAAGGCCACCACAGGTGGGGTTTCTGACGGGACAGAGGGCAAGATATACCGTATTGAGTCCGACATACAGAGGGAGGAGATATACAACACCGCGGAGAACAAGCCTATCATATGCTACGATGACGGACTGACGTACGACCGTCGCCCGATAGTGTGGATAGTGAACAACATGTTCTGCACCATCACCAACTTTCATGCCACGAAGTTCACGTTCCTAAGGACAAACAACAACACAGGGGTGATCAGTCGTCCCCATTATCTGGACGAGGCCAAGTCGGTGTTCTTCACAGAGGACGTGAGTGTGCTGTACCAGTACATCGAGTCGTCGGACATCCTTGCGCTCAACCCTGTGATAGCGTTTGTGTACACCCATCCGCTCTTCTATTCGAAGGCGAAGGGGGTGAGGAAGTCCCATTTCTCGGGATACAACAAACCGACGAAGTTCGAGATGGAGGACTACAGTGTGTTGCCGCCTACAGAGGACTTCCGGCGTACCCTGTACTGGGACGCCAATGTGAGGACAGGGGCTGACGGCAAGGCTCGGGTGGAGTTCTACAACAACTCAAGTGCCAAACAACTGTTCATCTCGGCGGAGGGAATCACTCCCGAGGGACGGTATCTGATAAGTGAATGAAGTTAAGGAGACAGAGGTATGATACAATACTATGACTTGAAGAAAGTGAACGAGTCGTTCGGTGGGGAACTGACGGATGCGGTGTGCAGTGTGGCCCGTTCCGGCTGGTTCGTGGGCGGCAAGGAGGTTGATGCGTTTGAAGAGGAATTCGCGGAGTATGTCGGCACACGGTTCTGCGTCGGTGTGGGCAACGGACTCGACGCGCTCACGGCGGTACTGCTGGCGTGGAGACAGATGTACGGATGGAACGACAATGACGAGGTAATCCTGCCGGCCAACACGTTCATCGCCACGGCACTGGCTGTGTCGAGGGTGGGACTGAGACCAGTATTCTGCGACCCTCATGAGGACGTGCCTGTCATCGACGGGACGAAGATAGAGGCGTTGGTGACCCCACTCACGCGTGCCGTCATTCCTGTCCACCTGTATGGGATGACGTGCCGGATGGACGAGATTAACGGTGTTGCGCGCAAGTACGGGTTGAAGGTTCTTGAGGATGCCTGTCAGGCTCATGGGGCTATGTGTCCTTCCGGTGTGCGTGCCGGCAATGCCGGAGACGCGGCGGCGTTCAGTTTCTATCCGGCGAAGAACCTCGGGTGTATGGGTGACGGAGGTGCGGTGACCACTGATGACGGAGAACTGGCGGAGGTGGTACGGTCTGTATCCAACTACGGACAGACGCACAAGTATGTGCATGACCGCATCGGGTTCAACAGCCGTCTTGACGCAATCCAGGCGGCGGCGCTGAGAGTGAAGTTGAGGCGGTTGGACAAGGATAACGAACGGAGAAGGGAACTGGCGCATTATTATTCCACCCACATATCCCATCCTGCGGTGGAACTGCTGCCCGACATCATGGACGGCAGTCATGTGTACCATATCTATGCCGTGCGGTGCGCCCACCGCGACCGTCTGCGTGAAGTGTTGTTGGAGAAGGGGGTGGAGTGTCTCGTGCATTATCCCACGCCCCTGCACAGGCAGAAGGCGTATGCCGACTATGCGTCCCTGCGGTTTCCCGCAGCGGAACACTGGGCGGCTGAGGAGTTGAGTCTGCCTCTGAGTCAGGTCATGACCGACAGGGAGGTCATGCAAGTAGTTGACTGTATAAATCAGAGTATCTTTTAGCGACCTTGATGTAGTCGTGGTGTCGTCTGATGTATTCCACGCTGTCACGCTTCAACTGTGGAATCTGTTCCGGGTGCAGCACCAGCCGCTCTATCTTGTTGAAGCAGTCCTCCTCGTCCGGCAGCACATTGACTATGGGTCTCAATTGAGTCTCGCCAAGGATGCTGTAGTTCTCAGGCTCAGCCCCACCGACCACAATCAGTCCCTGCGACATGGCCTGTAGGGCGTTCATGGCTGGAGTGTAACTGTAGAGTTGGTCGATGATGATGTCGCTGCTGTCCATCAGTCGCCGGTACTGGTCGAACGGTACGGACTCCACCTTCACTATCTCCATCTTGTCGGGATACCTCTCCTTTACCCGCTCAAGGGCGCGCAGCATGATGTCCGTCCCCTTATAGGCTGACCGGGTTTTCTGTATACCTATGAATATCCTTACGGGACGGCCGGTGACCGGACCGGACTCCTTGTCCTTTCCCGGTTTGATGGGGAACGGTATGAAGGTGGTCTTGTCGGGGAAGACCTGACGGTAACACATGTCGTACTCGCACAGTCCGCTGACGATGGCGTCGCAGTCGTTCGCTATCTGTACGTTCAGTGCCTTCTTCTCGCCCAGCCACTCGTCCATGAAATGCTTGTTGAACGGCTCTTCCGTGCGTTGCCGCTTACCAAAATTGAAGTCCGAGTAACGGAAGGTCTTGCAGTCGAGACAGGTGCTAACGTAGTAATAGTCCATGCCGAACGCTCCAAGCACCATCTTCCTGTTGTTGCGGCGCAACTGGTCGTAGAACGTCTTCAGTCTGTCCGCCCGCAGTTCGAGGAACATGGGATTGATGAGCTGCACTATGTCGTAGCCCTTCAGCCGTCCCATCAGCCGCACTGCCCGCAGGTAGTAACGGACACTGTCCACGAGTCCAGTGGATTCCCTCTTCAGATTGATGTCGCGCCTGTAGTCCTTCCATGAGTCACCGTCACTCACCACACACACCTCATGCCCGAGTTCCCTCAGTCCCTCCGACAGAGTCCAGTGGACGTTACTGTATTCTCCAATCAGCAGTATCCTCATCTTCCGTACTTCTTGTGTCTCAGGATTTATGTGTCATGATGTCCAGCACACAGAGGTCGGTCTCGTTCATCGCGTCCTTGCCTATCTTGGTGAGGTTGTGTATGCTCTTGTCCACATCCTCGTCGATAATCCCCTCCGTACTTTCCACGCACTCTCCGTTGATGGCGAGCATGGCGGACAGCACGGCAGTGGACACCCCACTGGTGAGCTTCAGGGCGCAACTGGGTTTCGCTCCGTCACATATCATGCCGCTCAGATTGGCGATCATGTTCTTCACCGCCGCCGTTATTTCCTTGAACGTGCCTCCCATCAGGTAGGTTATGCCCACACTGCTGCCTGTCGAGGCCACCACACAGCCGCAGAGGGCGGACAACTTACCGAGACTCTGCTTCATGTAGATGGCGGTGAGGTGACTCATCACAAGGGCTCTGGTCAGTTCCTCGTCGGTGTTGTGGTTCTCCTCGGCGAACTTCACCACAGGCAGGGTGGCGCATATCCCCTGGTTGCCGCTGCCCGAGTTGCTCATCACGGGTATCATCGCGCCTCCCATACGGGCGTCGCACGCACATGCTGTGGCCGATATGATGTGTGAGAATATGGTGTCGCCCATGATGCCGCGTCCAAGGGGACGGGTGAGGGCCTTTCCGAGCATGTGTCCGTAG
This sequence comes from Candidatus Methanomethylophilaceae archaeon, assembly GCA_963594655.1. Lineage (GTDB taxonomy): Bacteria > Bacteroidota > Bacteroidia > Bacteroidales > Bacteroidaceae > Colivivens. Next base: position 14,658 of record CAVBFD010000045.1, read on the forward strand.
TTTCCGTGTAACGACGCTTCCGCCGCCGCCTCGTTGAGGACCCTGGCCTGGTCGATGAAACGTATCTCGTCAATCGGGGCGGTGACGGCGAACTCATACACTTTGTGGAGCGAGAGCCAACTGTCGTCGCACCGGCCATCGTCCGCATTTCCGTCCGTCTTCTTCTCAAACAGGGTCTCGCCGTTCTTGTCTATCCGCACGAAGTCGGTGTGTCCACCACTGATGACGGCATGGGCCGAATCCCCCTCTTTGCCGGTCACGCTCACCTCGATATACAGTTTCTCCGTGATGTTGTCCTTCAGACGTATGTCTATGCGGTTCTCCGAGATGTACCGCTTCCCTTGTTCCACAGCCTCACTGTCCACGTCCTTCAGAACTTCCAACCGGTACCCGGACTTGCCTCGGATGGCTCCGAGGGCGATGGCTATGGGCAGACCGATCATCCCGGTGTTGGGGATGCCCACTCCCATGGCGTTCTTCAGTATGTTGGCGCTGAGTTCCACTTCAATCTTCTCCGGCAGTTCCCCGAGCGTCTCCGTGGCCTTTGCCACACACAGGGCTACCGCTATGGGTTCGGTGCAGCCTACCGCCGGAACCACCTCGCTCTTGATGAGTTTTATTATCCGTTCTCTTTCCTCTTTGTTCATAGTATTCGTATTTAATTGCAAAAATACGAAAAATAAGGCTCCACAGCTTCCTGTCTTGGGTTTAATTATTAACTTTGCACGCAGAAACAGTATTCCGCAAGTGATTCTGTTTGTATACGTGGCACTTATAACTTAAAGTATATACAATATGTTTTCAGGAATAGTAGAGGAATGTGCGACCGTGGTCGCCATACGTAAGGAACAGGAGAATGTACACTTCACTCTCAAATGCTCGTTTGTGGATGAACTCAAGATAGACCAGAGTGTGTCGCACAATGGAGTGTGCCTCACTGTGGTGAAGATTGAGGACGGCACTTATACGGTAACCGCGATGAAGGAGACGCTCGACCGCAGCAACTTGGGCGACCTTCGGGTGGGCGATGAGGTGAACGTGGAACGGAGCATGATGATGAACGGCCGTCTCGACGGCCATATCGTGCAGGGTCACGTGGACGAGACTGCGGTGTGTACGGCCGTGGAGGACGCTCAGGGCAGTTGGACGTACACGTTCAAGTACAAGTTCGATGAGGAGATGGCGCGCCGCGGATATATTACGGTAGACAAGGGTTCTGTGTCTGTCAACGGTGTGAGCCTCACTGTCTGCAACCCCACCCGTGACACTTTTCAGGTGAACATCATACCTTATACGTACGACAACACCAATTTCCACAATATCAAGGAAGGCACAAGGGTGAACCTTGAGTTCGACATTATCGGCAAGTACATCAGCCAGTACAGTGTGCTGTTCAGGAACTGATATGCCGTAACCTAAAACAGTTTGTCCACGTCGATGTCGAGGCCTACCATGACGTTCGTGCCGTCGGTCAGCGGACAGTTGAGGTAGTAGTACTTTGGCTTGTAGTTGAACAGGTTGTCAACCGCAGCCGTAATCTTTATGCCCTTGCCGAACCTCTGTACCAGCGACAGCTTCCACAGGGTGTAGGCAGGGTAGTGTACCTTGACCGTCCCACGGCTGATGTCGTAGTAGTCGATATATTCCTTGTTGTCCACTCCCGAAAGGAAACGTCCGTTGAGGGACAGCCGTATACCGTAGTTGCCGCTTATCTGTCTGTCCCAGTCCACCCTGGCTGTGACCGAGTGCTTGCGTGCCGGTATGTACTGGTTGTTGATGGTGTTGCCGTCCCCGTCCTTCGGCAGACGCTCGTTGGCGTACGAGTAGGACACACGTCCGCTGAGTCCGTTGTTCCAGTAGGCCTGCACCGTTGCCTCCCCTCCGTAAATCGAGTAGTTGTCGAGGTTCACGTAGTCGAGGTACAGTTGCTTGTCGTCCCCGGGCAGGTAATGGGGCAGTCCTGTGGTCAGTTTGTTGTCCACGTCATTGTAGTATGCCCCCACCGTGAAATTGAAGTGTCCGCTGGTGTAGTCCGCCGACACGTTGAGGTTATGGCTCAGTTCCGCCATGAGGTCCGGATTGCCGTTGATGATCCAGATGCCCTCCATGTCGAAGTTGTAGTACTTCTCCTTGAGTGTGGGCGCGCGGAATCCCATGCCGTATCCGATACGTATGTTGAGGTTGCGCAGCGGTCGGTAGCGTGCTGATACCTTCGGTGTCACGTGGGTGTCGTTTCCGTCTGAGAAGTGGTCGTACCTCAGTGCGCCCACTATCTCCCACTCGGGGGTCAGAATCCAGTCGAACTGTGTGAACAGGTCGAAGGAGTTCTGGTCTTTCGACTTGTCCTCTAGGTTCTTGTTCATGAGATAGTCGTGCATGAAGTCCGCACCGATGGTAAGCGTGTTGCCATTAGTCCAACTGTGGCTGTAGAGTCCCCTTACACTGTTCTGCACGTTACTGTAGTGGCGCACGTCGAGTCCGCTTATGCGCTGTAATGTGGACTTGTCGTACTGGTCGAACGAGTAGGACAGTTCCATGTTGTCCCTCGCGGACACGTCCCACAGTCCGCGCAGTCCCGCCGAGAAGTCCCTGTAACGTTCGGGCGAGTCCACTGTCCGTGTGACCTGTCTGAAGAAATAGCCCGCGCGGCCCACTAACTTCAGGTTGTCCGCGGGGCGTACCGTCAACTGGTCCTTCACGTTCCATGTGCGTCCGCCGTAGATGGTGGTCACCACCTGTGTCGCGGGGTTGTCCGCACTGTGTACGTTGTAGTTGTCTGTCCGGGTGTGGTTTACTGACAGGAGGTTGCCCACCTTCTTGCCACCCAGTCCAATCAATCCTCCGAACCTCCGCTCGTTATGGTGCGCCAGCCGTCCGTTTACATTGAGTGTCCAGGGTTCCGCCGCTTCCTTGGTGATGATGTTGACCACTCCTCCACAGGCGTTGCTTCCGTACAGCGCGCTTGCAGCACCCTTGGTTATCTCGATATGGTCCACGTTGTCGAGGTTGAGGCGTGTGAAGTCCACATCGTCCATGGTTTCCCCGGCAAGCCGCTCTCCGTCTACGAGGAACAGTATGCCTTGTCCACCGAAGCCGGTGAAATTGAGGTGTACCTGTTGGTTCTTGGCGTAGGAGAACTCCACGCCCGGCATTTCCTGCTGAAGCAGGTCTTTCACGTCCGTCGCGTCCGACTTCTCTATGTCGGCTGCGGTGATGAGCCGTGTCTGTATGGGTGTGTCCTTGAGCAACTTGGGTGTGCGTGTCCCCACCACAACCACGTCGTTGAGGTTGAAGTGGGCGGCGTTCAACGAGTCCTTGTGGCTTCTGTCCTGTGCCGAGGCAGGCACGGACATGACGGCGGCGACGAACAATGACAGTACGGCTGTTCTCATAGAGGGTATTTGTAGTTTATTGTCAGACAACACTTCACTCCAGCTTTGCTCAGGTAGTCAGCCAGTTGCAGGGCGGCGTACGTGCCGTCATGGGTCTTGATGATGAACACGTGGTTGTTCATGGTGAATGTCGGGGGCAGTGGGGGGATGTCCACAGTAAGCCAACCGGACAGCACTCTGTTGGTGTTTATCCCCTGGTTGCCGATATATCCTTGCAGCATCTGTGACTGCACGACCCACACGTCCTTCTCGTTCCACTCGTCGGGGGTGAATGTCAGTTTACTGAACGCAGCGGTGTCGGAGGGAACTGCGTCGATGTCCGTATAGATGGTCTCGAACACCCCCATGCCGTTGACACGCACGTTGTTCCTGTGTACGGCGAAAGTCCATGAGTCAGGCTCTTCCTGTGCCGCTGTGGGGGAGTACGACTCGAACCTGTTGTTGCTCAGTCCCACTCCGAGGACATCGTACCAATAGGTGTAGATGCCGTTTTCTCCGTCTCCTGTCTCCTGTATCTCTGTGGGTATGCCGTACGTGCGGAAAGCGGACGACGCGTCGAAGGTGCTGTCTGCCGCGATACTGTCCGTGACGGCCTTCAGGTCGATGTAGTGCCACTGTGTCCAACTCGACGCGTCGATGTAGAGTTGTCCCTCCACCGCCAGTCGGTCTACTCCGTCCGTCGGCGTGTCGTATATGTCGTCAAATAAACCTTCACATGCCGGAAACAGAGTCAGTGTCCCCAGCATGATGAGCGCAGTCTTTGATGTCATCCTATCTGAGATATTTCTTGCCGCCCTCGATGACGATGCCACGCGCGCCGGATGTCACCTTCAGTCCCGTGAGGTTGTAGGTGCCGCCGGCGGTCTTCTTGCCGTCACCCTTGATACCGGTGATTGCCGTGGCTGTTGCTCCGGGGAAGGTGCTGACAATGGGGAACGGCATCGCTCCAGGCTGGAAGGTGTTGACGATAGATGCCGACAGGTCGTCCTTCAGTATTACGAGTATGCTGCCCACGGAGAACGTGTAGTCACCGTTGATTTTATCACCGTTGCTGAACACCATCGTCAAGCCGTCGTCCTTGTAGTCACGGTAGTATCCACCTTTCTCGCTGTCGTATGTCAGACCCTTCACTGTGTATGTGCCTATGGAGAGGTTGCCTATCACAGTGCTGTCGAGCGTGTATGCCGGAACCTCGACATCCATCTTTGCGGTGCCGTCCTCCTCGTATGTGCGCACGTTGTACGTCACATCCTCACCGGTACTGTAAGCAAACTGGCCTCCCACCACAACGTCAAGACCGTCCGTGTACGGCTTCACCCCACTGTTCCCGTCTTGTGCCGTCACGCATGTGGCGAAGACCATCATAATTGCTGATATCAGAAATCTGTTCATAAACCTAATCTGTTTTTATATTTTACACTAAAACCGGTGCAAAGGTACGATGATTTTGTGACGTGACAATTACCTACAACAGGGTATTGTGGAAAAAACGTGTGAGCCGTATTTTGTCTTTTGTCACAGATGGTTTCTTTCCTTATGAAAAGGAAACGTCTGCGTGTTTCTTTCGGTTGTAACTATCGCCTGACAGCATACAATGGTTGTCATTGTCCGCAGGGTAATCTCTTCGTATTTGAAATATAGAAATCGGTAAGCTAAATCATCTTAAAAGCTAAAATGTCCTTGTGTAAAAATGTGCGAAACAACTCAATTCTGCTAACTTTTTGACAAAATACGCCAAGACCCCCTACAGATACCTACAAGCACGTTCAAAACCACCCATTTTTTCACTCGAGTGAATTGATCAAAACACTCGAGTGAATCGATCAATTCACTCGAGTGAAATGACACCCCCTCTCGAGACCCTTTTTCGTTGAAAAATCAAAATGTAAACAAATCGCGGATATGTGGGGATTTTACAGAAAAGCCAGTTCGCACCAGTCGTTAACAAAATTGATGTTAATCTATTAAGACATTCGGAGCAATGTAATGACAATGGAGGTATTTTAATTTGAAGATGGAACTTCAATGTTGCAACCAGAAGGAGTAAGAAGCTCTCGTCGATCAACCTATAGCACGCAAAGAGGTTCTCTGAACAGCTATTGGTTGGCTGTCCATTTTTAGGCACTAAGCATGTTTCGACGCTTTGTCATTGGATTTGTATATTTAGCTTCTCCACCACATCGAATGATAAAGAGGTCGCAAGGGACACCTGCTCTACCGTGAAACCGGAAGCAAGCATACGCTTTGCGGTCGCAATCTTTTCATTGTTAACTCCCTCTTCCAATCCTTCCGCACGACCTTTCTGCATACCCTCTTCCAGTCCTTCCGCACGTCCTTTTTGCATACCTTCTTCCAGTCCTTCCGCACGTCCTTCCGCACGTCCTTCCTCCCGACCTCGCTCTATTGCGGAGTCGATGGAGTTCTTCACGTCACGGAATGCCTTCAGACTGTCCTCATACTCTTTTAGTTCGGTCTTGCTGAACGCGGCGATTTCCGCCTCGGCGAAGAGTTTGGAGAAGACTTTCTCCTTCAGTGCCTCCGGCTGGCTGTCAAGACGTGCCAGATTCTTTAGGACATAGAGCCACTTGTCGCAGAGCGTCACCAGTTCATCCTCTGTCTTGTTGAACTTGA
>CAVBFD010000046.1:0-20106 GCA_963594655.1 Candidatus Methanomethylophilaceae archaeon
CTGATGTATCTGTCCTCTATATTCATAATTGTGTCTCCTTTATAATCATTACCGTATGCAAAGGTACTGTTTTATCCGCAAACACAAAATGAATTCGGACATTTATTTCAAAAACATTGACATTTCACATAAACGTCAATGACTCCACTTTGGACAGGCGTTCGGTAAGTTGCAGGAGCAGGCCCTTGCGTATACGGAGAGTCATAGTGCAGTCGCTGTCATACCCTTGAACGATAATCTTCACATCCATGTCCTTCACCACCTTCATCACCGCGTTCATGAAAGGGAACTCAAAGCGGAAGGACACATCCACGTCTACTGTCTTCTCTATGACGGTAGCGTTTTCCAGAGCCTCGATTGCCGCCTGTCTGTAAGCCGCTATCAAACCGCTCGTGCCGAGTTTGATGCCACCGAAATAGCGCACGACAACAATCAGTATGTTGGTAAGCCCATAGGAGTTGATTTGTCCAAGAATCGGTTTTCCCGCCGTGCCGGATGGCTCTCCGTTGTCGTTGGCACGGAACTCGTCCCTTTCCGGCCCGATCATATAAGCGTAACAGGCGTGACGCGCGTCATAGAACCGTTTCTGGTATTCAGCCACCGTAGCCTTCACCTCCTCCACCGACTCGACGGGAATGGCAAAAGCAAGGAACTTACTCCGTTTCTCCGAGTAAGTTCCTTCCGCTGTTTCCGCTATAGTCCTGAACCGGTCTGTCATGAGAGTTTATGGATTACGAGACCCGAACGGAGCTTCGGCTCAAACCATGTGGCCTTAGGCGGCATAATCTTGCCTGAGTCGGCAATGTTCATGATTTGCTCCATAGTCACAGGATAGAGAGCGAGGGCAAGCCTCATCTCGCCACTGTCCACACGGCGCTTCAGTTCTCCCAGTCCCCTCAATCCACCAACGAAGTCGATTCGCTTGTCGCGTCGCAGGTCTTTTATTCCCAAGATATTGTCAAGGATAAGACGTGAGGAGATACTGACATCAAGCACCTCAATCGGGTCGCTCTCGTCGTACGTACCTGCCTTGGCCTTCAGACTGTACCACTCTCCGTCGAGATACAAGGAGAACTCATGCATCTCCTGCGGGCGGTATTCGTCCGTTCCCTTCTTCACAACCACGAAATCCTTTTCCAGTGCCTTCAAGAACTCCTCAGACGTAAGTCCGTTCAAGTCCTTCACCACACGGTTGTAGTCGAGGATGGTCAGTTGACTCGCTGGGAAGCATACAGCCATGAAATAGTTGTACTCCTCATCACCCCTGTGGTTCGGGTTCTGCCGGGCCTTCTCCTCCCCTATCAGAGCCGCAGCCGCACTGCGGTGGTGACCGTCGGCGATGTAGAGCGAAGGAATCTTGGCAAACTCACAGGTAATGGTCTTTATGTCGGCATCGTCACCAACGCACCACAGACGGTGGCGGAAGCCGTCGACAGGAGCCACAAAGTCGTATTCAGGTTCAGTAGCCGCATACTTGGCGACAATCGTCGAGAGTGTCTCGTTGTCTGGATAGGCGAAGAACACAGGTTCGATATTGGCGTCGTTCACACGGACATGCTTCATGCGGTCCTCCTCCTTGTCGGCACGTGTCAACTCATGTTTCTTGATGACTCCTGCCTTATAATCCCCACTGTACGCGCCTACCACGATACCATACTGGGTCTTCTCCTTGTTGCCGTTGGCCGGCAGGGACGCAGTCTGCGCATAGATGTAGTACATCTCCTTCTTGTCCTGCACGAGCCACCCCTTGTCCTGAAACTTCTTGAACTGACGGGCAGCCTCCTCGTAGACACGTGGGTCGTACTCACTGGTACCCGGCTCGAAGTTGATCTCAGGCTTGATGATGTGGTAGAGCGACTTCTCGTTGTCACCTGCCTCGGCACGCGCTTCCTCAGAGTCAAGCACGTCGTATGGGCGGCTCTCCACCTGCTCCACACAGTCCCTCGGCGGACGCACTCCCCTGAACGGTTTTACTATTGCCATAGTTACAGAGTATTTAGTCCTTAGTCAGACAAAAATCATTTGTTCACCTGGAACTTCGTGACGCCATCCTTGATGAAGCCCACAATCTGGTTTGCAGCCGCGATACCGGCGTTGGTGTTTGCTTCGGCAGTCTGCGCGCCCATCTTCTTGGGAGTTGAGAAGTAACGTCCCTCGAACGCCTTGAACTGTTCGTCGGCATCCGGCTTGATGTCAGTGATATACTTCAGGTCTGTGCGTTCAGCCAAGAGTTCAATGAGTTCCGGTTCGTTGATAACCTCCTTGCGCGCGGTATTGATAAGGATAGCGTCCTTCTTCATAGTACCAACCAAAGCCTTGTTGATGCTGAGCTTGGTCTCCGCCGTAGCAGGAATATGAAGGGACACGATATCGCAAGTCTTGAAGAGCTCCTCCTGGCTTGCCGCTGCATGGACACCTGCACTCTCGATTGCCTCGGCAGGACAATAAGCGTCGAATGCGCTCACCTCCATGTCAAAGCCCTTGGCTATGCGGGCCACGTTACGTCCCACATTTCCGAACGCAAGGATACCGAGTCTCTTGCCCTTCAGTTCCGTTCCGGCCTTACCGTTGTAGAAGTTGCGCACGGCATAAACCAACATACCGAACACCAGTTCCGCCACAGCGTTGGCGTTCTGTCCCGGGGTGTTCATGACCACCACGTTGTGTGCGGTAGCAGCCTGAAGGTCCACATTATCGTATCCTGCACCTGCCCTCACTACAATCTTCATGTTCTTGGCAGCGTCAAGCACCTCAGCGTCAATCTTGTCGGATCGGATGATTACCGCATCCACGTCAGCCACAGCGGCCAAAAGCTGGGACTTCTCCGTATACTTCTCCAAGAGAGCCAGTTCGAATCCGGCGTCCTCAATGATTTTCTTTATTCCGGCAACTGCAGGAGCGGCGAATGGCTTCTCAGTCGCAATCAATACCTTTGTCATTTTTTCAGTGTATTAAACGGCAAGGTTCCGGATTCCCCACATGTACAGAAAAACCGGAACCGCCATAGTTGTTTGTATCTTTAATGGTTGTTCTCGAATTCCTTCATGCATGCGACAAGTGCGTTCACACCTTCCACAGACATTGCGTTGTAGCATGACGCGCGGAAACCGCCCACGTCACGGTGACCCTTCACTCCGACCATACCCTTTGATGTGGCGAAATCAAGGAAGTCCTTCTCCAGTTCCTTGTACTCGTCCTTCAGCACGAACGTGATGTTCATGCGTGAACGGCTCGCCTCCTCGGCGGTGCCTACAAAGAGTTTGTTGCGGTCAATCTCAGCATACAGGATGTCGGCGCGTTCCTTCGCCAGCTTCTCCATCGCAGCCACACCGCCGTGAGCCTTGATGTAACGGAGGTTCATCATGGCGCAGTAGATAGGAACAACAGGAGGAGTGTTGAACATAGACCCTTTCTTCACGTGTGTGCGGTAGTCGAGCATGGTTGGAATCTGACGGCTCACCTTACCCAGTGCGTCCTCCTTCACAATCACGAAGGTGACACCTGCCATGGACAGGTTCTTCTGCGCTCCGCCGTATATCATGGCGTACTTGCTTACGTCCACATGACGTGAGAAGATGTCGGACGACATGTCGGCGATGACCGGTACCGGAGAGTCCAAGTCCTCACGGAGTTCAGTACCGTAGATTGTATTGTTGGATGTGATGTGCAGGTAGTCCGCGTCAGCGGGAATCTCGAAGTCGCGTGGAACATAGGTGAAGTTCTTGTCGGCTGAAGAAGCCACTTCCACAACCTCACCGAAGAGTTTGGCCTCCTTCTCAGCCTTTGTAGCCCACACACCTGTGTTCAGGTAAGCGGCCTTCTTCTCCAGGAAGTTATAGGGAACCATACAGAACTCCAGACTGGCGCCACCGCCAAGGAACAGTACGGAGTAACCCTCCGGGATGTCAAGCAGCTCCTTGAACAGAGCCACAGCCTCATCAACGACTGGTTGGAAATCCTTAGCGCGGTGGCTGATTTCCATCAAAGAAAGTCCTGAACCGTTAAAGTCCAAGCAAGCGGCGGCAGTAGCTTCAATCACCTCACGTGGAAGGATTGACGGTCCCGCATTGAAATTATACTTCTTCATCTTTAGGTTTGTTTGAATTATATCCAGTTAATTATTATATACAGATTAAAAAATGCCGTCGGCAATTCCAACGGCAAAATTAATCTTTTATATTGAACCCACCAAAGCCTTAGATGAAAAACTGTCCGCTTTGATTGTAAAATAATTCTATCCCCAACTATTTATCCATTCGGATTTGCAATTCAGAAAACGACTTTCCACCATATTTTCTGTTTGCTGACACTTTGAACATAGTGGTGTTGTCAGAGGTTTCCGCCCCACCAACGCCTCACCGTGTCCAGCCGCTCACAGGTCGGCATCTCCGTATCCAACCAGTTGATGTGGGTCCCACGTTTCTCCATGCCCCTGAACCAAGTCATCTGACGCTTGGCGAACTGATGGATTGCAATCTCCAGCAGGTCGTGCATCTCGCCGTAGGACAACTTGCCAAGTATGTAAAGTGTAAGGTACTTGTACTCCAGTCCGTAATGGATCAAGGCTTCGGTACTGACCCCGGAGTCGATGAGCCGTCTTACCTCGTCCACCATCCCAGCCTCAAGCCGTTGGTCCAGCCGCGCCGAAATCTTGGTGCGCCGATCGTCACGTGATATGGAGAGACCCACCACCAGACTGCGCAGTTGCGGACATTGCCTGCCGTCGAACTCATAGTTCTTCAGCACACTCTCGATGTAGAGTCCCGTACCGCCACAGAGGATAGGCACACGTCCCCTCGACTTGATGTCGCTGTAAGCCTCATGGAAGTCATGCTGAAACCGGTACACGCTGTAGAGTGTCCCGGGTTCGGCAATGTCAATAAGATGATAAGGAATCCTCCGTCCGTCCACCTCATAGTCCTCAAGGTCTTTACCAGTTCCGAGATCCATACCACGGTATACCTGACGGCTGTCGGCACTGATAATCTCGCCGTCCATCTCCCTTGCAAGGAGTACGGCAAAACCGGTCTTTCCACAGGCGGTGGGTCCCGTGACCGTCAGCAGGTCGTACGGCATACCGTCCTTGTCCGTATTCATTTCCCTATCTGTTTCCCGCGTCATCATACTGTCCGTCATTATTGTCGGGGGCGAAGAGCAGGGCCGTCTCCCTCGCCTCCGCCTTCCTCACCCAATCCTCTGGCACGAACCTCCAGTGGTTCATCGGCTTAGGATAGACATCCTTCTTCTCCCTCACGTACTGCATGAGGTAATACCTTATGTCATGGTCGGTGACCGACACGATACGTTTCTCAATCTCGTCCTTCGACAGTTCCGCTCCCTTGGTCAACAACTCACCCCCGCCGTTCGCCCTGTAGGCGGTCATGCAACAGGTGTACAGCCTGTCCTGTTCAAACGGAGATCCTTCAGCCATACTTATTATGGTCACTCTCTCCCCATCCCCTTTCCTCACATCCACCTCGTAGCGGATGCCGGCAGCCGAGTCGAAGTTGAATATGAAGTTCTTGAAACCCAGGCGCGCCGGGTTGGCCTTCATCGGGCTGGTCTGCAGGAAGGGGCTGTTCTCATCCTTCATTTGGTAGATCCATCCGGCGTAACTCATCTCAAGGTACGACTTAATCTCATGTCCGTAGAGTTTCAGTGTGTAAAGTCGGTCCTCGAACCGGTAGATGTTGAACAGGTCACTCATCTTCACCTTACCTGCACTGATTACAGCGTTGAAGAAGAGAGGGGCTGCAAACGAAATGTCCGCGCCGCTCACCTTCAGTTGCAGATGCTGTATGAGGTCGATGTAAGCCGATGACCCGAAATAAGAATCTGTAATCCTCAGGTCGTCGTGCAGCTCGCCCAGATACTCCGACGCAAACTTGCTCACCGCCTGATAGTCGCGGAAGAAATGGTGGCGGAAGGTCTGGCTGTGCTGGTTCTTCACCGTACCTATGTAGTGAATCTTGCCCTTCATGCAGTGACCTGTCACCTTCTTGTCAGCGTCCAGCGCAAACTCGATGTTCACCTGCGCCACACTGTAGGCATAACTGCCGGGATTGATGCACAGCACCTTCTTACCCGACGGACCCACAACCTCCTCCATGTTGTTGGCATGGTCGTGGCCGTACAGAATAAGGTCGAAGCCGTCAACCGACATCGCCGTGCGTCTGGTGGCGTTCTCACGGTACTCATCGGTGATGATGCCCTCGTCCATTCCCGAATGGAACACGCCCACGATGAAGTCCGGGTGTTCCCGCTCCTTCACTATCCTCATCCACTTGGCGGCACTCTCAGTGATGTCCTCGAACCTCATGCCCTGCCACACCGCCTTGGGAATCCAGTGGGGAATGGCAGGTGTGACGAAACCGAGGACAGCTATCCTCACCCCACTGCGCGTGAACACGGCATACGGTTGGAAGTAAGGATCCCCGGTGGACGTGTCCACCGCATTGGCGGCCAGCACGGGGAAGTTACAGTCGTCCACATACTTGTCGAACACCGCATGGCCCGTCTCCAGATCATGGTTGCCAATCACCGCAGCGTCATACCCTATGAAGTTGCAGAAGTCCGCCACACCGTGCGTCTTTCTGCCGCTGATGAAGTTGAAGTAATACGACGTAGGCTCGCCCTGCAGCATGTCGCCGCCGTCAATAAGGATGGTACTGCCCGGACGTTTCTGGCACTCCTGGGCCACATAGGCGTAGACCCTCTGCAGACTGCCTTTTCCCCATCGGGTGTGCCGGAAATCAAACGGGAAGTAATTGCCATGGATGTCACTTGTGAATATTATCCGTACTTTTCTTTTTTCTCCTTCCATCAAGAATTCTATTTGGTTACAAAGTTAGTACAAATAAGTGTAAACACCAAAACAATCATGACAAATCGTCCGCCGCAGGGTCCACAAGCCCCACCGCCCGGTAGCGGGAAGGGACTCCCACTACAGTCTGTCGAGTGCCTGTCTGATGTCGTCGAGGATGTCTTCAGTGTCCTCAATGCCCACAGACAACCTGATAAGGTCGGGAGCCACACCGGCAGCGCGCAACTGTTCGTCAGACATCTGACGGTGGGTGTGACTTGCGGGATGCAGCACACAACTGCGCGCGTCAGCCACGTGCGTGGCGATACTTATCAGCCGCAGCGAGTCCATGAACTGCACAGCTGTGTCGCGGTCGCCCTTCAGTCCGAAGGCAATGACTCCGCAACTGCCGCCCGGCATGTACTTCTGCTGCAGGCCGTGGTACTTGTCGCCCTCCAGTCCCGAATAATGAACCCACGCCACACGTGAGTCGCCTTGCAGGAACTCAGCCACAGCCTGTGCGTTCCTGCAATGCTGCGCCATCCTCAGATGGAGTGACTGCAGACCGAGGTTGAGGATGAACGAGTTCATTGGCGCCGGTATGCTGCCAAGGTCACGCATGAGCTGCGCCACCAGTTTGGTGGTGTACCCCTTCTTCCCGAACGCCTTCACGTAGGTCAACCCATGGTAGCTCTCGTCAGGAGAACACAGACCGGGATACCTGTCCGCATGAGCCAGCCAGTCGAAGTTGCCGCTGTCCACCACAGCTCCGCCCACAGCGGAAGCCGTTCCGTCCATATACTTCGTGGTGGAGTGAGTCACGATGTCCGCGCCCCACTCGAACGGACGGCAGTTGATGGGTGTGGCGAACGTGTTGTCCACAATCAGTGGAACTCCGTTCCTGTGGGCTATGCGCGCGAATTTCTCCATGTCGAGGATAGCGCAACCGGGATTGGAGATGGTCTCACCGAACAGCACCTTGGTGTTCGGACGGAAGGCCGCCTGTATCTCCTCCTCGGAAGCGTCGGGATTGACGAAGGTACACTCGATACCCAGTTTCTTCATCGTCACCCCGAACAAGTTGAACGTGCCGCCGTAAATCTCGTTGGAAGCCACCACATGGTCACCGGCCTCACAAATGTTGAACACCGCATAGAAGTTGGCTGCCTGTCCACTGGAGGTAAGCACACAGCCCACCCCTCCCTCCAGGGCGGCTATCTTCTCCGCCACCACATCGTTGGTGGGGTTTTGCAGACGTGTATAGAAATAGCCCTCCTTTTTCAGGTCGAAGAGCATAGCCATCTCGTTGGAGTCGTCATACTTGAATGTAGTACTCTGAATGATTGGTGGCTCCACCGGTTCACCGTTCTTCGGTCTGTAACCGCCCTGCACACACAGGGTCGATGTCTTTAGTTTCCTGTCCATAGAATATTGTAGTTTTGTTTTGTTAGACATTAATCAACAAGTATCCTCACACATCCATCTGGCTGTAGTCCTTCGCCAGTCCGCCCATGGATGTCTCCTTGTACAGCGACGGAAGGTCGTGCCCCGTCTGCTTCATCACCTCAACCACCTTGTCGAACGACACACGGTGGATCCCATCGGAAAAGGACGAATAGACATTTGCGTCCAAGGCACGGGCTGCGGCGTAGGCGTTACGCTCGATGCACGGAATCTGCACCAGTCCGCATACAGGGTCGCAGGTCATACCGAGGTGATGCTCCAGTCCCATCTCAGCCGAATACTCAATCTGGGACGGACTGCCGCCAAACAGTTGACTCGCAGCGGCGGCAGCCATGGCACAGGCGACACCCACCTCCCCTTGGCATCCTACCTCAGCCCCACTGATGGAAGCGTTGTGCTTGACCACATTGCCTATGAGTCCGGCGGTGGCCAGAGCGCGCAGGATACGAGCCTCACTGAAGTTCTTGCCCGACCACAGATGGTAGAGGACACCTGGAAGGACACCGCACGACCCACATGTGGGAGCCGTCACTATCCTACCTCCCGATGCATTCTCCTCACTGACCGCCAACGCATAGGCGAACACCTGTCCGCGGGAACGCAGGTTATCCTTGAATCCGGAAGCCTTGACGTAGTAGGCCGCCGCCTTACGGCGCAGATGGAGCGGACCGGCAAGGACACCCTCCTTGTCTATACCCCGTTCCACCGACTGGCACATCACCTCCCACACCTCACGGAGATAGTCCCATATCCCCGGACCCTCACAGTCCTCCACATACTCCCAGTAGTTCTTGCCCGACCACTCACAGTACGAGAGAATCTCCGAGAGGGTGTTCTTGTCGTACACCTCCGCCGAGTCAATCTCCTCCTTGCCCTCCTCTGCCAACGCACCGCCACCGATACTGTACACAGTCCAGTCGTCCGTCACGTTACCGTCACTGTCCTTACTCTTGAAGTTCATCCCGTTAGGATGGAAGGGCAGGAAAATCTCACTGTGCCACACGATGGTTGCCGTGGGCAGCACATCCAAGATAGCGGTGTCCGTCATGTGTCCGCGACCAGTAGCCGCCAGACTTCCGTAGAGGGTCACTTCAAACGAAGCGGCTTCCGCGTGCCGCTTCGCAAACATCTCAGCCGCACGGCGCGGACCCATCGTATGACTGCTCGATGGCCCGTTCCCTATACGGTATATCTCCTTTATTGACTTCATTGCACATTCGTGATTCAACCCACAAATGTACTAAAAAATCGGCTCGGCACGTAAAGTGCGGAGCCGAAATCACACTTTTCAGTGCTTCAATGCCTCCAGCAACGCCTTTATTGCCTTGTCGGCATCACCGAGAGTGTCTATCAGAGTCACGAACTTGCTCCCGATAATCGCGCCCGACGAATTCCTCAACGCCGCCTCATGGGTCTGCCTGTTGGAAATGCCGAACCCCACCATACGGGGATTCCTCAGATTCATCCGGTTGATGCGGCTAAAGTAGGCCTGCTTGGCCTCATCGAACTCCTTCTGTGCGCCTGTGGTCGACGCGGAACTGACCATGTAGACGAAACCGTCCGTATGTTCGTCGATGAACCTTATGCGCTCCTCCGAAGTCTCCGGGGTGATGAGCATGATGACACGCACGTCGTACTTGTCGGCAATCGGCTTTATCTCCTCCAGGTAGTCCTTGAACGGCAGGTCGGGGATAATCACACCGTCAATGCCGATTTCACTGCATTTATGGAAAAAGGCCTCATAACCGTACTTGTAGATGGGGTTGAGATAACCCATGAGGATGAGTGGGATACGGACACTCTCACGGATATGTTCAAGTTGGGAGAAAAGCAGGCGCAGGGTCATGCCGTTGCGCAGAGCCTTGGTAGCCGCATCCTGAATGACCGGACCGTCCGCCATCGGGTCGGAGAACGGTATTCCCACCTCCACGAGGTCCACTCCGTTGCGTTCCAGAGCCTGAATGGTGGGGACTGTACCGTCGAGTGCCGGATGACCTGCGCAGAAATAGATTGACAGGATACCGGACTTTTTTGTTTCAAACAAGTTGTTTATTCTGTTCATTGTTTCGTATTGTTTTAGTTCTGTTGTTCTGTAACATGAGACCGGACGCTGGAGAGGAACTGGCCGAGAAGTTCCGTGTCCTTCATCCCCGGGGCTGTCTCGAACCTACTGTTGAGGTCCACTCCCACAAACATAGGGTGTGAGAAGGAGGTTACTCGGGATGAGTCGTCCGGGCCGATTCCGCCTGAGAGGAGGAAGGGAACTGTACCGTCGTACGCTTGCAGGACAGACCAGTCGAACTGTCTGCCACTGCCGCCGTAACCGGCGGTCTTGGTCTCGAACAGAAAGTAGTCGGCGACTTCCTCGTAACGGCTGACAGCCGCGCGCAGACCGTCCGCATCCGTCACCTGTATCATCTTGACGAGAGGAATCCCGGGAAGCAGTCGCCGTGTGTCGGCGCACAACCGGGTCGACTCGTCACCGTGGAGCTGAACCAGGTCGAGTCCGTAGTCCCTCTGCCGCTGCACTATCTCGTCCAAGGTCGGGTTGACCATCACCCCCACCCTCTTGCAACGCACAGGCAGGTAAGACGGCGGCGCGCCGCCCACGTCCCTCGCACTCTTTGGGTAGAAGATGAAACCCATCCAGTCGATTCCCAGACTCTCCACCTCCCTGATGTTGTCAGGGTCACGCATGCCACAAACCTTCACTATCATCCTTCAATCTCCTTTATGAGTCGGGCGAGAGTCTCGCCGGGGTTGTCCGTCCGCATCAGAGCCTCACCTATGAGGAAGCCACGGAAACCGGCTCTGCGCAACTCACGAATGGTAGCCGCACTGTCTATCCCACTCTCACTGACCAGCACATAGTCTTTGGGCAGGCATTCAGCCAAGCGGAACGAGTTGCACACGTCCGTGTGGAACGTCCCGAGGTTACGGTTGTTCACCCCCACCATATCTATATTGTCGCCCACATACTCCAGTTCCCTTTCCGAATGGACCTCCAGCAGCGTCTCCAGTCCCAGTTCATGAGCTGTGCGCGCCAGTGACCCGCACTCGTCCGGTTTCAGACAGGCGGCAATCAGCAGCACCGCATCCGCCCCGACCATACGCGCCTGGAACAACTGGTACTCGTCGATGATGAAATCCTTCCTCAAGATGGGAGTATTCACACGGTCACGCACCCTCTGTATGAAACGCAGGTTACCCCCGAAATACTTCTCGTCGGTGAGGATGGAGATGGCTGCCGCCCCACCCTCCGAATAGAGGGGAACGACATCCTCCACCCTCGCGTCCTCGTGGATCCATCCCTTCGACGGACTCTTGCGCTTGAACTCCGAGATGATGCCCGACGGTGAGGCCTTGAGGGAGTCACGCATCGACAGTCTGCCGCGAGTGTCCCCTGCCATCACCTCCTCAACCATCTTATGCAACTGGGAGGGAGCGACTGTCTCCTTTTGGTTCCGCACCTCCACACGCTTGTCAGCCACTATCGTTTCCAAGATATCCTTCATACCGGCACACCGTCAACTGTTGAGTTCCACAAACTTCCTGAACGCCAACAAAGCCTTGCCGCTCTTCAGCGATTCACGGGCCTGCGCCACTGTCTCCTCAATGGACAGGTTGGGGTTCATCACACCGATTCCGCACGCCGCATTGGCAAGAATCACGTTCTTCTGCCCCTCAGTACACGTGCCTTCAAGAACCGAATCGAAGACCCTGCGCGCTTCCTCTGCGGTAGCCCCACCATAGATCTCCTCCGGCTTCACGTAGCTGAAACCCAAGTCGCTCGGGGTGTACACCCTCTCCGACTGGTTGGTACACATCTTGAACACGCCGGTAAGCGAAATCTCGTCGTACCCATCGAAAGTGGAAATCACACCGAACTTGTCGCCTATGTCCTGATGGATGCTGACGTACAGGCGCAACTGCGACTGGTTGGCCACTCCGTGCAGCGAGTTTTTCGGATGACACGGATTGACCAGCGGACCGAGCAGGTTGAAGCAGGTGGGAATCTTGAGTGCCTTGCGCGTCGGGCCCACGAACTTCATGCCGTAGGCGAACAACGGGGCGTGCAGGTAACAGATACCCGCCTCGTCGAGCGAACGCTTCAACTTGTCCACATCGTCTGTGAACTTCACGCCGTGTCCCTGCAGCACCGTACTGGCGCCGCTCACCGAGGTGGAACCCACATTACCGTGCTTGGTCACCTTATAGCCGGCACCGGCAATGACAAACGCCGAGCAGGTGGAGATATTGAACGTGTTCTTTCCGTCGCCACCTGTACCCACTATGTCGAGAGTGTTGTAATCCGACAAGTCCACGTACTTGCCTGTCTCCAGCAGTCCGTCACGGAAACCGAGCAGTTCGTCCACCGTCACCCCACGCATCTGCATGGCCATGAGAAGCGCGGCAATCTGCGCGTCGTTGTACCTTTCGCGGGTGATGTCCACCATGATTTCATGAGTGTCCTCACGGCTGAGCGACGCGCCCTCAACAAGTTGCAATAAATACTCTTTCATTACTTTATGTCTTTGTTTTAATGATTCAACCAATTCCTTATTATCACCTTACCGTCGGGCGTAAGCACACTCTCCGGATGGTATTGTATTCCACGGATGTCGTAGTCCTTGTGGCGCAGCGACATCATCTGTCCGTCGTCACTGAAGCTGGTGGCTTCAAGACAGTCGGGCAGACTCTCGGCATCTACTGCCCACGAGTGGTATCTGCCTACCATTATGGTCTCAGGAAGTCCCTCGAAGAGATAGTCGTCCACCGTGCGGTGGGCTGGAGTAGCCACACCGTGTACCACCTCGCCCACGTTCACCAGTGTCGCTCCGAAGGACTCTCCCAGAGCCTGGTGGCCGAGGCAGACACCCAACAGTGGTTTCTTCCCGGCGTAGTTCCTGATAACGTCAAGCAGTTGTCCCGCCTCACTCGGAATGCCGGGACCCGGAGAGAGGACTATCTTGTCGAACCGATCCAGTTGGTCCATCCGGAACTGGTCGTTGCGGTACACAGTCACGTCCGCTCCCAGTTCCTTCAGGAGATGACTCAAGTTATAGGTAAACGAGTCATAATTGTCTATAATCACTACTTTCATATTGTTTCCGCAATTGAGATGGCCTTGCGCAAAGCCCCTAATTTGTTGTTCACTTCCTGTAACTCATACTCCACGTCGCTCTTCGCCACGATTCCGCCTCCAGCCTGGAACCACAGCTCGTTGTTCCTCGACACGAAGGTTCTGATGGTAATCGCCTGGTTGAGGTTGCCGTTGAGACCGATGAAGCCGATGCAACCGCCGTACGCCCCTCTGTTG
This sequence comes from Candidatus Methanomethylophilaceae archaeon, assembly GCA_963594655.1. GTDB lineage: Bacteria > Bacteroidota > Bacteroidia > Bacteroidales > Bacteroidaceae > Colivivens. Next base: position 13,587 of record CAVBFD010000046.1, read on the forward strand.
TGCGGCTCGTACTCAGAGATGAGTTGCATGGCGCGCACCTTAGGCGCACCCGACAGGGTTCCTGCGGGGAACGTGTCGATGAAGGCCTTTACAGGGTCTGCCCCCTCGTCCAACTCGCCCGACACACGGCTCACCAGGTGAATCACGTGGCTGTAGAACTGCATGTCCTTGTAGAAATCCACATGCACTCCGTGGCAGTTGCGCGAGAGGTCGTTGCGGGCGAGGTCCACCAGCATCACATGCTCGGCGTTCTCCTTAGGGTCGTTCTTCAGGTAGAGCGCGTTCTTCTGGTCCTGCTCGGAGTCACCCGTGCGTTTGGTAGTTCCTGCTATCGGGTCGATGTAAGCCGTGCGCCCCTCAATACGGCAGTGGGTCTCGGGACTGGACCCGAAGATACGGAAACCGCCGAAATCAAAATAAAAGAGGTAAGGTGAGGGATTGATGCTGCGCAAGGCACGGTAGAGCTTGAAGTCGTCGCCCTCGTACTTCTGGATAAACCGTCTGGACAGCACAATCTGGAACACGTCGCCACGGAGACAGTGTTTGATTCCCCTGCGGATGTTCTCACGGTGTTCGTCGTCGGTGAGTGTCGAGAAACACTGTCCCACAGGATGGAAACCGTAGGTCTGGTAAGGACGGGAGTTGCAGTCGCGTTCCAGTTGCGCGAGGTGGTCTGGCTCGCCTTCCGAGAGCAGTTCCACTATAATCATCTCGTTGCGGAAATGGTCGAACACCACAACGTCCTTATATAATATATAAAGGAGGTCGGGTGCGTCGTTACGTTTCTGCGTCACGTCCTTCACGTTGATGTTCTCGAAATAGCGTACCGCATTGAACGAGGTGTAGCCGTAGAGTCCGCAGAAGTTGGAGTTCTCGCCTGTGACACTTACGGAACGGAGGAAACTGTTGATCACTTCCGCCGACCCGAAGCCGTCGGTGATGGGTGTGGAGACGGTAGATCCGTCGGGATAGCGCACGATGCCCATGCCGTGTTCAATGGACACGCTGGCAATGGGGTTGATGCCGATGAACGACCTGGAGTTCTCCCCTCCGTGGTAGTCGGACGACTCCATCAGCGCGCTCTGGGGATAGGCGTCACGCACACGCAGGTAAGTGCTTACAGGTGTGTTGAGGTCGCCCAGTATTTTCTTTGATGCTGTATGATAAGTAAACATGTTGTCCACAGTTTTTCAGTCCATATTCATTGTGTCGATGTGCTTGAGGTAGGTGTCGAGGTCTTTGTCGCCTCGTCCGCTGACGGTGAGGACCACCACGTCCGTAGGCTTGAACTGTCCCGCCACCTTGGGAAGGAGAGCGAGGGCGTGGGCGGACTCCAGTGCCGGGATGATGCCTTCCAGGCGTGTCAGCTCGAACGCCGCGCGCAGGGCCTCGTCGTCGTTGGCTGAAAGCACCTGCGCCCTACCCTTCTCGTAGAGGTTGCAGTGGATAGGGCCCGTACCGGGGTAGTCGAGTCCTGCGGAGATGGAGTAAGGCTCTATGATTTGTCCGTCCTCGGTCTGCATGAGTTTGATGCGGCTGCCGTGCAGGATGCCCACCGTTCCCACTTGGAGTGAGGCGGCTGTCTGTCCACTGTCGTTGCCCAGTCCACCAGCCTCACCGAGTATGATTTTCACACGGTCGTCGTCGAGATAATGGTAGATGGTTCCCGCCGCGTTGCTTCCGCCACCGACACAAGCCATCAGGTAGTCGGGATAGTCGCGTCCGGTCTTCTCCTCCAACTGCCATTTTATCTCCTCGCTGATGACCGACTGCAGACGCGCCACCATATCGGGATAGGGATGAGGCCCGACGGTAGACCCGATTATGTAGAACGTGTCCGCAGGGTGGCAGCACCAGTCGCGAATCGCCTCGTTGGTTGCGTCCTTGAGAGTCTTGTTGCCCGACTGCACGGGAACCACTGTCGCGCCCAGCATCCTCATGCGCTCCACATTCACGTGCTGGCGTTCCACGTCCAAAGCTCCCTGATACACGGTGCAGGGCATGTTCATCAAAGCACAGGCAGTGGCGGTGGCGACTCCGTGCTGTCCGGCTCCAGTCTCGGCGATGATACGTTTCTTGCCCATCTTCTTGGCTACGAGTATCTGTCCCAGCGCGTTGTTTATCTTGTGCGCCCCGGTATGGTTCAGGTCCTCACGCTTCAGGTAGAGGCGGCAACCGTACTTCTCACTCATCCTACTTGCAAAGTACAGTGGTGAGGGACGGCCCACGTAGTCCTTCAGAAGGTCATGGAACTCTTTCTTGAAGTCCCCACTCTCGATAATCGGCAGATAGGACTCCTTGAGGTTCTCTACGGTCTTGTACAGGATTTCGGGGATGTACGCCCCACCGAATTCGCCGTAAAAACCGTCATTGTCTACATTGTAATTCATCTGTTCAGTTATTTTATGTCGTTTGTTTATGTCCTTATACAAAAAAAAAAGAGTTTGCCGGCTGGTTGCCGACAAACTCATACGCGATTCTTCGCAAGTGTACTATATTTATAAATCCATTATGAGTTAACGCCAGACAGCCTCAGATTCAATAAACCCAAGTTCTGCCAACGCCAATATGTATTATTGTTCTGTCTCATTTCGGCTGCAAAGTTACGAATAAATCTTTTTCCGCAATACTTTCACCTTATTTTTTCTCCCTAACCTTAGAGATTTTTCCCGAAGACCATCGAGTTTTATTTCCCAGACCTTGGAGTTTTTCCTCACTGTCCGTCGCGGTAGAAATCCAGAGCCTCACAAATCCGGTTCTTGTCCATCGTGAGGTTGATGCGTATCTTGCCCACGTCACTGAGCAGAGCGAACTGCACCTCATCGCCCACGTTCTTCTTGTCGTGCTTCATCAGGGCGAGCAGTTCACTGTAGTCGTCACAGGTAACCGGGAACTTGCCGTAATGGCTGTCGATGAACCTCACCACCTCGCGCATCGTCTCCGTAGGGAATGAACAGTACGCACTGGACAGGTAGAGTTCGCACACCAGTCCCCACGCCACCGCATAGCCGTGCAGCACTGGAGTGCCACGGCGGAGAGCGAGACTCTCCAAGGCGTGGCCTACGGTATGTCCCAGGTTCAGTGACTTGCGCAGTCCGTGTTCATGAGGGTCGGACTTCACCACCTTCTTCTTCACCGCCACACTCTTGCGCACCATTGCACCCAACTGTCCGTAATCGATGTCGTCGAGGTTGAAAGCGATCAGTTCGTTGAGTGTGCCGTAGTCGGAGAGCAGTCCGTGCTTCAGCATCTCCGCATAGCCGGAAAGAATGTTCTCCTTGTCGAGTGTCCTCAGGAACGTGGTGTCGAGAATCACCTTCTGCGGGTCGTTGAACACACCAATCTCGTTCTTCAGTCCGTTGAAGTTGATTCCGGTCTTGCCTCCCTCGGACGCGTCGACCATCGCCAGCAGTGTGGTCGGTATGTTGACGAACTCGATGCCCCTCTTGAAGGTGGAGGCAGCGAAGCCGCCAAGGTCGGTCACCATGCCGCCGCCAAGGTTGATAAGCACACTGTGGCGGGTCGCCCCGTTGTCGCTCAACTGTTTCCACACGTATGACAGGGATTCCAGATTCTTATGGGTGTCGGTACTCGGAATGACTATATGTAAGGCGTTCTGCAATGCCTTCACCCCACTCACTACAGGCCAACAACACACCTCGGTGGTCTCGTCTGTCAACACAAAAACTTTGTCGTATGCCATGTCTTGTCCTTTCTTGTCTGTTTTCACGCTACAAAGTTACGCTTTTATTTTGAAACGGCGGCAACCACTCCACAACAAATCGGGATGTGCGTGTCCTCTCCCTTCCGGCATACACCTTATATATAATTGTTCAGCGAACCTCAGCTTGGATTCAACTCGGGTCGAGAGCCTCCCACGGGTAGCGCATGTCTTTCTTTTACACCAACCGATTGTTGCTTACACCGCCATTGCCGTTACATTAGTCCGAATGTCTTAATAGATTAACATCGATTTCGTTAACGCATGGTATTTCTTGCCATTCCTGCAACATTGGCATATTCCTGCGATTTGTTTACATTTTGATTTTTCGACGAAAAAGGGTCTCGAGTGGTAGGGTCATTTCACTCGAGTGAATTGATCAATTCACTCGAGTGTTTTGATCAATTCACTCGGCTCAAAAAGATGGGTGGTCTCGAACGTGCTTGTAGGTATCTGTAGGGGTCTTGGCGTATTTTGTCAAAAAGTCAGCAGAATTGAGTCGTTTCGCACATTATCACACAAGGACATTTTAGCTTTTAGGATGATTTAGCTTACCTATTTCTAAATTCTGACCATGGGTTATTGAAAAAAAAAACAAAGCAAAACACCCGAACGTCATGCAGCCTCATGTCATGAGTATCAGTATCCCTTTCTGGACATGTGCGCCCCGAAGGGGCAGACTGCTCCGATGCTGGGAGCTTTATGGGCTTTCAGCCCGAGGTTTCACTCAGAGTGCCACACGTAGTGAACTGAATTGTTACGATTACGCTGTCTTACCAACTCGAAAAGCGGAAGAACCCAAAACATTTGGCGGTACCAGGAATTTATCGTACCTTTGCACATACCAATACACTCTCACAATATGGCAACGAGATTATACCCTATAGGAATACAGACTTTCGAACGTATCCGCAAGGACAACCTTCTCTATGTTGACAAGACGGAATACGTCTATCGTATGACACACACGAGTGGCACATTTTTCTTCCTGAGCCGTCCGAGGCGGTTCGGCAAGTCGCTCTTGGTGTCCACCTTCCGCAGTTACTTCGAGGGACGTAAAGACCTGTTCGAGGGACTCGCCATAGAGAAGCTGGAGAAGGAGTGGACGGAGTACCCTGTACTGCACTTCAGTATGGCTGGAGGAAAACACTGGGATAAGGAAGGGCTGGAGGAATATCTGAATTACATGTTGGAGGACCATGAAAAGAAATTCGGCATTACGGAACACCGGAATGGCGTGAACAACAGGTTCACAGACCTGATGGCGACTGTATACCGTAAGACAGGCAAACAGGTGGTTGTGCTTATCGACGAGTATGACGCTCCACTGTTGGACGTGGTACACGAGGATACGCAATTGCCGGTACTCCGCAATGTGATGCGCAACTTCTACAGTCCACTGAAGGACTGTGAACCGATGCTCCGCTTCGTGTTCATGACAGGAATCACCAAGTTCTCACAGCTGAGCATCTTCAGTGAGTTGAACAACATAAAGAACGTCTCCATGGACGAACCGTACGCCGGCATCTGTGGAATCACCAAGGAGGAGATGCAGACTCAGATGAGTAACGACATTGACGAGCTTGCCGACAAGCTGAGACTCAGCCGCGATGAAACAATTCAGGAACTGACGGACCAGTACGACGGTTACCACTTCACATGGCCCTCTCCCGACGTGTTCAACCCCTTCAGTCTGCTCAACTGTTTTGCCGACGGCAAGCTGGGGGCTTACTGGTTCGGTACAGGCACGCCAACATATCTCGTCAACATGATGCGCAAGTTCAAGGTATTGCCATCTCAACTTGGACGGGTGAGAGCGACGGCATATTCGTTTGATGCAGCCACCGAAACTATGACCTCGCTTACACCGTTGTTGTACCAGAGCGGCTACATCACCATAAAGGATTATGACAGCCTTCGGGGTGTCTATACGCTTGACTTCCCGAACAATGAGATAAGGGTGGGAATGTATGCAAGCCTGTTGCCCGGTTACCTAAAATCCCGGGTTGACGATGGCAGGGTTGTGATTGCAGACATCGCAGTCTGCTTTGAAGAGTGCGACGCCGACGGCGCACTGCAACTGCTCGCTGACTTTCTGGAGACTGTGCCTTACTGCGACAACACCAACTACGAGGGTCACTGGCAACAGACCCTGTACATCATCTTCGCCCTCCTAACGAATTACCGTATCCATGTGGAGCAGCACACCGCTAAGGGACGCATCGACATCACCCTCGAAACGGCAACTACGGTCTATGTTATTGAACTGAAACTTAACAGCAGTGTAGAAGACGCTCTCGCTCAGATAGAGACAAAGCACTATGCTGACGCGTTCAGGATGCAGCCGAAGCCAGTTGTTAAGGTCGGCATGAACTTCTCGCTGAAGGATGGGGTGAATACCCTTGAATGGAGAGTGGGGTAAAATAAGGGTCTATGTTGATTTGAGTGGGTAATGGAAGTTTTGTCCTCCATTGACATAGTATATCATGTTGACAAAATTGTCCACATTAGTATACCCTCTGGCTCTCCTTTTAGCGAGTTGCACTTTTGCGTTTAGTCTCTCTAAGATTCCATTTGTCACATTTCCTTGTTCGAAGAAGGTTTTTATGCCAAATAGATGTGTTCTGAATGTAGCAACCAGTTTTTTGAACGGCTCCAGTTTGGAGTTCTCTGCCATTTCCATCCACTTGTTGAAGTCCTCCCATGCTCCTTCGACCTTGGACGTGGCGTCGTTGAGGATGTCTACAAGCCCCTCCCTAAGGCTATGCGCCTTTCCCAGTAGAGGATAGGTTAGCAATA
>CAVBFD010000047.1:0-18679 GCA_963594655.1 Candidatus Methanomethylophilaceae archaeon
TTGTATTTATCACAGGCATAACCAAGTTCACCCAAATATCCCTGTTCTCCGTGTTAAACAACCTGTCCAACATCAGTTTCGATCCTGAGTACGCCGCCATCTGCGGAATCACAGAGGAGGAAATCGGTGAGAACTTCCAGTCCGAACTGGAAAGGATGGCAGAGGTGAACGGATGGACCTTGCAGCAGACCTACGACCGTCTGAAGGATTATTACGACGGCTATCACTTCAGTGATGAAAACATGGTGGACATCTACAATCCGTATAGCCTCATCAATGCATTGGACCGTTCAAAGATTAGAAATTTCTGGGCTGCGTCGGGAGCCACTTCCCTGCTCCCCAAGTTCGTGGACGACATGGAGCTCCGCCTGAAGAACTTCGAGGTTTGTTTCATGATGCGGGATACATTGGAGTTGTCAGATGTCACTGGTGGTGGAGCTGAACTGTTCCTGTATCAGTCGGGCTACCTGACCATCAAGGACAGCGACGAGTTTGGCTATACGTTAGGATTTCCTAATAAGGAGGTGAAGCAAGCACTCTATGAAATGGTGGTGCCTGCTCTTGCGATGCGTTCCGGGAGCGAGGTGCAGTCATTACAAGCCTGTCTGTATCGTCGATTAGGTATGGGACAGGTGGACGACGCCATGAAATCGCTGAAGGCACTCGTAGCCGACGTGCCTTACAGCAACATGAAGCTCGCCTCGATGGATATGGAGGAACGCTATCGCCTCATCATCAGCACCATCTTCAACGCCATAGGACTGAAGGTGGAAGTTGAGAAGATGATTTCGACCGGCAGGATCGACATGACAGTCCAGACCTCCCGCTACATTTATGTAATCGAACTCAAACTTAGGAACAACGGAGGCAAGGACGCCGCTACCGAACAAATCCTCAACCGCCAATACATGGAGCCGTTCAAGGCGGACACGCGACAGGTCATCGGTCTGGGCATCGAACTCGACGAAGACGGCAAAGGAGTCCTTGGTTGGCAACGAGTGGAATAGAATCTATACCTATCCCGGAAATTCTCACAATCTTTTCGGAACAAATCCCCAGAAATTTTGGCATATTATTATGTCTGTTTATTGAGGATTTGGGCGTATTTTAGGAATTAGTTGTTGAGAATTTCGGCATTTCCCCATAATTTTCCTTTGGTAATTGGGATTTTATAGCGACCGCCCGGTGCGTCAGTGCGCGTCGGGCGGTTGTGATAGGGCTTATAGCCATTGGACTTATTCCGGTACGACCAACTTGTAGCCCTTGCCGTGAACGTTGAGGAGTTCCACGTTCGGGTCGTCTTTCAGGAGCTTACGCAACTTGGTGATGTACACGTCCATTGAGCGCGCGTTGAAGTAGTTGTTGTCCACCCAGATGGCACGCAGCGCGTAGTCACGCGGCAGCAGGTCGTTCTGCTTGCTTGCGAGCAGCTTGAGGAGGTCAGACTCCTTGGTGGTCAACTTAGTGCGCTTGTCACCGATAACCAGGACTTGCTTCTTTGAGTCGAAGGTGAAGTCACCGATCTGGAAGGTGGAGAGGTTGGTTGTCTTCTTTCCGTTGACGCGGCGAAGGATAGCCTCGATACGGAACACCACCTCCTCCATAGAGAACGGTTTTGTGATATAGTCGTCCGCACCCAGTTCGAATCCCTGCTTCACGTCGTCTTTCAATGTCTTCGCTGTAAGGAACATGAACGGAATATCCGAGTTGAGCTCACGAATCTTGTAAGCCAGTGTGAAACCGTCCATCTTTGGCATCATCACATCGAGGATGCAGAGGTCGAATTTCTTTTCCTGGAAGGTCTTGTAGCCTTCCTCACCGTCGATGCAGAGGTCTACGTTGTAGCCTTTTGCCTCAAGGTATTCACGGAGCAACATTCCAAGGTTCTCGTCGTCCTCACACAGCATGATGTGAGCGTTTTCAATTTTTTCGTCCATAGTGTTCTTTGTTTAAATGTTATTTATTCGTTTGTCTTGCATTATTGTTCATACCAGCGGCATCTTTATGATGAATTTGGTGCCTATGCCCAGTTCGCTCTCAGCCACGATAGTGCCTTTCAGTTCGTTGATTATCTTCTTGACGTATGCCAGTCCAAGTCCGAAGCCCTTGACATCGTGCAGGTTACCTGTGTGTACCCGGTAGAACTTCTCGAAGATTTTCTTGAGGTCGTCTTTCTTTATGCCTATGCCGTTGTCCTGCACGGAGATGAAGAGCCTGTCGTTCTCGTTCCATGTGGACACCTTCAGTTCGAGTGGCGTGTCCTGACGGCGGTATTTGACAGCATTGTCCATGAGGTTGAAGATGACATTGGTGAAATGCATGTCGTCCACGTAGATGCCGCTGTTCTCTGCCCTGAGGTCGGATATAATCTTACCTCCGTTCTTCTCCACCTTCAGGGCGAAGGTGTGAATGACCCCGGCGATTAGTTCGTTGGCGTTGATTTCCTGTAGGTTGAGTTTCGCCTTCTGGTTTTCGTACATCGACAGTTGGAGAACCTTCTCCACTTGGAAGCGAAGTCGCTTGGTCTCGTCGAAGATGGTGCCAGACAGCCGTTTTATCAACTTCTCGTTCTTGGGTACAGTGTCGTCACACAGCATCTGGGCCGCCAGTGAGATACTTGATATCGGTGTCTTGAACTCATGTGTCATGTTGTTGATGAAGTCGTTCTTCACGGCGGTCAGTTTCTTCTGCCGGAACACCAGCACGAGGGTCACGACGAACGTGGTAAGCACGATGATCGTGAATACGATTGACGGCATAAGGAACCATACCGACTGGTGGCGTATGGTGGACATGAAGGGGAAGTGTACCTTCAGGGTCGCCATCTTCTGTATCGGGTCGTTCTTGAAGAGGGTTTCCGTGTAGGCTATGTCGTCACCCTCCGAGTCGTAGTCGGGACACTTGTACACGAGCGACTTGTTGCTTGAATAGACGCAGAAATGGTAGGTGATGTCAATCCCGTTGTTCATCAGCTCCGTCTTCAGTATCTGGTCCAGTTGCCTGAAGTCAATCCTGTCCTTCAGTGGACGGTCACTCGCGGTGTAGAGCATATTGTAGACCACCTCGTCGATGAGGTCTTTCTGGTTGTTGAAGCGTTCCTTCATGACTTCCTGCAGGGACTTCGACTTACTGTACCTGTCGCGTATGATTCCGTTGAGCTGTTTCTTGTGGGACATGCCGTTGGACCGTTTGGTGAAGTACTTGTCACTGAACGCGTCCTTGGGGCGGTCTATCGTCTTGATGTTCTCTCCGGAGGTGGTCACCTGATGGATTTTCTGTATTGACGAGTCGTTGTCCGTGGTAGTAGAGTCGTAGGACGTGACTCCGTTATACGCGTCGATTCCCTGTTCGAGGTATTTGGTCGCTTCCGCAATCTCTATCTGTTTGGCAGTCTCGCTAAGGCTCCTCTGTACCGATTCGTCGAAGTGGATCTTGCGGAGGTCCATAACCTCCTCGACGTAGTACATCTGTAGTACCAGGAGGCATACAAATGACATGCCCATCAGTGTGGCTAATATGATTATGGTCCTTTTCTTCATGCCGTTTCCGTTTTACAGTCTCAAAGTAACGACAAATTGCTTGTTAAAGATTGATGTGAATGATAATATTAAAAAACATACATAAAAAAAGAGTCAACCATTAACATGCGTTGACTCTTAGATTGGTGTTCCGGTAACTTACTAATCCTCGTCCTTGTTCTGTGACTCGAACTCTTTGACAAGCTGTTGCTGGATGTCTGTAGGAACCAACTCGTAGTTGGAGAACTTCATGGAGAATGAGGCGCGCCCTCCCGTCAGCGAACTCAGGGTGGTGGAGTAGCTGGCGAGTTCCTTCAGCGGAATCTTGGCGGTGAGCGTGTCGTAGCCGTTGTTGCTCTCACTTCCCATAATCATGCCGCGGCGGCCCTGCAGGTCACTCATCACATCGCCCATCTTGTCGCTCGGGGTGATGACCTCGACATCGTATATCGGTTCGAGCAGCTTCGGTCCCGCGTTCTTGAACGCCTCACTGAAGGCGTTGCGTCCGGCAAGCATGAAGGAGAGTTCGTTGGAGTCTACAGGGTGCATCTTGCCGTCGTACACAATCACCCTCACGTCTCTGGCGTAACTTCCCGTGAGCGGTCCCTGTTCGAGACGGCTCATGACTCCCTTCAGGATGGCCGGCATGAAGCGGGTGTCTATCGCCCCACCTACAACCGAGTTGTAGAACACGAGCTTGCCGCCCCATTCGAGGTTCACTTCCTCCTTGCCCTTTATGTTGACCTTGTACTCCTGTCCGTTGAACTTATAGACAGTCGGTTCGGGCATTCCCTCTGAGTATGGCTCAACTATGAGGTGTACTTCTCCGAACTGTCCCGCGCCGCCCGACTGCTTCTTGTGGCGGTAGTCGGCGCGCGCCGCCTTTGTGATGGTCTCTCGGTACGGTATCTTCTGGTCGCCATAGACAACCTTTATCTTCTCGTTGTTCTCCAGTCTCCACTTGAGTGTGCGCAGGTGGAACTCGCCCTGTCCCTTGATGAGTGTCTGCTTGAGTTCCTTGCTTTGTTCAAGCACCCATGTCGGGTCTTCCTGCGCCATCTTCTGTATGGCTGAAATCATCTTCTCTGTGTCCGCCTCGTTCTCCGCCTTAACAGACCGTATGTACTTCGGTTCAGGATACTTTACCAGGTCGAATTTCCATTCGCAGTCCTTGCCCACCAGTGTGTTGCCTGTCCTTACATCCTTCAGTTTGGTAGTGCATCCGATATCACCCGCGACCATCTCGCCCACTTTCTCGCGGTTGGCACCGGCGCATACGAATATCTGTGCGACACGCTCCTTGCTTCCCCTGTTGGAGTTGGTCAGGTCATCGCCTTCATGCACAGTTCCGCTTAGTACCTTGAAGTACTGCACCCCACCGATGTGCGGCTCGTTGGCTGTCTTGAAGAAATAGAGGGCTGTAGGTCCGTTGGGGTCTGGTTTTACGGAGTCTCCGTTGGTGGCGTCCACCGGTGGCATCTCGTCCACGAACGGTACTACGTTGCCGAGGAACTCCATCATGCGGCGTACACCCATGTCCTTGACGGCACACACGCAGAAGACAGGGAAGAGACTCCTTGTGGTCAGTCCCACCCGTATGCCCTTGCGGCACTCGTCTTCCGTCAGTTGCTCGCTCTCGAAGAACTTCTCCATCAGTCCCTCGTCGTTCTCCGCCGCAGCCTCCACGAGTTTGCGGTTCAGTTCCTTCGCTTTCTCCATCTCCTCCGCCGGGATGTCCTCAATAGTCGGTTCTCCTCCTTCCGGTTTCCAAGTGTACTTCTTCATTAGCAGCACGTCGATGAAGGAGTTGAAGTTGGGACCTTCGTTGAGAGGGTACTGCACCTGCACTATCTTGTTGCCGTAGATTTCCTGCAACTGTTCGATGCAACTGTGGTAGTCGCACTTCTCGTTGTCGAGCTGGTTGATGAGGAAGATGACAGGCTTGCCCAGTTTCTCCGCATAGCGGCAGTGGTTCTGTGTGCCTACCTCCACACCTGCCGTACCGTTGACGAGCAGTACCGCTGTGTCGGTCACTGTGAGCGCGGCCATGGCGGCTCCCACGAAGTCGTCAGACCCGGGACAGTCGATGAAGTTCAGTTTCTTTCCGTTGTATTCCGTGTTGAACACAGTGGAGAACACACTGTAGCCATATTCTTGTTCCACTGGAAAATAGTCGCTCACGGTGTTCTTCATTGTGATACGTCCGCGGCGACTGATTTTTCCTGATTCGTACAGTAAGGCCTCGGTGAGGGTTGTCTTTCCCGCACCGTCATTACCAAGGAGGGCAATGTTCTTGATTTCGTTTGTCTTATAGACTTTCATGTTCGGTAATTTTAAAGATTGTATTCACTTGATTTGACAGACCTTCCTACAGGTCTTCTGATTTTGGGTGCAAATTACACAAATTATTTGGATTGACAAACGCTGGTGGCCGTTTTTTTTAATTTGCGACTGAATTTTTGTTTTCAGGCGTGCTTTCGTCAGATGAACAGGCTCGACATGATGTCGTTGGATATGTAGATGCCCTGTTCTGTAAGACGGACTGTCTGTCCGTCCTTTTCCAGTTCCCCACTTATATAATAAGGTGTGGCGGCCTTTTCCAGATGGTTGACGTAGGCAGTTCCGAACTGGTGGCTGACACAGTTCAAGTCCAGTCCCTTTGCTGTGCGCAGACGGGTCATCACAGTCTCGTTGAATCGCTGGTCGGTGGTCAACAGCTCTGCCTCACGCACAGCTTTGCCCCCGTTGATGCCTTGTATGTATTGATGGATGTCGCTCACGTTCCATTGCCGTGACGTGCCGTTGAATGAATGTGCGCCGGAACCGACTCCGAGGTAGGGGGTGCTGTTCCAGTAGTTGGAGTTGTGGCGTGACTCGTGTCCCGGTAGGGCGAAGTTGGATATCTCGTAGTGGGTGTAACCGTGTTCCTTTATCAGACTGGTGAGGGCGCGGTACATCTCCAGCGACAGACCGTCGTCAATCTCCTGTATCTCTTTGTCTTGCAGCATACTGTAAAGCCGTGTTCCCTCTTCGTACATCAGTGAGTAGGCTGACAGGTGCTGCACGCCCAGACTCAGTGCTGTGTTGATGTCCTTAGTCCAACCGTCCAGTGTCTGCTGTGGGAAACCGAACATGAGGTCTATGCTTATGTTGCCGAACCCCATATCCTGAAGCGTGCTTACCGCTTCGATGGCTTTGGCTGAGTTGTGGCGGCGGTGGATGAACCGCAGGATATTGTCGTCGAACGACTGTACACCGAGACTGACCCTGTTGACTGCCAGTCGGTTGAGTCCACGCGCGTATTCAGGCGTCACGTCCTCGGGGTTGAGTTCCACAGTTATTTCCGGAGAACCGGACGTCTTGAATGTCTGCTGGATAGCATTGAGGATGAGTCCAATCTGTCCTACGGACAGTTGAGAAGGTGTTCCGCCACCGAGGTAGACTGTCTCCACTGTCTCGCCTCCCAGATAGTCCTTCTGTTGCTTCACCTCCATACATACTGCGTCCACATACTTCTCCCTCATTCCCAAGAGGGTGGTGGAGAAGAAGTCGCAGTAGATGCAGCGTGTCTTGCAGAAGGGTATGTGTACGTAGATTCCTGCCATCGGTGGGGTAGTGTATGGACATAAAAAAACCTGTAGACGTAGGTCAACAGGTTTCAATTCTCTCATTTCTTAGGCGCATGGCCTAAAACTTGATTCGTTGTCTTGCAATTATTCAGCAACAACAGTGTCTGTAGCAACTGTGTCAACTGTGTCAACATCAGCCTCAACTGGCTCCTCAACTACCTGTGAGTCAGTGCATACTGAATCTGAATCACAAGTTGTAGCCTCTGTGTTACCACCGCAAGATGCGAATGAAACTGCAACAACTGCAACGAATGCAACTAAAAGCTTCTTCATTTTCTTTTTCAATTTTGAAAGTTCAACAATCATTTGTTTTCTAAAACCGCTGCAAAGGTAGAGGTTTTTCTGATACGTTGTATCTGCAACCACAAAAAAATGGATTTTTTATTGCAAATTAGTTTCCGAACCTGTTTCAATGGCCTTTGGAAGGGGTGAAACACCGGCGTCTTATGAAGCCATACTGATGTTGTACTCCTGTGCCAATCGTCTGAGGTTGATGAGCGCGTACCGTGTCCTTCCCAGTGCCGTGTTGATACTGCAACCAAGCAACTCGGCTATTTCCTTGAAACTCTTGTCCTGATAGTACCTTAGGTCGATTATCTCCTGCTGGTTCTCGGGCAGCATCTTGATTATCTCCTGCACACCCCTCAGGTTCTGTTGTCTTACCATCTGTGTCTCCACGTTGTTGTCGTCCGAGAACTTGATGTCGTTGAACAGGTCGGTCTCACTCTCGTCGTTGGATATGCTCTTCTCGTTCTTCTGGTGACGGAAGTAGTCGATGACGATGTTGTGGGAGATGCGCATGAGCCATGAGCTGAACTTCTGCTGTTCAGTGTACTTGTCCGACCGTATGGTCGAAACCACCCTCATGAATATGTCCTGGAAAAGGTCTTCCGCCGCTTCCCTGTTGCGCACGAAATAAGACACGTATGTGTATACCTTACTCTCGTAGCGGTTCAACAGGATGTCGAACGCTTCATTATTGCCTTCGGTGTACAGACCTACCAACTCCTCGTCGGCAAGAGATGTCAATTTGTTCATTACACTTCGTTTTGTACCGGCCTCACTACTGTTTACCTCTTGTGGATACTGTGTTTCAGCCGGTGTTGTTTGTTTGGGTAATGTCTAACTATAGGCAATAATGGTTTTTACTTGTTACTTATGTGTTTCGTTCTCTTTGCAAAGTAAACGAATATTTGTCAGACTGCCAACGGCGGATGCGGAAAATATTGTGTGAAACGTGTTTTTTAACACATCCAGATGCCGTTTTCGCATTTGAAACCCCTCAGGAAGTCCGTTACGGTCATTTGTCTCTTTCCTGAGATCTTCAGTGACAGGATACTGATGTAACCGTCTGCGGTGCGTACCTTGAGGAAGGTCTTGCCGTCTGTCTCCACATCACCCGGTGTGCCTGTGCCGGTCGAGAACTCCTTGGCTGACTCATAGACCTTTACTTCAACCGTCTTGTCCCCGTTGTGCAGTTCGGTCCATGCGGCAGGGTAGGGACTTAGACCGCGGATGAAGTCGTACACTTGCTTCGTTCCCTTCTTCCAGTCGATGCGGCAGGTCTCCCTGAATATCTTGGGGGCCGGCTTGAGCGGTTCTCCGGCTTCCAGTTCAGCCTGTGCCGTGGTGTGTATGTCTCCTTTGAGTATGTTGTCCACAGTCTCCGTCACCAGTTTCCCTCCCAGTACCATCAGTTTGTCGTGTACGACACCCACGTTGTCGGTGTCGGCTATGGGTACGCGCACTTGTTGGATGATGTTGCCTGTGTCTATCTCGTGCTTGAGGAAGAAGGTGGTGATACCGGTCTCGGTCTCACCGTTGATGACCGCCCAGTTGAGCGGAGCCGCACCCCTGTACTGCGGCAGGAGTGACGCATGGAGGTTGAACGTGCCGAGGCGTGGCATGTTCCACACCACTTCGGGCAGCATACGGAAGGCAACCACTATCTGAAGGTCCGCTTGCAGCGAGCGCAACTCGTTGACGAAGTCCTCATCCTTGAGTTTCACCGGCTGGAGTACCTTCAATCCCTTCTCTTGCGCGTAGAGTTTCACCGGACTCGGTTGGAGGACACTGCCGTGGCGACCTACGGGCTTGTCGGGCATGGTGACCACGCCCACCACATTGTATCCGCCTTCCACCAGACATCTCAGACTCTCTACGGCAAACTCGGGGGTTCCCATATACACTATTCTCAAATCCTGCTTTTCCATTGTATGCTGCGCCTGTTTGTTCTTGTTTCTGTTGATTCACTTCCGCACCTGTAGAAGGTGCGCCTATACCTTATTATATAATATATACCGGTCTGTACTCCCGACTATTCAGAACTGAACGTGACAAGAACCTCCCTGTACGAGTTGAACAGTCCCGACCGTGACACGAAACCGAGGAAGATTCCGTTGCTGTCCACCACAGGCAGGTTCCATGCCTTGGTCTCGTCGAACTTCTCCGTCGCCACTTTCAGTGTGTCGTTGGTGTTGAGCAGAGCCGGAGGGTCTTTCATGAACGACGCTACGGTGTACTGGTGGTACAGCTCGGGGCGGAAGATGTACTTCCTTACCGAGTCGAGTGACACGACCCCGAGGAACTTGCCGTTCTTGTCTATCACGGGGAAGATGTTGCGGTGGGCCTTGGTGATGACTCCCACCAACTGACCCAAGTCCATCTCCGGCGTGACGGTCTTGAAGTCCGTCTCTATCTGTGACTTCAGGTTGATGATGGTCAGTATCGCCTTGTCCTTGTCGTGTGTGATGAGTTCCCCCTTACGGGCCAGTCGCATGGCGTATATGCTGTGCGGCTCGAATACGTTGATGGTCAGGTAAGACGCTACGGACACGATCATGAGCGGCACGAACAGTCCGTATCCTCCTGTGAGTTCCGCTATGAGGAAGATGCCGGTCAGTGGCGCGTGCATGATACCCGACATCAGACCAGCCATACCGTAGAGCGTGCAGTTCTTCGATGACAGATACCCCGCGTCTCCCATCTCCAGCATGAGTCCGCTGTCCCACAGGTGGGCGAAGATGAAGCCGGCAATGGCACCGAGGAACAGTGATGGCGCGAACACTCCTCCGCATCCTCCGCCTCCGTTGGTGGCTGTCGTCGCGAACACCTTGAACGCAAGTACCAGGGCGAGGTAGATGATCAGCGTGTTCTCACTGCCGTAGAACAGGGTGTTGTGCATGACCGTGTCAGCGCTCGCATTGTGGATGAGCTGGTCAATCACGTCGTATCCCTCTCCGTACATGGCAGGGAAGAAGTAGATGAGGACACCGAGGACCACAGCCCCGACCACGAACTTTTTCCATGGATTGGCGAGTTTGGCGAATATCCCCTCAAACCAGTTCATGGCGCGTGTGAAGTAGAGGGACACGAGTCCGCAAGCGATGCCCAACAGTATGCATCCGGGAATTATGTCGTTGGAGAACGCCTTGTCGAGTTCAAAGGAAAACATCGGTTCCGTGCCGTACAGGGCGTACGAGACACAGACGGACGTGAGGCCGGTCACGAGCAGCGGCAGCAGCGACGCCATGTTAAGGTCGAGCATCAGCACCTCAAGCACGAACATGACCCCGGCTATAGGGGCTTTGAAGATGGCGGCGATGGCCCCGGCGGCACCGCACCCCACAAGCAGCATCATGGTGTTGGGCGGTAGGTTGAACCGCTTGCCGAGGTTGGACCCGAAGGCAGAACCGGTAAGCACTATCGGGGCCTCGGCTCCTACAGAACCTCCGAAACCGATGGTGATGGCACTCGCCACTATACTGGTCCATCTGTTGTGCGACTTTATCCGGGCGCGTTTTCTGGATATGGCGTAGAGGATTTTGGTCACACCGTGGCTTATGTCGCCCCGTACAATGTACCTGACAAAGAGCATTGTAATCAATATGCCGACCGCCGGGTAGACCATGTAGAGTCCGTTGGTTTCCGAGAGGTTGAAGTGGTTGGTCAACAAGAACCGTATCTGCTCGATGATATATTTCAGTATGAACGCGCTCAGACCGGTACAGATGCCGACCACCAGACTGAGCATCAGCACAATCTGCCTGGTAGAACGGTTGCCCTTTATCCATCCCGCAATCAGGTGGATGGCTGTCACTTCACGTCTCAGGAATGAAAATGTCATCTTAGTCTCTTATTATCTTGAACTGTCCCGACGCGTCGATTTTCACGATGCTCGACGGACGGTGCTTCTCCTTGCTCTGTCTGCTGTACTTCACCACGTAGTCCACTGCTTCCTTTATCTCGTCGGATATCTCGTCGAAGGTCTGCGGTGTGGGTTCTCCGCTTATGTTGGCGCTGGTTGACACCACAGGTTTCTGGAATCTGAAACACAGCTCTTTGGAAAACTCCTCTTTGGTGATTCTCAGTCCCACACTGCCGTCTTCCGCCAAGAGGTTCGGCGCCAGTCCCGTAGCCTGGTCGAAGATGACAGTGATGGGTTTGGTTGACAGTTCGATGAGGTCCCATGTCACGTCAGCCACGTTCCTCACGTAGCGCGACAACCGCGCGTCACTGTCCACAAGACAGATGAGTGCCTTGCTGTCATCTCGCTTCTTGATTTCGTATACCCTCTTCACCGCTTCGGGGTTGGTCGCGTCGCAGCCGATGCCCCATACCGTGTCGGTAGGGTAGAGTATCACTCCGCCCTTCCGCATCACCTCCACGGCTTTCTTTATTTCGTCTTGTAACATAATGGTCAGAATTCACTTGTGAAATGGAACTTGATATGCTTGAAATCCATCTGTGCCATCTGCAGCACGTAGTTGGAGTCGGCGAGGAACACGTCTCTGCCGTCCCTGTCCTTCGCCATGTACTGGTACTTGCGTTTCTTGAACGCCTCCAGCTCTTCCTCGTCGTCGCTCTCTATCCAGCAGGCCTTGTAGAGACTGACCGGCTCCCAACGGCAACGCGCGTTGTACTCGTTCTCCAACCTGTACTGTATCACCTCGAACTGGAGTTGTCCCACCGTACCAATCAACTTGCGTCCGTTGAACTGGTTGACGAACATCTGCGCCACACCCTCGTCCATCAACTGGTCAATGCCTTTCGCCAGTTGCTTGGTCTTCATCGGGTCGGCGTTGTCGATATACTTGAACATCTCTGGAGAGAAACTGGGCAGTCCCTTGAAATGCAGCTCTTCCCCTTCGGTAATCGTGTCGCCAATCTTGAACACTCCGTTGTCGGGCAGTCCCACGATGTCTCCCGGATAAGCCTCCTCGATGGTGCTTTTCTTCTGCGCCATGAACTGCGTGGGCGACGAGAAGCGCACAATCTTGTTCTGCCTCACATGCTGGTAGGGCGCGTTGCGCACGAACTTGCCCGAGCAGACCTTGCAGAACGCCGTGCATGACCGGTGGTTAGGGTCGATGTTGGCTGTTATCTTGAAGATGAAGCCGGTGAACTTGGGTTCAGTAGGCTCCACAAGCCGTTCCTCCGCCTGTGTGGGACGCGGACTGGGGGCAATCTCCACGAAGCAGTCGAGCAGTTCCTGCACTCCGAAGTTGTTCAGTGCCGAACCGAAGAACACCGGCGCCACCTCTCCGCTCCTGTATGTCTCCATGTCGAACTCTGAGTACACGCCCTCTATCAGGTCAAGGTCTTCCCTCAACTTGTCGGCGTCTTCCTTCCCGACCTTCTCGTCCAGTTCACTGCCGTTGATGTCCACCTCCACTTTCTCCGTCACCATCTGCTTGTTGGGTGTGAAGAGGTTGAGGTTATGCTCGTAGATGTTGTACACGCCCTTGAACCGCTGTCCTTGGTTGATAGGCCACGAGAGCGGTCTCACACTTATCTGCAGTTCCGACTCTACCTCGTCGAGCAGGTCGAACGGGTCACGTCCCTCACGGTCCATCTTGTTGATGAACACGATGACAGGTGTCTTTCTCATGCGGCACACGGTCATCAGTTTGCGTGTCTGCGCTTCCACACCCTTGGCCCCGTCAATCACTATGATGGCACTGTCCACGGCGGTCAGCGTGCGGAAGGTGTCCTCGCAGAAGTCCTGGTGTCCCGGCGTGTCGAGTATGTTGACCTTATAGTTATGGTAGTCGAACTCCATCACCGACGTGGATACCGAGATACCTCTCTGTTTCTCAATCTCCATCCAGTCGGATGTGGCGGTTTTCTTTATCTTGTTGGATTTCACAGCTCCTGCCACCTGTATCTGTCCTCCGAAGAGCAGCAGCTTTTCCGTGAGGGTTGTCTTTCCCGCGTCTGGATGGCTGATGATGGCGAAAGTACGTCTCTTGTTGATTTCTTGTTCGTTCATGCTGCAAAGGTACGACTTTTTTGTGTACCCTGTGTGCCGCCCCTTGTAAAACTCACAAAAAACGCCGCTGTCCCGGTGGTCAGTGGCGTTGTTTCAGTATCACGTAGATGATTACGGGGGCTCCGAGTAGTGGTGTCACCACGTTTAGCGGTATGATGCCTTTCTCTCCTGGCAGGGTGCAGAGCAGGTTGCAGACCAGGGCGGCGGCACTGCCGCACAGTATGGTTGCCGGAAGCAACACCTTGTGGTTCTCCGTCCGCAGTATCATGCGCGCCACGTGCGGCACTGCCAGTCCGAGGAACGACACCGGTCCGCAGAATGCGGTGGTGACCGCTGTCAACAGTCCTGTGGCGGTGAGCAGCAGGTTGCGCGTGAGCCGGATGTTGATTCCGAGACTCTCCGCATACTGGTTGCCCATGAGCAGCGCGTTGAGCGGTTTGATGAGCATGACCGATACCGCCAGTCCGATGAGGCACACTGTGGCGAACAGTGGCATCTGTTGCAGTGACACTCCCGCGAAGTTGCCCATCCCCCATATCATGTAACTGTGTACGCCTTCCTCCGTGGAGAAGTAGTTGAGCAGGGAAATGGCTGACGAGGCGATGTAGCCTATCATGATTCCGGTGATGAGCAGCATGAGGTTGCTCCGGATGAAGGTGGAGAGACTGAGAATGACCGACATGATGATCATCGCTCCTGCGAAACCTCCGATAAGCACCGACATGAAACCGGGGATGGTTGTCTCCCCAGCCGTTATCATACCGCCTCCGGCCAGCATCACAATGGCGACTCCGAGGTTGGCTCCGCTACTGATTCCCAAAATGGACGGACCTGCCAGCGGATTGGCGAAAGCGGTCTGCAGCATCAGTCCCGACACTGCCAGCGACCCTCCGCAGAGCAGTGCTGTCATTGCCTGCGGAAGTCGTGACTGTATGACGATGTAGTTCCAGCTCTCTTTCTCCGCCGCGTCTCCTGTGAGAATCCTCAGCACGTCAGCGGCCGGTATGTGGATTGCCCCCAAGAAGAGGTTGGCTATGAAGAGAACCACAATCAGTGCCGTGATTGCGGCTATCGTGAGGCGAGTCAAATCGACAGACGCTTTTGACCGTCAACGATGTAGATGCCGCGCTGACCGCTTGGGTCTTTCACCTCCACTCCCTGCAGGTTGTATGCCTTGCCGATCTTGGCGCGTTTGGTGTGCGACTTGATGGACGTAGCCCCGTCGTACTGTAGTTTCATGCAGTCGATGTTGGGCATCCAGTTTGACGAGTTGTAGAGGCGTACCGTGTTGTCGCCCGGCTGCAACTCCACACTGAAGGATGCGGATGCCTTGTTGCCCCAGCCGCCTGAGTTTGTCTTGAAGGTGTCGATGCGTTTGCCGTTGACCTCCACCGTCATGCTGCGGTCCTCTCCGCTGAAGTAGTCGATGCTCACGGTGTAGTTGCCCCCTTCCTTTGAGTAGACATGCTTCCATATCAGGTCGTTGGTCTCTTTCTTTCCGAGCCATTCAGCCTTGGCTCCGCCCGAACAGGCGTCGTCTTCGGTGTAGATGCCGGAAGGTGCAGTCTGGTTGTTCGTCAGTTCCTGGTAGGCAGTGATATAGGCGTTCTCCGCCTCATAGACGGTCTGCTCGTAACGGTCCTCCGCTTCGAGCCGGAAGATGCGTGTGGAGTGTGGCTGCACAAGTGCCTTGTATGTGCCTGTCTTCGTGCCGATGTCTTTTTTAAGGATCAGGTCTCTCATCTTGACCTTTCCGCCAAGGTCGATGTCGGAGAAGTTGAGTGTCATCATCTTGGAGTTGTCACCGAGGTTCACCAGCGCGATGGCACGGATGCCGCTGTGGCGCTGCTCGATGTCCCTTACGAGGATATAAGTCTCGCCGCTTCTGCTGACCACATAGGCCTGTTGGAACAGTGTGTCTTGGTTGAGCGCGATGAGTTCGGTGTTGCACATCAGGTCACGTGCCGTCTGGCTCACCTTGTTCATGTCGCAGCCGATGAGCAGCGGCGAGTTCATGATGCACCACATGCCGAAGTGGGTCTTGTCTTCCTCTGTTGACATTCCCCTGCCTACCTCCAGCATGTCCATGTCGTTGTACTTGCCCTCACTTGAGTAGGCTGACAGGTAGAAGTTCTCCTTCAGGATGGACTTCACTGAGTTCCAGTTGCAGTAGATGTCGCCTGTGGTGCGCCAGCTTGTTGACACGTCGTTGACCCATGTGCCGGGGTACGCCCACCTGCACACGTTCATCCTCACGTCCGTGCGGCCTGTCTTCTGTATCGCTTTCCAGATGGCGCGGTAACGGTCTTCTTCCGGCAGGTCGAGCTTGTCTTTGTTGTGGCCGGGCGAACCGCCGCAGAAGTCCACCTTGATGAAGTCGAAACCGAGGTCAACGAAGTAGAGCTGTGTGTCCTCCTCGTCGTGGCCGTACAGTCCCACTCCGATTCCGATGGTGTCGCCACCGAAGTATGAGGCGCAGGTGTTGTGTCCCGCGTCGGAGTAGATGCCGGCTTTCAGTCCCTTGCTGTGGATGTAGTCCACCACCGGTTTCATTCCGTTGGGAAACCGGGTGGGGTGGATGAGCAGGTGTCCGTCCTTGTCGCGTCCGCCGAAGAACCCGTCGTCGATATTGATGTATTTGTAGCCAACATCAGTGAATCCGTTGCTGACTATGGCGTCCGCCTGGCTCCTGATTATTGAATCACTGATTTGGAATCCGTAGGTGTTCCATGAACTCCAGCCCATTGTCGGGCCGTTCTCTGAGAGTGTCTGTGCTTTCGCGCATACAGCCATAAGCATAATGGCGATTGTAAAAAAGAATTTATTCATAATAAAGTGGTTTTGTCGTGCAAAGTTAGTCATTATTCGGCTGGTTAGTGCTAAATTTGCAGGGAAATTCGTAAAATCACACAGAATATGCAGACTATTTGCGCCAATTCCACCGCCCCGGGCGGAGCGGTAGGCATCGTCAGGGTGTCGGGCGACAGGGCGATAGAGATAACCGGCCGCGTCTTCCGTGGAAGGACTCCACTTGCCGACGCCCGTGGGTACTCGATCCACTATGGCGAGATACCGGAACTCGACGACGTGCTGGTGACCGTGTTCCGCGCCCCTCATTCCTATACCGGGGAGGACTCCACGGAGATAATGTGCCACGGTTCCGCTTTCATCATGCAGGGCATCATGTCGAGGCTGATGGACGAGGGGTGTGTGATGGCCCGCCCCGGGGAATACACGCAGAGGGCGTTCCTGAACGGCAAGATGGACTTGAGTCAGGCTGAGGCGGTGGCTGACCTGGTGGCGGCATCCAGTGCGGCTGCCCACCGTGTAGCCATGAGCCAGATGAGAGGAGGGTTCAGCGGAGAACTGCGTGACTTGCGCGGGAGACTGCTGGAGATGACCTCGCTCATCGAACTCGAACTGGACTTCAGTGAGGAGGATGTGGAGTTTGCCGACCGCAGGCAGTTGCTCGATCTTGCCTCGGACATCGACCGCACGGTCAGCCGCCTCGTGGACTCTTTCCGTCAGGGCAATGCCATAAAGAACGGAGTGCCGGTGGCAATCATAGGCGAGACCAACGTGGGCAAGAGTACCTTGCTCAATTGTCTGCTCCACGAGGACAAGGCGATAGTGAGCGACATCCACGGTACGACGCGCGACTCCATTGAGGATACTGTCAGTTTGCACGGCATACTGTTCCGCTTCATAGACACTGCCGGCATAAGGGAGACCGATGACAGGGTGGAGCGGCTGGGAATCGAACGGTCTTGGCAGAAGGCGGGGGATGCGGAGATAGTGTTGCTGGTGACGGACTCCGGCACGTCAGTCAGTAGCGCGCTGCTAGACCAGTCCCGACTGGATGGGAAGAAGGTCATCCGTGTCTGCAACAAGGCTGATGTGAGTGGACTGCCAGTGGGCAGACAGGGAGAGGACTGTGTTGTCATAAGTGCAGGACAGGGGTTGGGAATCGACGTTCTGGAACAGATGCTGGTGGATTACGCAGGAATAGCCAAAGTGTCCGATTCCGACACCATCATCACCAACGTCCGTCATGTGGAGGCTTTGCGCAGGGCGCAGACAGCCATCCGCAGGGTGGAGTGCCAACTGAAGGAAGGGGTGTCAGGCGACATCATCGCGATGGACCTGCATGACTGCACGGACGCTCTTGCGGAGATAGTGGGCGAGGTTACGAGCGACGATACGCTCCATAATATTTTCAAATCCTTTTGCATTGGTAAGTGACTGGATGTAAAGGCAATATAAACAAATGATGAAGGATATATTAGAGTTTCTCCGTGATTTGGAGAACAACAACAACCGTGAGTGGTTTAACTCAAACAAAGACTGGTATCAAACTGTTTTGAGCAAATGGCGCACATTCTGCGAAAGTCTCATTGCGGAAGTCGGCCGGTTTGATAAGGACATCGCCCCACTGACAATCAAAGACTGCACGTACCGCATTTACCGCGACACAAGATTCAGTAAGGACAAGTCGCCATACGAAACCCATTTCGGCGTGTTCATGGCAAAAGGAGGCAAGAAGTCGATGCGCGCAGGGTATTATTTCCATGTCGGCACCGGCACCGGCACTGAATACCCACATGCCCACATGCTTGCTTCAGGCAACTATTGCTACGACTATAAGGCTGTCAGGATATTGCGTGAGGATATTAGTGACGAATGGGACACATTCAGCACAAACATATTGGGAACGGCTGACAGTAGGTTTGTTCCAGACATGGAAGGGGCGTTAAAGCGTGTGCCGGGCGAATACGACAAGGACGCTCCCTATGCGGACTGGATGCGAATGAAGAGATTTTGTCTGACAGCCCGTACAGACGACACCTTTTTGTTGGAAGACAACCTCGCCCAACGTGTGGCTGAACTATTCAAAACCACCAAACCTTTTGTCGATTATATCAACCGTGCCGTTGACTACGTGAAAGAGGAGAAGGTGAATTCATCCAGGAGTGCAAAGGTGCATATATGAAAGAAAATCTCGCTTTTGTGTTAAAAATGAGTCGAGAAGCAAATAATTCTCTTTGAATGTTACACAATTCGGAAACAATATTGTACCTTTGTAATCGATAAATATTTGAAAATAATGGCAATACACCATATACAAGTGGTTTTAATGGAAGAGGCTTTGGCTTTCGTCCGTTCATTACCACTAAAAGTGCAAGAGAAAATAACCTACAACTACAAGAAGATAGAGCAAGGGGTTATGGACAAAGAACTCTTCAAGAAGTTGGAAAACTCCA
>CAVBFD010000048.1:0-17799 GCA_963594655.1 Candidatus Methanomethylophilaceae archaeon
CGAGTGAATTGATCAAAACACTCGAGTGAATCGATCAATTCACTCGAGTGAAATGACACCACCACTCGAGACCCCCTTTTTGAGGTGTTTTGGCAACAAAAATCACCTGCCTTTCCGTTTACACTATTTAAGATTAGAACCTTAAATTGTCTTAATATGACGTATACAACAACTGCGGAAAACCGGGATGCCGTCTATACGGAGATGTTCTGCGACCCACAGCGTGAACCCAACTTTGAATATCTGCCCAAGACACTAATCTTCGCCCTCAACGAGAACCACGCCACGAACATTGTGAACATTGCACGTGAGGTGTTCGGTGAAGTTTGTCCTCATGCCGACATGGATCGTTATATACAGAAGACAACCTATTCGGCGGGCGACAGCAACGAACTGATACGCCAGTTCCGCAACGACAAGGATTTCCGCCCCACTCTACACGCAGATGAAAGGCCGTGGCGTGCGCACCATCGGAGACGAACAGCTCCGCAATGTCACCCCCATCGCTCTCAGCAAGGACTGCTTCTTTTTGGTGGATGCCGTGGGTGTGACCGCACAGAGACCTATGATGCAGAGAAGAACCCTTCGGGACGTTGGCGCAAGTACGGCATCGACGAAATCATGGCGCGAGACAAAACCTCGCTCGACATCACATGGAATATGAATGCGGACAACCGCAAACTACTGAAGGATTTGGAGATACACAACTATTGCAAGCCGCTCGGCCGTCCGCCTAAAGACCCTCCGCCTGAGGAGGTGAGGGTCAAGATGGCTCAGGCTGTAGGACAGCGCAACGAAATCGAATGCTCATTCGGTACAGGCAAGAGAGTTTATCGAGCCCACAACATAAGAGCCAAGCTCCCGGATACGTCAAGATGCTGGACAGGGATGTGCTACTTCGTCAAGAACGTGATGAAGTTCCTTAGGGAGCTTTGTCATGCACTGAACGAAATTTGGCTCAGAATTGCAGAAATAGCCATGTACAGGGACAAAGTCCGCATACTCGCCGCTGCGGCTTGACATTAATTCAGCGAACACTAAGTAATTCTTTTTGGCCCAGGGGTGCAAAGGTACAGACTAAAGTTCGGCCACACAATACGGGGTTTACAGATGGCTTACCGTTTTATGGCTGCACGGACAGGGCAAGACGCAGACCAAGATCAAAGGAACGGAAGTCGCGCGCAAGTCCCCTGCGGTCCGACACACGGCAATACCCACTTCCGTCAGCGCAACTGCCTCCACGGATGACCATGTCCGAACGCGACGGGTCAACCACCGGATTGGCTATCGGAGCGCCTTCGTAGTTGCTGTACAGTTCCCCACACCACTCATATACATTGCCGCTCATGTCGTACAGTCCCAACTCATTCGGTCGCCTACCACCGACGTCATGGGTAGCCATTCCGCTGTTGTCACTATACCAAGCCACATCGTCCACACCATCGCCACCGGAATACCTGTAGCCCCTGCTTTTGTTGCCGCCACGCGCCGCATATTCCCACTCCGCCTCCGTAGGCAGACGGAAGTCCATACCGGTAAGTGAGTCCAGTTTACTGATGAACGACTGGCAGTCGTCCCAATTGACATACTCCACCGGCAGGTTGTCGCCGACAGAGCAGGAAGGATTGTTGCCCATGACAGCCTCCCACTCCCGTTGCGTGACCTCATACCTTCCTATCATGAAACTGCTGACAGTGACACTGTGATCGGGTTTCTCATTGTCGGAAGCGTCACTCCCCTGTTCCGGTGTGGCTCCCATAGTGAACGTGCCGCCCTCCACAAGCGCCATATGACCCACAAGACTGTCGATGACGGCGTTGCCGGTTGACCTACATTTGTTCGGCACATGACCTGACGCTACAGACGGAGTTGCGCCATCACCGTCAGAAGTATCACTGCTGTCCATACCACACATGCGCCATATCAACACGACCACTGCCAGAACCGCCACTATAGCCACTGCCGCAGTAAATCCCTTGACATTAATGTCCCTACCCTTTCCTCTTCCAAGTCTCATATCTTTGTCCACTTTACGTCCTGCAAAGGTATACAAAGAATGGCACACGGACAAATGACAGACGACTTTTTCTGACGCGGGACAGCACACGAGCCATTGAAGCCATGTATACAACACAAAACGCACCGCGCATTTCATTGCCAATATAAATAAATGTCGTAACTTTGCACTACATATTGCCCAGAGGGGGTACGGTTGTAATCCCGGCAGGGGCGACACCCATAGGTAAAAAGCAGGACAGTCTGATGGAAAAGCAATCAAGAATACGTATCAAGGATATAGCCGAAATGGCAGGAGTAAGCGTAGGCACAGTGGACAGGGTTCTCCACGGCCGCGCCAACGTGTCTAAATTAAGTCTGGAGAAGGTGGAGAGGGTCTTGGAGGAGATAAACTACGAACCCAACCACTACGCCAGTGCCTTGGCGAGCAACAAGACATACAAGTTCGCCGCCATCATCCCCATGCACGAGGAGGACTCCTACTGGGCGCGTGTGGAGAAGGGACTGCACGAGGGCGTGAAACGGTATACCGACTTCAAGCTGACGTTCAAGGTGTTCAGCTACGACCAGTTCAACGAAGACTCCTTCGACGTGCAGACACGCAACCTGTTGGCATACAAGCCAAGTGCGGTCATCATCGGCCCTATCTTCAACCAAAAGCACATGAGCAGGTTCACCAAGAAACTGGAGAACAGGGACATCCCCTACTCGCTGCTCGACTCCTACTGGCCTGAGTTCAACCCTGTCTCCTTTTACGGACAGGACGCGGAACGAAGCGGAGCCTTCTCCGCCCGTGTAATCCTCATGGCCGCCGGCACGTCAAAGAAAATAGCCCTGTTCAAGATGCTGGGCGAGGGCCGTGTGGCAAGCCGCCAGCAGCTCGACCGCGAGAAAGGGTTCCGCGAATATGTCGCCAAGCACAGTCCCGACACGAGAATCGTAGACCTCAACCTCTATGTATACGACAAGGTTGGTGTCACTGACTCGCTGAAGCGGTTCTTCACCAAATATCCGGACATCGGGTACGGTATATCGTTCAACTCATCGATACACGTCATCGGGAACTTCATCAAGAACGAGATGCCGGACCATCCGCACATCTGTCTCATGGGGTATGACGCCATCGGGGCGAATATACAGTGCCTGCGCGAGGGGTACGTGGACTTCCTTGTCGGCCAGCACCCGCAGCACCAGGGACTCAACTGCTTCCGCAGCCTCTTCAATTCATGTGTGCTGCAGATGAAGCAGACCGTCATGCATTACGAGGGGATAGACCTCATCATGGCAGAGAACATCGACTTCTACAAAGACTGACATGAACAAGTTTGAACTGACATCGGACTACCAGCCTACTGGAGACCAGCCGGAAGCAATCAGACAACTCACCGACGGAGTGAGGGACGGACTGCCGGCACAGGTACTGCTCGGTGTGACCGGTTCGGGCAAGACGTTCACCATAGCCAATGTAATCAACAACATCAACCGCCCCACCCTCATACTCAGCCACAACAAGACACTGGCACACCAGCTCTACACTGAGATGAAAGGGTTCTTTCCGCATAACGCCGTGGAATACTATGTCAGTTACTACGACTATTACCAGCCGGAGGCCTACCTGCCAGCCACCGACACCTACATAGAGAAGGACCTTGCCATCAACGAGGAGGTGGACCGGCTGAGGATAGCCGCCACACGGTCACTGCTCTCAGGCAGGAACGACGTGGTGGTGGTCAGTTCCGTGTCGTGCATCTACGGCATGGGGTCTCCTGTGGACTTCGAGGCCAACACGGTGAAGATAGTGGTGGGACAGTCCATGGAAATCAACGACCTGCTGAGGAAGTTGGTGGACAGCATGTATGTGCGCAACGACATCGACCCGGTACACGGACAGTTCAGTGTGAAGGGAGAGACAGTCAACATAGCCCTTGCCTACGACGACAAGACCGTGCGTCTGCGCTTCGCGTGGGACGAGATAGAAAGCATCGAGGAGATTGACCCTGTGAGCGGTGAACTGATAGAGACATTCACTGAATACAACATATACCCTGCCAACCTGTTCACTACAAGTAAGGAACGGGCGCAACTCGCAATTGAACATATCAAGGCTGACCTGGACGAGCGAGTCAGGTTCTACGACAGCATCGGGGACTATGCGAAGCGCGACCTTATAGAGACCCGTGTGACCAACGACATAGAGATGATACGCGAGATAGGCTACTGCTCCGGCATAGAGAACTACTCACGCTACTTCGACGGCAGGAAACCGGGCGAACAGCCCTACTGTCTGCTCGACTTCTTCCCCAAGGACTTCCTGATGGTGGTGGACGAGAGTCATGAGTCCATCCCACAGATACGCGCCATGTACGGAGGCGACCGCAAAAGGAAACAGACGCTCGTGGAGTACGGTTACAGGTTGCCCGCCGCTTTGGACAACCGTCCGCTCACCTTCGACGAGTACGAGTCCATGACCCACCAGACCATCTACATGTCCGCCACCCCCGCCGAATATGAGTTGCAGAAGTCTGACGGAGTGATCGTGGAACAGGTCATCCGTCCTACAGGTCTGCTTGAGCCTGAGATAGAGATGAGACCAACAGCCAACCAGATAGACGACCTGATGGAAGAGATACAACTGCGTGTGGAACACCACGAGCGTGTGCTTGCCACCACCATATCCAAGCGTATGGCGGAGGAGTTGGCTGACTATCTTGTACAGAACGGGGTCAAGAGCGCATACATACACAGTGACGTGGACACGTTCGAGAGAGTGGAGACACTCAACCGGCTGCGCAGTGGGGACATAGACGTGCTGGTGGGAGTCAACCTCCTCCGTGAGGGACTCGACCTGCCCGAGGTGTCGCTCGTAGCCATACTGGACGCGGACAAGGAGGGTTTCCTCAGAAGCTACAGGTCACTGACACAGACCATCGGACGCGCCGCCCGCAACGTGAACGGCAAGGCCATACTGTACTGCGACAGGGAGACCGACAGTATACGGAAGACCATTGAGGAGACCAACCGCAGACGGGCGAAGCAACTACAATACAATAAGGACCATAACATCACGCCTACACAAATAAGGAAGTCACAGGCGGCAATAGCCCAAGGCAAGCATGTGGACTATGTTGGCAAGGCTTACATAGAGGAGCCGTTCCTGAAAGCTGCGGAAGACCCTGTAGTGATGAAGATGGACAGGGAAGCGCTCGACAAAGCCATCGAACACACACGCACGCTCATGCGGCAGGCAGCCAAGAAGCTGGACTTCATGATGGCGGCACAGTACCGTGACGAGATGCTCAGAATGGAGGAGATCCGTGACCGTAAGGGATGGAACACCGAAGGGAAAGAAGGACTGGCAACGACAAAAACCAAGACAAAGGAGACAAAGAAATGACCGAACAAATCATTCGATTCATAAAGAACTGGACACTGCCCATAGCCATCGTCATGGGTATCGTGCTGTACTTCATCTACGTGAACATACACGCGCTCGACGGTACACACGCCTTCATGAACGACTTTGTGGGTATCCTCCAGCCTATGCTCATCTTCGCCATGCTCTTCCTCTCGTTCTGTAAGGTGAACGTGATGGAACTGCGTCCGCACAGATGGCAACTGAAACTGCTGGCGATACAGGCATTCTCGTTCATAGGACTCGCCATACCCGTCATCATATACCCGGAGATGCCTGGAAGGGTCATCATCGAGAGTGCCATGCTGTGCATGATATGTCCCACCGCCACCGCCGCCGCTGTGGTGACCAACAAGCTGCACGGAAAGATGAGTACCGTGGTCAGCTACACCTGCATTGACAACCTCATGGCGGCCGTGCTTATCCCCGCGGTGGTGTCGGCGCTGCACAGCAAGACCAATGACATAGGACTGATAGACTCGTTCACCGTCATCATCGGCAAGGTGTTCCCACTGCTGATACTGCCACTGCTGTTGGCTCTGGCTGTCAAGTACCTCATGCCGAAAGTCCATGCGTTCATGGCGCGTATCAGTTACATCTCCTTCTACCTGTGGGCTGTGGCCCTGACCCTCGCTATCGGTGTCACCACCAAAGCGTTGGCACACAGCCACGAGACCGTCACCACCTACATCGGCATCGCCCTCGTGTCCGCCCTCTGCTGCGTCATACAGTTCGCTTGCGGACGGTTCATCGGGAAACACCACAGGGAGCCGATAGCCGGAGCGCAAAGTCTCGGACAGAAGAACACCGCGTTCTGCATCTGGGTGGCCTACACGTTCATGAACCCTGTGGCGGCCCTCGCCGGCGGTTTCTACTCAATATGGCACAACCTCATCAACTCCTACCAGTTGTACCTTGAGCGCAAACGGTATGGGAATATCACAAACTGTCAAACCACATAAATACAGTCAGGCTATGAAGAGAACAGTATACCTATCAGCCTTTTGTATGTTGGCTGTCACCGCCAACGCACAAAAAAACGACATCGTACAGCGTTACACGGACTCACTGAAAGTGGCTGCCGCAAAATACGCGGAGGTGGACGGCAAGTCCGAGTCCAATCCCTACTACTTCCAGATGTTCTATCCGGAGACCTACTATTCGAATGTCACGAGGAACGCACTGTCGATCGACTCCAACGCCTTGCAATACCCCATCGACATGGCGATTATGAAACTGTACGTGGACCGTCCCAATGTGGCGAGACATTATGACAGTCAGTTCGGCGACGAGAAATCCATCAACGCCAAGAGCAAGACGGTGCGGCCTACCGAAGACATCAAGAAGGAACTGCAGGCCGTGGCCGTAGCACCAATAAAGGACGATGACGGGATGGACAATCTGGACATTGAACTTCAGGTACACAAGCCCAACTTCTGGAAGACCAGCGGTTCAGCCAACCTGCAGTTCACGCAGAACTACTTCAGCGAGAACTGGTACAGGGGAGGCAACGACAACGCGACACTGCTTGCCGTGCTGACGCTCCGCGCCAACTACAACGACACGAAGAAACTGACATGGGAGAACACGCTCGACATGCGGCTCGGGTTTGTCACCACCACGTCCGACACCTGCCACACGTTCCTCACCAACAACGACCGCATACAACTGAACAGTAAACTGGGTTACAAGGCGGCGAAGGACTGGAGCTACACCATCTCCACAGAGGCGAAGACACAGTTCATGCCGGGTTACAAGAGCAACAACCGGTTGAAGTTCTCACAGTTCTTGGCCCCGCTCGACGTGGCGGTGTCTGTCGGTATGGACTACAAGCCCAGTATAAAGAACGGATCACTCTCCGTGGCGTTGCTTCCGCTCTCATACAAGATGAGGTACATAGGGACCGACAACGAGAACATACACAAGGCATACAACTTCGTGGGACGCACCACCACACAGGACTATGGTTCACGTATAGAGGTGAACACCAACATCAAACTGCACAAAAACATCACATGGAGATGCAGAAGCTACTGCTTCACCTCCTACGAGTATGTGGAGGCGGAGTTGGAGAATACACTGACGTTCTCCATCACCAAGTATGTCTCGTCCGAACTGAACGCACTCTGGCGGTTTGACGACAACCGGGGCAAACAGTACTACGACGACAACCTGGGCTATTTCCAGTTCAAGGAATACATAACACTCGGACTGACCTACAGTTTCTAAACACAAGAAAGCGCAGAACGTAAACCCCAACCATATTCACCTATGGAAGACAACCAGTCCATCTTAGTAAGCCAACTGATGTTCATCACCGAGTTGCTCGCCACCTTCGCCTACGCCGTATCAGGAATCCGGCAAGCCTCAACAAAACAGTTCGACTGGTTCGGGGGACTCACCGTGGGCTTTGTCGTCGCCATCGGTGGCGGTACGGTGCGTGACATCCTGCTCGGAGTGACCCCCTTCTGGATGACCAACCCACTGTACATCATCTGTACCATCATGGCACAGGTGTGCATCCTCCTGTTCGGGAAACTCATCAGACGACTGAACAACGCGTGGCTCATATTCGACACACTGGGACTTGCGCTCTACACCATTGTGGGAATGCAGAAGACCATCGACCTGCACTACCCCTTCTGGGTCGCCATAATCATGGGTACAATAACAGGATGCGCCGGAGGCATCATCCGTGACGTACTGCTCAACAACACGCCTGTCATTTTCCATAAGGAGATATACGCCATGGCAAGTGTCATTGGCGGAGCTGTCTACTGCGCGATGTTCTACCAAGGGACAGATGTTGCCGTTTGCGCCTCCACCACCTTCATCATCATACTGTTAATCCGTTTTCTTTCCATCAGGTTTCACCTGTCGCTACCCCACCTGCACTCCGACGACGGAGACGGAAGCGACGAGACTTAACGTACATTAGAAAGTTTTCGTGATTATTTTTGGTCGTTTCAGTGAAAAGCGATATATTTGCGGTCGAGATACCTTAATCACCGCATAGACAGCGGAAAAGACATTATTAACACTAAACGACTGAATTATGAGAAAGGCATTATTTTTGTTGGTAGCACTGCTTGGTACCACATTAGCGTCAGCACAGATTTACCACAGCGTGTACGGTGTGCCATTGGGCAGCAAGGACACAAAAGCCTTCGCCGAATGGAACACGAGGGAAGTGGTTTACGAACAGTCGAAGTCTCACAAGGACGGTTACATCATCAAGCCCAAGACAACAGCGGACGAGGAGAGCAGGACGAATCCCATATCCATCGATGTCATGTTCATCAACCACCGTCTGTTCAGTGTGAGATACACCTATCCGCGCGACCACTACTCCACGATATGCGACCTCGCCAAGTTCGCCTACGCGCCCTACCTCCGGAGCGAGGACCAGGGATTCAGGATGTACTACGATGAGGTGTCAGAACATTTCATCAACATCGGTCATGACGACGAGAACACGTATGTGGTGTACGGGATGAACCTCTTCAACCCCAACCGCAACAAGAACCGTCAGAGAATCAAGCACCAGTACGACCGTCAATACGAGGGTAATCAGGAGCAGCACTGACGCGTAATGTGGGCTGCAACTGGAAACGGCTGTCACAAGACGTGTTTTTACGGCACGAACAGTTTAATTTATCCGGTTGCAGACCCTACGTATCATTATTTGCAGTATCTTTGTGCCTTATAAACTATATATTATAAGGTGAGGAGTATTATTGCCGTCATATTGACATTGTTGAGCATCGGACTACAGGCGGCGCGGCCGTCAGCGGTTGTCGGTGCGGGGATCGGACAGACAGATTCACTCTGTGTGTCGTTGCTGACATGTTCCCCCGGCGCCGAAGCCTATACGATGTACGGCCATACGGCGATACGTGTGCATGACCTCAGCACAGGGAGCGACATCGTATTCAACTATGGGATGTTCAACTACAGCTCCGACAATTTCCTTTACAAGTTTGTCAAGGGAGAGACCGACTATGTACTCGGAGCCGAACCCCTATCCTACTTCGTGGAGCGGTACAAGGCCAAAGGCAACAGCATTGGGGAACAGGTTCTCAACCTCAACCAACAGGAGTGCCGTACTACCTATGCCTCACTGCTGGAGAACCTGCAGCCACAGAACAGGACATACAGATACAACTGGTTGTACGACAACTGTACCACACGCGCCCGTGACATGATAGAACGGTGTGTGGACGGCAAGGTAGTGTACGGCATACATGACAACGGACTTACAGCAAGGCAGATTCTCCACGGTTTCTCAAAGGCGGACCGCTGGATTGAGTTCGGAGAGAATCTGATTCTGGGTTATGAACTGGACACCGCACTGACCCTGCGGCAACAGATGTTCATACCCTCAAGATACGCCGCCGACGCCGACAGTGCCTGTATCGTGAGAAGTGACGGACAGACATATCCGCTGGTAAGGGAGAAGCACATGCTCGTGGACATCGCCAGGCCTGAGGTGGCCGGCGCGAACGACAGTCCGCTATGGACACTCACATGCACCGCGGTACTCACGGCCATAGTGGCGGTAGTGGAGATACGCCGCGGGAAGACATACAAGTGGCTGGACGCGACACTCCAACTGGTGGAAGGACTGGCGGGAACACTGATTGCGTTCCTTTTCTTCTTCTCCGATCATCCAGGAACAGACTCCAACATGATGATTCTACTTCTCAACCCACTCTCGTTGGTATGGGTTCCGCTGTTCATCATGCGCAAGACCAAAGTAATTTCGATTGTCATTTTGGCAGAAATGATGGCGTTTGCCGTAACATTGTTCACCCTGCCGCAGACATACGACACAGCAGTAACGCCACTGGTACTTATTTTGCTGTTAAGAGAAGCAGTGAATCTCTTTCTACAGCGGAGGATCACATGTCCTTTTTACAAGACAAGAACAGAAACAAATAAAAAAAACAGATAAATGGGATTTAATGACATCATGACCAAGCTCTTTGGCAACAAGGCACAGAGAGACATCAGGGCAATAAAGCCGTTCGTGGAGGAAATCAACAAGATTTATCCGTCGATGGCATCATTGTCGAACGACGAGCTTCGTGCCAAGACACAGGAGCTGAAGAAAGAGATTCAGGACTCTGCGACAGACTTGAGGAAACAAATCGAGGAAGTCAAGGCGCAGATTGAGAAGACTGAGATACAGGACAGGGCGCCGCTCTTCGAGAAGGTAGACAAGCTGGAGGCGGAGATTCTGGAAGTGTTCGACAAGAAACTGGACGAGATTATGCCGACGGTTTATGCCATCGTGAAAGACACGTGCAGACGGTTCCGTGAGGCAAAGACCATAGAGGACCTGGCGCTCACCCCTACCGACTTCGACCGTGAGGCTGTCAGCCGTTACCCTGGAGTGGTGGAAATCAAGGACGACAAGGTGCTTATCCATGAAGTGTACGACGGTGCGCCCAACATCTGGGTTCCGTACGACTGCCAGATGTTCGGTGGTGTGGTACTGCACCAAGGCAAGATAGCCGAGATGGCCACTGGTGAGGGAAAGACACTTACCTCCATCATGCCGGTGTTCCTCAACGCACTGACAGGCAACGGAGTACACGTGGTCACTGTCAACGACTACTTGGCGAAACGTGACTCCGCATGGAACTCTCCGGTGTTCCTGTTCCACCAGATGAACGTGGACTGCATCGACAAGCACCGCCCCAACTCAGCGGAACGCCGCAGGGCATATCAGGCGGACGTGACCTACGGAACCAACAACGAGTTCGGTTTCGACTATCTGCGCGACAACATGGCGATGCGTCCGGAAGATCTCGTGCAGCGCATACACAACTACGCCATCGTCGATGAGGTGGACTCAGTGCTTATCGACGACGCCCGTACGCCGCTCATCATCTCCGGTCCCATTCCCAAAGGCGATGACCAGATGTTCAACGACTTCTGTCCGTACATCGAGAAACTGGTGGAAGTACAGCGCAAGCAAGCCACACAGTACCTTGCCGAGGCAAAGAAACTCATCGACAGCGATAACCAGAAAGACATAGAGGCTGGTTTCCTCTCACTCTTCCGCGCCTACAAGGCCTTGCCTAAGAACAAGGCACTCATCAAATACCTGTCTGAACCGGGAATCAAGACCGGCTTGCTGAAGACAGAGGAGATTTATATGGAGAACAACAACAGGCGGATGCCGGAAGCGGTGGAGCCACTGTTCTTCGTGTGCGACGAGAAGCAGAAGTCGGTTGAGATGACAGACAAGGGAAACCAACTGATAGCGGACATCGTGAAGGACGACAAGTTCTTCGTCCTGCCCGACATCACCACCGAGCTGTCCGACCTCGAAGGCATGCACCTGCCTGAAGAGGAGTATCTGGCGAAGAAAGACGAGCTTATGCAGGACTACGCCATGAAGAGCGAGCGTGTCCACACCATGCAGCAACTGTTGAAGGCATACACCATGTTCGAGATTGACGATGACTATGTGGTCATCGACGGAGAGGTGAAGATCGTGGACGAGCAGACGGGACGTATCATGGAAGGCCGCCGCTGGTCTGACGGACTCCACCAGGCAGTCGAGGCGAAGGAACACGTGAAGGTCGAGGCAGCCACACAGACATACGCCACCATCACCCTGCAGAACTACTTCCGCATGTACCATAAGTTGGCTGGTATGACAGGTACCGCCATCACCGAGGCAGGTGAGTTCTGGGACATCTACAAACTGGATGTGGTG
Source organism: Candidatus Methanomethylophilaceae archaeon (assembly GCA_963594655.1). GTDB lineage: Bacteria > Bacteroidota > Bacteroidia > Bacteroidales > Bacteroidaceae > Colivivens. The sequence continues at coordinate 12,159 of CAVBFD010000048.1, forward strand.
GAGATTCCAACCAACGTGCCGGTTATTCGTGACGACCAGAACGACCGTGTGTACAAGACCAACCGCGAGAAATACAAGGCTGTCATCGAGGAGATAGAGAAGCTGGTGGCACAAGGCAGACCGGTGCTTGTCGGCACCACATCGGTGGAAATTTCCGAGATGCTCAGCAAGATGCTCAGTATGCGCAAGATTCCACACAGTGTACTGAACGCCAAGCTGCACGCTAAAGAGGCTGAGATCGTGAAGGAAGCCGGACAGACAGGACGTGTCACCATAGCCACCAACATGGCGGGACGTGGTACCGACATCAAACTGTCCGCAGAGGTCAAGGCAGCCGGCGGACTTGCCATCATCGGTACGGAGCGTCATGAGAGCCGTCGTGTGGACCGTCAGTTGAGAGGACGCGCGGGACGACAGGGCGACCCGGGTTCATCCGTCTTCTTCGTCAGTCTGGAGGACAAGCTCATGCGTCTGTTCGCATCCGACCGTATATCAAAGATTATGGACCGCATGGGCTTTGAGGAAGGCGAGGTGATTGAACACCCGATGATCAACAAGTCCATCGAGCGCGCCCAGAAGAAGGTGGAGGAGAACAACTTCGGTGTGCGTAAGCGTCTGTTGGAGTACGACGACGTGATGAACAAGCAGAGGAAAGTGATTTACGAACGCCGTCGCCACGCCCTCATGGGTGAGCGTATCGGTATGGACATATCCAACATCATCTGGGACCGTGTCTACAAGGCTATCATGGACAATGACTATGAGGGATGCAGGGAATCCTTCTTCCGCCTGTTCTCCATGGAGATTCCGTTCACACAGAAGGAGTTCGACGACAACCGCGACAAACTGCTCGACAAGACTTACGACACGGTGCTTGCCAACTTCAAGGCACGCGACGAGCGTGTGGCAGCAACCGCATGGCCAGTGGTGAAGGACGTGTACGAGACCAAAGGCAACATGTACGAGAACATTCTCATTCCACTTACCGACGGCCGTCGTGTGTACCAGATCTCACTCCCTCTGAAGGAGACCTACGAGAAGGAGGCAAAGAACATCTTCATGTCGTTCGAGAAACTGATTCTGCTCCACACCATCGACGAGGCATGGCAGGAGAACCTGCGCCAGTTGGATGAACTGAAGCACTCTGTACAGAACGCCAGCTACGAGCAGAAAGACCCGTTGCTTATATTCAAGTTGGAGTCGGTGAACCTGTTCGACAACATGATAAACGAAATCAATGACGGAACCATTTCCGTCCTGATGCGCTGCACGTTGCCTGTATCCAACCCGGAGCAGGTGAGTCAGGCCCCGGCACAGCCGCGCGCCCCGCGTCAGCCACAGTATGTGGAGTCAAAGGAAGACATGAGTGAACCGTCTGAGGTGCAGAAGGGTATGCAACGCGCTGCCGCCACAGACACACGCGGTCCACAGCAACAAGTCAAGACTATCCGCAATGAAGGCCCGAAGATTGGCCGAAACGACCCATGTCCATGCGGTTCCGGAAAGAAGTTCAAGAACTGTCACGGCAAAGGTCTTTGATGACTGAACCCTAAACTCGTGGCATACACCGGAGTGTCAGTGTATGCCACGTTCATTTAACGCCCGGGCGTACTTGCGAGCATTAACAGAATGTTCCCTGTATGTCCGGGCGAAATTGTGTGTACCCGAGAAATCCTCCTTGGCGCACATATAGAGATAGTCGTTACGCTCATAGTTCAGCACAGCGTCTATCGCGGCAATGGAGGGGATGAATATAGGTCCAGGCGGCAGTCCCTGCACCTTATATGTATTATAAGGAGAATCAGACTCCAGCATCTCGTCTGTCACGCGCCTCACTGTGAAGTCGCCGTTGGCGAAAATCACCGTAGGACAACTCTGGAGCAGCAGTCCACTTTTCATGCGGTTGATGTACAGTCCCGCGATACGTGGTTTCTCCGCATTGTCGGCTGTCTCACAGTCCACGATACTGGCAAGTGTCACCACCTCATCCTCCGTCAGTCCGGCTTCCTTCGCCTTTGTCCTGCGTTCCTCTGTCCAGAACTTCCTGTTCTCGCTGTACATCCTAAGGACAAGGTCTTCCGGAGAAATATCCCAGTACACCTCGTAGGTGTTGGGGATGAAAAGTGCCGGAAACGTCTCCTTAGTGCGCCCTACCGACTGCCATGTCACGGAGTCGTTGAACACGCGTGAAAGCGCTACACTGTCCACCATCAGTCTGGACGCGAGCCGTCCTGCCAACTGTTCGGTGGTACGCACCGACGGGACTACCAGTCTCACCGGGACTGCCATATGTCCCCTGAGGTTACGGAAGAGGGTCACGGTGGACAGGGCGGACGACAGTTCGTACCGTCCCGTACAGATTCGTTCACCATACCCGCTCAGCGCTGCCATAAGGTTGAACACAGGCAGGGACACCCCCACGTCCGCCTTTTCTATCTTACACGCCACACTGTCAAGGTTGTCGTCACCGTCCACATACAGATATGTAGTTTGACCGCATGACAGCGGTTTGAACGAAACATACGACAACACGAGTACAAATGCGACAAACACTGTCAATATTGTAAATAAAACGCACTTTCTCCTGCCCAGTCCTTTTACCATAACAATTAAATTCCTAACTTTGTCGGCAAAGATAGACAAAAATCACGAGAACAAACAATAGAGCATTATGAAAACAATCGGATTAGCCGTAGCATTGGCCCTGTCACTGCCATTGTCGGCACAGAAGGAGGCGTCGGTCACACTGAAGACCAAGGACGCCAAGGAAGTAATCAACAAGGAAATCTACGGACAGTTCGCCGAGCATCTTGGCACGTGCATTTACGGTGGGCTGTGGGTCGGCAAGGACTCCAAGATTCCGAACACGCAAGGCTACCGCAATGATGTGCTTCAGGCACTGAAAGACATCAAGGTGCCGGTGATGCGCTGGCCGGGCGGATGCTTCGCCGACGAGTACCACTGGATGGACGGTATCGGTCCGCAGGATCAGCGTCCGCGTATGGTCAACAACAACTGGGGCGGCACCGTGGAGGACAACAGTTTCGGAACACACGAGTTCCTCAACCTCTGCGAGTTGCTCGACTGCGAGCCGTATGTCAGCATGAACGTGGGCAGTGGAAGTGTCGAGGAAGCCGCCAAGTGGGTTGAGTACATGACCGCCAAGGACGGTCCGATGGCGAAACTGCGCAAGCAGAACGGACGCGAACAGCCGTGGAAGGTGAAATACATCGGTGTTGGCAACGAGAGTTGGGGATGCGGCGGCAATATGCGTCCCGAGTACTATGCCGACCTGTACAGGCGTTACCAGACCTATTGTCGGGAATACGACGGCAACAAGCTCTACAAGATAGCGTCAGGCGCCAGCGACTACGACTACGACTGGACCGAGACTCTGATGAAACAGGTGGGCAACCGCATGAAAGGTCTGTCGCTTCACTATTACACCTGCTACACATGGAGCGGAAGCAAGGGCAGCGCCACTGACTTCGACGACAAGCAGTACTACTGGACCATCGCCAAGTGCGGCACTGGCATTGAGGAAATCCTCAAGAAGCACATAGCCATCATGGACAAATACGACTCGCGCAACCGTGTTGACCTGTTGGTTGACGAATGGGGAACATGGTGGGACGAGGAGCCGGGCAGTGTGAAAGGACACCTCTACCAGCAGAACACCATGCGCGACGCCATGGTGGCAGCGTTCTCCCTCAACGTGTTCCACCAATACACCAAGAGAGTGAAGATGTGTAACATAGCACAGGTGGCGAACGTGCTTCAGAGCATGGTGCTTACCAAGGACGACAAGATGGTACTCACCCCTACCTACCACGTGTTCAAGATGTACTTGCCGAACATGGGGGCTGTGAACATCCCGATCGACGTGCAGAGCGAGACGTTCGAGGCGGAGAACGAGAAGGACAGAAACCATAACCGCACATCGAACTATGTCAGCGCCTCCGCATCGAAGATGGATGACGGCACAGTCAACATCAACCTTGCCAACGCCAACCTGAAGGACGGAGTGAAGGTGAAGGTCAGTCTCGACGGCATCTCAGGGAAAGTACAAAATGCCAGGATACTTGTATCGGACAACATCAAAGACCATAACACCTTCGACAACCCCGACAAGGTGACAGTACGCGAGTTCAAGAAAGCGAAGATATCCAATGGAGTTCTCACGGTAGACATGCCGGCGGCGTCCATCGTGTGTCTGCAAATCAAATGACACATCTCATGACTATATTACTTTTTGATATGGGAATATTCGATTTTTTAAACTAAAGAGGTCTTCGTGTAATAAGCAACTTGCATGACAGATAAAAACAAACCATATTTCGTCACCTCCAAGAATTTTCATGGAGACAATGATTATATCGAATGGCTTAAAGAGATTAAAAGTCGCTATCAGAACATTCGTAATCGCGTGGCTCTACAGGCAAACTACGGCGCATTGGAGTTCAATTGGCTTTTGGGACGCGATATCATACAAAAAAAAGCCGAATCGAGATGGGGCTCTGGAGTGATAAACCAACTCTGTCTTGATCTTAGAACCACATATCCTGATGTCCGAGGATTCTCGGCACGAAACCTTTATTACATGAAGGAATGGTATGAGTTTTATATGGCAGATGATGAGCGTAAACAAATTTTGCACCAATTAGGTGCAAAATTACAAGAGGCAGAAAATCAGAACCCTATAAAATTGCACCAATTAGGTGCAGAAATTGTATCGGCCGATAAATTATCAGACATCTTGGAACATAATGGCATGTTGCCTGTATTCGGAATTGTGCCATGGAAGCATCACTTAGTCATTACGTCCAAGTGCAAATCCATCAAAGAAGCATTCTATTATATAGCACGTATTATAAGCGAAGGACTCAGCAAACGTGAATTGGAGGACATTATAGATGCTGATGATTACAGCAAGTATGGTCATGCCACAACAAACTTCTCGACCCAATTGCCAACACAACAAAGCCAACTTGCAATGAACGTCTTGAAAGACCCATATCGTTTGGATTTCCTTACATTGGAAAGGGGCTACAATGAGCGTGATTTGGAAAATGCAATCGCAAAAGATATAACTCGTTTCCTACTTGAGCTTGGAAATGGATTCACATTTGTAGGAAGACAACCGGAACTAGTTGTTGGCAACGATGGCTATTTCCCGGATTTGCTATTTTATCATATCCGTCTTCGCTGCTATGTTGTCATTGAACTAAAGGTCGTAGACTTCAAGCCAGAGTTTGCTGGCAAACTAAATTTCTATGTGGCTGCATGTAATAGGTTGCTTCGTCAACCAGAAGATAATCCGACTATTGGCCTCCTGCTCTGTAAATCAAAAGACCAGACAAAAGTAGAATGGGCATTTGATAGCATACAGAATCCTATGGGTGTTGCTACCTATGAAGGGATTAGAATTAAAGACAAACTCCCTTCTGTTGAAGATTTGAGGAAACGCCTTGATATGGTAGAACAAGAACTCAGAGAATATAAAGAGAAGGAGACTTCCAAAAAAGAAGAAACTGAGGCTCTATGTTGAATCGTGTGGGTAATATTTGGTAGTATGGTCTATTCTTAGTAATTTTGCAGTCATGGATACGAATATGCTGTTTTCCCTTGGCCTGAACCTGAC
>CAVBFD010000049.1:0-16780 GCA_963594655.1 Candidatus Methanomethylophilaceae archaeon
GAATCAGCGGTACCAAAACACCGCTACAGGCGGTACCAAATTGCCGATATTATCAACTACTGCGCTTGCCACCTGCATCCACATCGCATAGCGTGGCGATCCGTCTAGCCTCAACATCATCATGCCCACGCATTGCCATAACAGGAACACCGTGCCCGGCAGGAGCCAGACCAGATAGTCAAGGGCGTAATGCTCCAATGTCGGGCTGCCCCCGAGAGCGTAAATCACCGTCCGGGGCATCGCCAGGCACAGGAGGCCGACCACGGCGATGATGGCAGAACCTACGCCGAAAGCCTGTGTGAGGATGATGCGCGCCGCCTTCTTGTTGCCGTTGGCGAGATGCATGCTGGCTATCACCGAGGCACCGATACCGAACATCAGTCCGACACCCGTCACCATGGTCCATAGGGGAGCCACGATGTTGACGGCCGCGATGCCTTCCGCTCCAACTCCCCTGCCCACGAGAATACCGTCGATGATGGTCTGCGCAGACATAAATAACATACCTACAAGCGTAGGAAAAAACATTTTTCGGAACAACGGCCCAATCTTGCCCGACCCGAAATCAATTCTGTCACGAGATGTGTTGATTTTCTTCATATTTTTTTATTTTGCAATGTTACACATACTTGCTGATGGATGGAGCAAGAATTTTGGTGAAACGGAAGAAATGGGGCATGGAGTGAATAAACAGGACGATTAATATTTCCCTTCTCATCTCATTTTCCCATATGAAACTTCATCCCCGATATTTTCCGCTTCACGCAGTTTCTGATTGTAGGTGGAAGGAAATGACGGTAGCTTTGCATAAGTTTTATAAAAAATCACAATCGCATATAGATAACTAAAAAGCGAATCCGCACAACTCATGGAGTCATGCGGATTCGCTTGTCTAAACCTTCCGGTTGTTGTCTATACTTATTTCACCTCCTCAAAGTCGGCGTCCTGCACATCGTCCGCGCTCTTGTCGCTGCTTGAAGAAGACTGGCCGCCAGCCTGTGAGCTACCGGCACCTGCCTGACCCGCACCACCCTGATACATCTGCTGTGAAGCGGTCTGCATGATGTTGTTGAGTTCCGCCATCGCTGAGTCAACAGCACTGAGGTCTTGTGCCTTGTGCGCATCCTTCAGTTTACCGAGGGCTGCCTCAATCTGTGGGCGCTTGTCTGCGGGAAGCTTGTCGCCGTTCTCCTTCAGGAAGGTCTCCGTAGAGAATATCATGGAGTCGGCCTGGTTCAACTTGTCCACACGCTCACGCTGCTTCTTGTCGGCATCAGCGTTAGCCTCAGCCTCAGCCTTCATACGGTTGATCTCGTCCTCAGAGAGACCGGATGAAGCCTCGATACGAATTGACTGCTCCTTGCCTGTAGCCTTGTCCTTCGCACTCACGTTCAGGATACCGTTGGCGTCGATGTCGAATGAGACCTCTATCTGAGGAACTCCACGGCGTGCCGGAGCAATGCCTGTCAGGTTGAATATACCAATCTGCTTGTTGTCTGCCGCCATAGGACGCTCGCCCTGGAGAACCCTGATGGTCACCTCTGTCTGGTTGTCCGCCGCAGTAGAGAAGGTCTCGCTCTTCTTGCACGGTATAGTGGTGTTGGCGTCAATCAACTTGGTCATCACTCCACCGAGAGTCTCGATACCCATTGACAGCGGAGTCACGTCAAGCAGCACGATGTCGCCCACTCCCTCTTCCTTGTTCAGGATGGCGCCCTGGATAGCCGCGCCCACTGCCACAACCTCATCAGGGTTGACACCCTTTGACGGAACCTTTCCGAAGAAGTCCTCTACCACCTTCTGTACGGCAGGTATACGGCTTGAACCTCCCACGAGGATTACCTCGTCGATATCGGAAGTACTGATGCCGGCCTCCTTGATGGCGTTCTTACAAGGTTCGAGACAGTCCTGAATCAGTTCGTGCGCAAGAGCCTCGAACTTGGCACGTGTGAGAGTCTTCACAAGGTGTTTCGGCATACCGCTGGCAACCGTTATGTAAGGCAGGTTGATCTCAGTGGTAGTGGAACTTGACAGCTCAATCTTCGCCTTCTCGGCAGCTTCCTTCAGACGCTGCATAGCCATCGGGTCGAGAGTAAGGTCCACACCCTCCTGTTCCTTGAACTCACTGGTAAGCCAGTTGATTATCACCTGGTCGAAGTCGTCACCTCCAAGGTGGGTGTTACCGTTGGTTGACAGAACTTCGAACACGCCTCCACCGAATTCAAGTATTGATATATCGAATGTACCGCCACCGAGGTCGAACACCGCAATCTTCATGTCCTTGTTGGCCTTGTCGATACCGTAGGCAAGCGCGGCGGCAGTAGGCTCGTTCACGATACGCTTCACATCGAGTCCGGCAATCTGACCCGCCTCCTTGGTAGCCTGACGCTGTGAGTCGGAGAAGTAGGCCGGCACTGTGATGACCGCTTCTGTCACTTCCTGTCCGAGGTAGTCCTCCGCAGTCTTCTTCATCTTCTGGAGTATCATCGCCGAAATCTCCTGTGGAGTGTAGAGACGGCCGTCGATGTCAACACGCGGAGTGTTGTTGTCGCCCTTCACCACTGAATAAGGCACACGCGCGATTTCCTTCTGTACCTGGTCGTAGGTCTCACCCATGAAACGTTTGATTGAGTAGACAGTGCGCTTCGGGTTTGTGATTGCCTGACGCTTGGCAGGGTCACCCACCTTACGCTCGCCACCATCAACGAATCCCACCACTGACGGGGTCGTACGCTTACCTTCACTGTTGGCGATGACCACCGGTTCATTTCCTTCAAAGACTGAAACACATGAGTTTGTTGTTCCCAAGTCTATTCCAATTATCTTTCCCATAATCTATAATGTTTATTTGTTTTTACTGTTCTTTCTGTCCCCACCCTCTGCGTGAACGCTTGTCAGCCTCACGTCAGTCAGGGCGACGGACTCACCCGAAGAAGAGCAAAGAAAATGCCAAGACCGGATGACTGCCGACACAAATGCAGACAAAAGTCGCAAAACCGGGGAAAGTCTGCCACATTGTCCACATTCATGAACACAGGCAACAAATAAATGGGGTTTCTCTTGCCTATCATGCCGTTTTATACTACCTTTGCAACGGAAATTAAAATGCTAACGCAACACGAGAGAAAAATATGAATATAAGAAAAGCCGCGGTACTGGCAGTGTGCTTCATTGCCTCCTCGCTTGGATCTGACCTGAACGCCCAGATTGAGAAGGCGGACTACCTCTGGATTGTCGACACCTCAAGCAAAGGGCACGGAAGGAACATTTACATACAGGGGATACAGCACGCCATCGACACGTTCTACACCGAAGTGACCAAGACCGACGAGATTCACGCATACAGTTTTGGCAAGTCGCTCTGCGACAGAGACGACATCGTGGACGCTGACTTCAACCGTTACAGTGACATGACCGTGATGATTGAAGGTCTCGACTCGCTCATATCACATTCGAAGAGCCGTTACGTGAGGGCTTTCGTCCTTTCGGACTTCTTCAACGACACCCCACTGTCCGGCGACGTGCCGATAAACCCCACAGAACTGGGATACCTGCAAAGAAGGTTGATGTCCACATGCTCAAAAAAGGACGTGAGGATATACCTGCTGGTTACTCCCCCGACAAGCAATTTCGGTGGCTACTCACTCGAACAGGTGAGGGCGGTACTGCCGTCGTACTGCACCAAGTCGTTCTCCGTGACCCCCGACAAGAGGACGGTGGACTACCTTATACAGGCCGTGGACGAGACCAACAAGCAGAGAGGCATCGGGACGGACGAGGTGGAAGAGGAGTCCACACCCGTCGTCACCTACGTCATACTCTGCCTTTTCCTCGCCGTCATCGTAGGCACTATACTCTACTTCTCCGTCAACAGGAAGAAAACCGTAACCGACAATACACCGACTAAACATAAAAGGAAATGAAAGAACTCTCAACATCATTCTGTCTGTCCAACGGATGGACACTGTTCAAGAAATACGGACTGACACTGTCCGCAATCACTCTCGCCTTCTATATGGTTCAGCAGTTGTTATGTCTGCCGCTGAACATAACGCATGTCCTTACCACACCAAGTATGGGGGCGTACAACTACGGTTACGGATCCAGCCCCATGCTCGCGCTTGAGGCATGCACCGTGTTGCTGGTCCCATGTACACTGTTGTCTTTTCTGGTCACCTATGTGTTCTGTTTCGGGTTCATAGGTATGCTCATGAGGCTCACGGCAGGGACACTCACCTGTGTGTCCTTCTCCACGTTCAAGCAGCCAATCATGTCATACCTCAAATTCATAGCCGTATACATCATCTACTGTGCGGTGGTCGGTGTCGGTAGTCTGTTTTGCCTCGTCCCGGGAATTTATCTGGCAGTGAAACTCAATTTTGCACCTTATTATATAATAGACCATCCGGAGGCAAGCATAGAGGAAGCGCTGAAGGCGGGATGGCGAATGAGCGAGGGGAATTTCTGGAACATCCTCGGACTGCTGCTCATCTGTCTCGGCATAATGATTGTAGGCTTCATGCTGTGCTGCATAGGCTCGGTAGCCGCAGTTCCCCTCTGCCACTTCATTGAGTCAACGGCCTACTATGAGTTGTTGGGCAATATCGGGACTGACAGAAGCGCGGAGTATGACCGCTATGGGAAGTGAACATACCTACAACACCAAAACCCACCGACATGAAGAAACTGATATTCGGAATAGTTTCCCTACTCTTCATCTTCACAGCCTGCAGCGGACAGACAGGAGAGAAGGAGACTGAAGTGATGCTGGAGACCACCATGGGCAACATACGCATCAAGCTCTACAATGACACGCCCATACACAGGGACAACTTCATCAGAAACGTAAAGGCAGGGAAGTACGACAACCGCACATGGCACCGCATCATCCGCAACTTCATGATACAGACCGGCGAGCAACCGTCTGACAGCAGCGACACCCTCCAGACCGACACGTCCGGATGGATTGAGGCGGAGATTGTCTACCCCACCCATTTCCACAAGAGGGGCATGGTGGCTGCGGCGCGCGAGGGCGATGATGTCAACCCCTACAAAAAGTCCGACCCGACACAGTTCTACATAGTCACCGGCAGGACTTACCTCGACGAGGGACTCAACGAACTGGAGGCCGCAAGAGCGCAACAGGCGGTAACCGCCCTGTACAACCAGAAAATGGCGCTACATGCGGATCAACTGGCAGCCATGCGTAAGGAACGCGACACCGGCGGAGTGAGCGACCTGCTTGAGAAACTGCTTGACGAGGCGAAGGAAGAAGTGGCACTGAATCCTCCGTCACTATACACCAAGGAACAGCGCAGGGCCTACCGCACCACAGGCGGTGCGCCCTGGCTCGACGGTGAGTACACCGTGTTCGGTGAGGTGGTGGAAGGGATGAAGACAGTCCTCGCGATTGAGAAAGTCAAGACCGACGACAACGACCGTCCGGTTACCGACGTGAAGGTAGTGAAAGCGTACGTGGTGGAGTAAAACACACAGGTTCACTGTAAGGGCTTGAACATGGCAAACTCACCCGAGGGTTCAAGAGACAGACTTATCCGCTTCTTTGATACGGGATGGATGAACTCCATGGAATGCGCCTGCAGACTGATGTCACCGTTCGGGTTGCTCCGCTTGGCTCCGTACTTGAGGTCTCCCTTTATCGGACACCCCATCTTCGCCAACTGGCAACGGATCTGATGATGCCTTCCAGTCTTCAGGTCCACCTCAATCAGATAATAGTTGTCCGACTTCCCGATGACCCTGTAGTCGAGCAGGGCGCGCTTGGAGTGTGGCACCTCACGGTCGTAGGCGTACGACTTGTTCTGCTTCTCGTTGCGCACCAGCCAATGGTCGAGACTGCCCTCCAGTCGGGCGGGACAGTTCTTGGTAACCGCCCAGTAGGTCTTGTGTACCTCTCCTTCGGCAAACATCCTGTTGAGACGTGCCAGAGCCTTACTTGTGCGTGCGAACATAACCAGACCGCTCACAGGGCGGTCCAGCCTATGCACAACACCAAGGAAGACCTCGCCCGGTTTGGCATAGGTCTCCTTGATATATTCCTTCACCATGTCGCTCAGTGGAGTGTCGCCGGTCTTGTCGCCCTGCACAATCTCCCCACTCTCTTTGGAGACAACGATGATATGGTTGTCCTCGTAGACGATATTCACGGGATGATTCTTTTTATACGTCCATTCCGTCATTACATGTTCATGCCGCCGTCAATCTGGATAACCTGTCCTGACACATAGCTTGACATGTCGGAAGCGAGGAACAGACACACGTTGGCGATGTCCTCCACCTGTCCGCCACGGCGGAGAGGAATCTTCTTCATCCATTCCTTGCGAATCTCCTCGGGCAGTTGCGCCGTCATGGCCGTCTCGATGAATCCCGGAGCCACCGCATTGGCGCGCACGCCCTTAGGTCCAAGTTCCTGTGCGATGGACTTGGCCAGACCTATCATGCCGGCCTTTGAAGCGGAGTAGTTGCACTGTCCAGCGTTACCGTGTACACCCACCACACTCGACATGTTGATGATTGAACCCTTGCGCTGGCGCAGCATGATTGGAGAGCATGCGTGGATGAAGTTGAACGCAGACTTGAGGTTCACGTTAAGCACAGCGTCCCACTGCTGCTCAGACATACGCAACATAAGTCCGTCCTTGGTGATTCCGGCATTGTTGACGAGGATGTCGATAGAACCGAAGTTCTCATGAATCTTCTTCACCACAGCCTCAGTCTCGTTGAAGTCCGCCGCGTTTCCCGCATAAGCGCGGCAAGTGACACCCAGTGCCTCAATCTCCTTGCGTGTGGCTTCCAGTCCGGCAGCCATTTCGTCGTTAAGGACCAAGTCAGTAAACGCGATGTTCGCACCCTCAGAGGCGAACTTCATCGCCACTGCTTTTCCAATACCACGGGCAGCGCCTGTAATAAGGGCTGTCCTTCCATTTAATAATCCCATTTTGTTATAATTCTTTAGTTAGATGTTTCAATATCTGTAGTCTTTCCTGTAAGTGTCGTTTCCCATTGCCCTGTTGACCAGACGGAACACATAAGGATAAAGGTCCTCGGGAGCCTCCACACCGATACGTCCGTAGATGTAAGGCACTTCACAGCCCATCAGGCAGTAGTGGGTTATGAGGGCCGTGAGCTTCACGTTACGGATGTTGAACACCCCCTTGTCGTTGCCCTCGTTCATGACCCTCCGGAAAATGACAATCTCGTTCTTGTCGAAGTTTTTCCTCACACTCGCCACCTTCCACGAATCCCGGAAGAACTCCGCGCGCAGGTTTCCGTTGCGCGTGACTGTCTCCTTGACGAACTCCAGATGGGCGAAGAAGAGCTTCACCATCTTCTTCTCGGGCGACATCTCCTGACGCGCCACCTCCTCCATCCGGTTGGTCAGGCGGTCAAGCTCACTCTGGATAACGGCGAAATATATCTCCTCCTTACTGCTGAAGTAAGTGTACAGCGTGCGCCGCCCCTTCCCTGAAGCCTGGGCAATCTCGTTCATCATCGTTGACTCGAAGCCGTTCTTGGCGAACAACTGCCGTGCTGTGTCTACTAACAAACTACGGGTTTTATGCATTGTTAATCGGTTTTGTGCCACAAAATTAGTATAAATCCATCAAACGACAAAATTTTTCTTGCACTCTATTTTCAAATAAATACACAACAGACTTGTTACCAACGATTTATCTACCGCACACTTTTTGAGTCAAGAATGTGACGGCAAGGGTTCACGCACGAAAGTCCCGCCCTATCCGAACAGTTCACGCAGAGCCTCCTCCACCCTGCGCACTCCCTTTATCTCGATGGCCGACCTGCCCGTGTCAACACTCCCGAGGTTGGACGCGGGAACGAGGATACGGCTGAAGCCCAGTTTCTCCGCCTCCGCAATCCTCTGCGCTATCCTGCTTACAGGACGTATCTCACCGCTCAGTCCCACCTCACCGGTCATACACACGTCACGTCCGACGCCAGTGTCCACGTTGCTCGACAGGACTGCGGCGATGACACTCAGGTCGATGGCGGGGTCGGTGACACGTATGCCTCCGGCGATGTTGAGGTACACGTCCTTCTGTCCAAGTTTGAAACCCACACGCTTCTCCAGTACAGCCAACAGCATGTTCAGGCGACGGAGGTCGAAGCCGGTGGCTGACCGCTGTGGAGTTCCGTAAGCGGCCGTGCTTACCAGAGCCTGTGTCTCTATGAGGAGCGGACGCACCCCTTCGAGAGCCGACGCGATGGCGACACCACTCAGTCCCTCACTGTCCTTCACGTCCGACAACAGCAACTCCGAAGGGTTGGTCACCTGCCGCAGACCGTTCTGCGCCATCTCGTAGATTCCCAGTTCCGCCGTGCTTCCAAACCGGTTCTTTATGGCGCGCACAATACGGTACATGTAATGCCTGTCGCCCTCGAACTGAAGCACGGTGTCCACCATGTGTTCCAGAATCTTAGGTCCCGCTATCGTTCCCTCCTTATTTATATGTCCTATGAGGATTACCGGGATGTTGCTCTCCTTGGCGAACTTGAGAAGCAGGGCGGCACACTCGCGAATCTGACTGACACTGCCGGGACTGCTCTCCACATCCTCCGTGGCCATGGTCTGTATGGAGTCCACCACCACCAAGTCGGGTTCCACCGCCTTGATGTGTTCAAGCACACGGTCCACCATCACCTCACACACCACCTGGCAGTCGCTCAGGGGTTGCCCGGCACTGCCTGCCTCGCCCCCTTCCAATATCCTGTCCGCCCTCATCTTCAGTTGTCTGGCACTCTCCTCCCCACTCACATACAGCACCTTCATTCCCGAGAGGCGCAGCACTGTCTGCAACACGAGCGTTGACTTGCCGATGCCAGGTTCACCTCCAAGCAAGGTAAGCGAACCCTGAACCAGTCCCCCTCCGAGAACCCTGTTCAGTTCCCCGTCAAGCATATTGATCCGTTCCTCCTCCTCAGCCACAATCCTGCTCATGGATATGGGACTCGACTTGGAATCCATACTGAAGCCGGAAGAGACCCCGCGCGAAGCGCTGCCCTTCCCCACTTTCTGTTCCGCAAACGTGTTCCACTCCCCACACGAAGGACAGCGTCCAATCCATTTGGGAGAATCATATCCACATGCCGAACATACGTAAGCCACCTTTTCCTTTGCCATATATCGTCTTCGTTGTTTTACAGTTTCATTCAGCGGAAGCGTTGTTCCACCCTCCGTTCAGAACGGATAGCCTACCGCGAAATGCAGTCCGAGACTGTCCCTGAACTTAGGTATGTTGAAATATCTGTCCCTGCCTGTGTCGTACGGAGCGTGCAGTCCTATTCCCAGGTCGAGTCGCAGGACCAGGTACTCCATATCGTAACGGAAACCGAAGCCTGTGCCAAGGGCCACACTCTTCAGGAAACTGCCGCCGCCAAGATCACCGTCCGGGTGGGAGTCCGACCGCCTGATCAGCCACACGTTGCCGGCATCCACGAACACCGCCCCGTAGAGGTTGCTCACCATGTTGAACCTGTACTCTACGTTCGCCTCCAGCTTGAAGTCGCCGGCCTGGTCGAGGTAAGTGCCGCGTCCCTGTGAGTCGTAGTACCTTCCCGGACCGATGGAACGCGCGGCGAACGCCCTTATGTCGTTCGCCCCACCTACGTAGAACAACTCACTGTAGGGAGCCACCGAACTGTTGCCGTAGCTCCAAAGCACACCCGCGTAGAGACGTGTGGCAACGAGACTCTTGTCGGTCAACTTGAACTTGTTCCTCACGTCCGCCGTCAGTTTCAGGAACTGCGAGTAAGTGGAACTGAACATCTTCTTGCCCTCCTCATTGAACCGACTGCCGAACAGCGCGCCCACACCGCCCACGATGTTGCCCGACTCCTTCACCGTCAGTTCCAGTCTCGTGGTGTTCCTCTTCTGCCTGTTCCAGCTGTTGTCGTAAGTGACCGTGTACTGCATCGCCGGGATGAACTGGTTCTGCAGACTCACCAGCAGGGCGGAGTTGTTCGCCGCTATGGAGTCGAACCGTTCCGTGGTGTGTTCCAGCCTGTCGTACGTGATGGATACTGGAGTGACCTTGTGGGTGAACGACTCCGAGGTCTGGAACGAATAGGTGGCCTCAGCGTTGAACGAGAGCAAGCGGTAATAGCCCGAACGGTTCAGATGGTCGAAGTCGAACTTGAACAGGGTGGACGTGGGATAGCGGAACCTCTTCTCGTTCAGTCCCGGCCACACCAGCCAAGGGTAAGTCACGGAGACACCTCCGCCGGCGTCATACGAGTTTATCTGGTCCGCCCCCTTCACACTCCCCTTGTTTCCTGTCTGCCACTCGTACGATCCGTTCAGTGTGAGGGCGAGGGTCTCCCCATGTCCGAAGGCGTTGCGCTTCGACAAGGTGGCCTTTGCGTTCGGACCCACCTGCGAGTTGCTCTTCTGAGTGAGACTGAAGTCGAGTTCCACCTCAATGGGTTGGTCGAGAGCCACGTCCAGTCGCACGTCCAGAGTGTCGCACATGGAGGTGGTGTCGCGCGGAGTGCAAGTGAACTGCAACTGCGAGAACACCTGCATGTTGCCCAGGTTCGACAGGGTTTCCTCCAGTCTGGCGGCACTGAACGGCTGGCGCATCCAGAAGCGGAAGTTGCGGAACAGGATCCTCGGACTTATCGGACACTTGTCGCCCGTCCACACCACCTT
Organism: Candidatus Methanomethylophilaceae archaeon; assembly: GCA_963594655.1. GTDB lineage: Bacteria > Bacteroidota > Bacteroidia > Bacteroidales > Bacteroidaceae > Colivivens. The sequence goes on from CAVBFD010000049.1 coordinate 10,688, forward strand.
CAGTCCCCTCACGTCTGTAGAGTCGGAGAACCCCTGTGGCGGATCCGACTTGCCGCCGTCCGCCTGTCTGGCCCTCATGTATGCGCTTATCCGTCCTATATGCCACTTGCGCATGGCCCTTGCCGGAGTCTCCGGGTCCTGCATCACCAACAGTCTCACCCTTTGCGGCACAAGCGTCGAGTCAGCGTAGAACTTGATGTAGTCCGACCTGTAGTAGTAGTAACCGTTGTCGCGCATGAGTCCCGCGATGCGGTCCTTCTCCGCCTGCAGGTCTACCACACTGAACGCCCCGTCCTGCCGCAGGTACGATCCTCCCATGGTGGCCTTCACCAGACTGTCCTGCCCCGTGGGGAAAGCGTAGCGGATGGAGTCGAGCAGGTAAGGATCGCCCAGTTTGATGTCGTATGAGATCTTCGCCTTCTTCGGGTTCGACCGCTCCACGAGGGCGTACTTCACCGAACCCTGGAAATAGCCGTAGTTCTGCAGCGTGTTGGTGGCCACCTTCACACGGGTGTCGGGGTTGACCATCGTCAGAGTGACTGGGGTTGAGGCGAACGTGTTGAAGATCCATTGGTTGAACCCGCTCTTGGGCTTGTCCACCAGTCCGTTGTAAATCCACAGTCCCACTGGCACAGGGAAGCGCAGCGACGAGCTGCCCATGAACGAGTTGTTGGGCGCGTAAGCCAGAGCCGCCTCCACCTCGGTCAGGGCCACACTCTCCTCATAGGTGTTCTTCCTGTCCTCCACCCTTATCTTCCTGATGCCGGTGTACAGTACCTCGTCGTCCTTCAGTCCACTGGTGGTGGAGCAGGCGCACACGAGAAGCGCCAAGAGCGCCACCGGAATCCAGGCGCCTTTCCTTTTACTTATCCTTGTTTCCATTCGTTTTCCTCTTCCAGATGAACAGGTCAGACACCTTGTCCAGTTTCTTTCGCAGAACCACACCGGCTCCGTTTTCCGTCAGCTCGCCCTCCACGAGGCTGTCGTAGTTCTTGTCGTGGAACAGCCTTACGTACTGCGTGCCGCCGTCGTCAAGCCTCCACTCCAGCGACACGTCGTCGATGTAGGCGTCCGCCTCGTTCCCGCTCCTGTTGCCGTCAGCGTTGATGCGTCCCCCGACGACCACGTTCAGGCGGTTGCTGAAGAAACGCCTCGTGAACTTGAACGAGTAGTCCGTGCGTGTCGTTCCGTCGTCCCTCTTCGTCTGCTCCATCCCCACCGACATGTCTATGTCAGTGGCAGTGCTGACCGCCTTGCCTGCAATGTTGTTTATCTCCGTCTGCAGGAAGTTGTTGAGCGCGTTCGACGTGCTGAAGCCCGACTGGTTGGTGCCTGACAGGTACATGCCTGTGGCGAGGAGGGCTACCGCCAGCTTGTTTTTCTCCTCCGAAGTCATCCCGGCCAGCTCGTTCCTCACCGACATGTCCTCGGGCGCGTCGATGGTGAACTCCAGTCCCATGTCCTCCAGAGTGTTGGTTATCTTGAGTCCCACGTTGAACAGCACGGTGCGGCTCGAACCGTCGGCGTTGCTCACACTCGCCTTGGTCTGCTCCGTCGCTATAATGTTCATCGTAGGGTTGGTGGCGCGTCCTGTGAACTCCACGTAACAGCCCTTCTGTATGTTGAACGTCTTGAGCGGGATGACAGGCAGCGTGTACTTCATCTCGCCCTCGTTGAGGGTGTAGCGTCCGAGCAGACTGAACGCGCCCTCGGGGGTGTAGCTCATGGTCAGCGCGCCACCGCCCTGCACGTTCACGTAACTCTGCTTGTCGGAGGAGAACTCACAGCGCAGCTCGGCGCCGTCCTCCACCTCCAGCCTTACCACCATGTCCACTCCCATCAAGGTGCGCGGGGCAGCCACGTCATCCTCCTTGGGCGGCGCGGAGAAGTCCACGAAGGTGACTATATCGTCCAGACGGTAGTCGATGGACAGCGGGGTGTTGGTCATCACGTATGTCACGTCCGTGTTCTTCAACACGTTCACCAGTCCACGGATCTTCAGGTCGTCCACCGTTCCGTTCACTCGGGCGAGGAAGTCACCGTAGAGTTTCCCGTAGAGGGCCGTCTTACTGGTGCGCCCGGCGTCGAACACCAGGAAGTTCTGGCCGTAAAGGCTCAGGTTCATGTTTATGTCACTGAAGTCGCTGAAGTCCACGTCGCCGTTCACCGTTATCGGTGTGTCTCCAGCTCCGTAAATCCTAAGCGTGTCGAGTTTGACCCTACTGTTGTCGAACACCACCTCATCGTCGTCCACCGTAAGGTCGAACGAATAGATGTCGCTGTACACATGCGCGTTGTCGGTCGCGAGGTAGCCGTTGACCAGCAGCGAGTCCATCGTTCCCGAAGCCGTCACCATGCCCCCGAGGTAACCGCTCAGAGCGAACACCGGGTCTTCCAGGAAAGCGTTGACGGTGGACAGCGGCATGTGTTCTATCATCGCCGAGGCGTTCAGTTGTCTCTCGCCCCTCACGTTATAGTCACCCTTGACCGTGGCCACGTGCTGCTCGTCCTTGAACAGCATGGCGTTGATGTCGTGTCCGGCCTCGCCTGTCGGCTGGTAGTTGAGTACGGTCATTATGTTGCCCATGTCCGTACCCTCATAAGTGAAGTTGTCGGCGGCCACGAGTCCGTCCACCGTATAGCCCCTCGCCGTCTGCACGTAATTGGCGTCCACCTCCAGGAGTCCCGTCATCCGCGGCACGAAAGGCAGGACAGTCAGCAGTTCCCCGATGTCCACGTTCCTCACCATCGCCTCTATGTTCTGCAACTGCGAGTCAACCGGGTTGGCGTAGATCGAGACGGAGCAACTGTCCTTGTCCGAGAGGAGCAGCACGTCGGCGAACACCTTCTCCCCTCCGTGGATGTCGATGTAGTTGTTCCCACTGATGTTGAAGGTGGTGTACGCTATCACTGGTTTCTGCGGATAGAGCGACATGTGGAACACAGAGTCGTTCATCACCCGCGCCGCTATTCCGAGGTCTATTCCCTTCTCTTTCCTGCCGTTCATGAACGTGAGGTGGGCGTCGGCGTCGGTAGGCGACACGAAACCGTCGAGCGCGGCGGTGAAAGCCTGACAGAGGTCCTGGTCGGGACAGTCCACCGCCACATTGAAGGTTATCCGTGACGTGTCCTGACTGATGTCGAACACGAACGTGTCCACCACCATGGAGTCTTTCCTGAAGTTGTAGGCGTAGACGCTGCCAGCCAGTCCACTGTCCTTGGAGGTCACAAGGTCCGCTCCCAACTCGTCGTACCTGATGCCCTGCAGTGCGGCCAACTGGCTTGCGGCGTTCTGTTTTCCTATGCGCGCCCTGAGCCTCGCCTCCGGCATCATCCGCCTCAGTGCGTTGAGGTCGAGACTGCGTGTGGCGAGTTGCTTGGCTGCGGCAGTACCCATGGTGACGAAGTTGTCTACGAGTGTCAAGAGGTTGTCGGACGCATGCAGGTTGCAGTCGAGGTCACCGGTCGCCAGTCTTATGTCGGTGGTGTCCTCCGCACTTTGCGCGTGCAGGTTGACTGTTCCGTCCACGAGTAACGATCCGTCAATCCTCGGGGCGTGGAAGTCAATGTCGGTGGTCAGACTGTGGCCGGACAGGCTCAGTGTCCCTTGCGTTCCGTCCACGGAATACGGTCCGTAGCCCACGTGGCTTATGTCCACCGTAGCGTCGGCGCAGGTGGCGCGCGAGTCGAAGTCGAAGCCCTGTCCACTGGCGTTCACATGGCCAGTTATATTGCAGGAGTCAGCCATTGGCACGAAAGCGTCTACGGCGAAACGGTCGGCAAGCAAGTCCACCCCGTACGCTTCGTTGTTCATGTTGTAGTCGACTTTAAGTGCGGCGGATGACGACCCGTAGGCCACGTCCACGGCCGCCTGTACCCTACCGTCTTTCATCTTCACGCCGGCCTCCGCCGTCAAGTCCGAAGGCAGACGGAACGACCCTGCGATGTCCGCCGGAAGGAGTCCGCTTACGAACGCCAGATTGCCGCCCCTCAACTTCACGCTGGCCTCCGTTCCCATCCCAGCGGCACTGCCTGTAAGGTTTCTCATCGACAAGTCTCCGTCCACACTGAACGCACCGTCCATCACCGCCCGCAGACGGGGTATGCTCAACTCACGCATGTTGCCCTCGGCTGTAAGTGAAAGCCTCACTGGCTTGTCGGGCCACGACCTGTGGAACTCCCGCTCCATGCCGGAGACGAACGGCAGGATGTCGCCCTTGCCCACCGACCCGTCGAGGGATACGTACAACTGTCCCGCGCACTGCCTGTCGGCGATGTCCAGAGGAAGGTCAAGGGTCAGGTCTATGTCCGACCCTGCGGTAAGCACACTGAACCCGTCCAGTGTGAGTCTCGCGCTGTCCATCCTGCATATTCCCGACACCGAACGCAGGGAGAGTCCACCGCGTTCTGTCCCTGAGATGGAGTCAATCCCGATATAGAGGTTGCCGGGGGCTGTCCATGAGAGGGAGTCGATGGCTACCGCCACATGACTGAGACTTATATGGTTGGAGTCGAAGCCCTGAAGGGGCGCGGACTGTCCCATGTCATAATTGATGGCGGAGTCGTCAATCCGGAGGGGACTCACGTAGTAGTTGCCGCCCTCAAGGTCGAGGAGACAGGCTAGTGTCGCGCCGGTGAGATGGGTGGACACCCTCGCGCTGTCGTCGCCGGGCGGGATACGGAGGTCAAGGTCCACATTGTCGATCTCCAGCCTTCGCACGTCCACCCTGCGTACGAACGGCTCCGACATGTCCGACGTGTCTTCCGGCACACTGTCGGCAAGAACCACACAGACCTTGGTATTTGCCAAGGAGAGGGACGGCAGGGTCATGTCGCCCGTTCCGATATTGAAAGAGAGGTTGTCTGCGTTGAGCGTACCTATGTTGCCCTTGATCGCTACCGCACTTATCATGTCCTTGGTGTTTACCGTGGCGCGGTCCAACTGGAATCCGCTCACCACCAGTTCACCGTGGAGCAACGGAACGGCCTCGGCCCTGACCGCCAGTTCACCCACGTACAGCAGGGTGTCGCCGTCTCCTGTGGCCGTCACCCCTCCCACCGACAGGTCGAGGGGAAACTTCAGCAGCACCCGGTCCACCGTTATCCGCATCCCGGTACGGTCACTGAGGATGCCGGCGGCGAGGTCCACCGCCCATTTCTGTACCGGAGGGATGTAGAGGGACAAAAAAAGGAGGACCAGCAGGATGAACGGTGAAGCCACCGTCCATCCCACTGTCCTCCTTGTCTTGCTTGTCTTGCTTGTCTTGCTTGTCTTGCGCGCGTCCTTCTTCATGTTCTTCCAAATACGGTACAAAAATAGTCTGTTTCACGCACACGGCAAAATAAATCCGGCCGTTTCTTCCACAAACCTCGGTTCTCGACTCCCCACGGCTTGTGTTTGTCCCCACCGGGGCTACATGAAGAACCGCTTGTACTCCTGCTCGAAGTTGGGCGTGAACACCCCCTTACCCATACCGTCGAGTATCTCCTGACGGGTCCAGAACCTGCCGCCGGCCAGTTCCGTACGGCTCGGACTGATGTCACCGTCGTAGACCATGCGGTGGGGGTATACCAGTTCCTTCTCACGGTCACTCTCGAACACGTAGGGTTCCAGCCTCTCGGGTTCCCTCACCCCGATGCCCAGTTCCTCACGCACCTCCCGCTCGAGCGCCATCTCCACGCTCTCGCCCAGGTCCACATGCCCTCCGCACGAGGTGTCCCACTTGTCGGGCTGTATGTCCTTCCAGTCCGGACGGTGCTGCAGGTAGAGTTCCCCCTTGCTGTTGAACACATGGAGGTGGACCACCGGGTGGAGTATCTTGCTTCCGCCGTGCGCCTCTCCCCTACTCACCGATCCGAGGATCGTTCCCCGATCGTCGACCACAGGAAACATCTCGTCTTTGTTGTCTTTCATCACATTCGTACTCATATCACTTTCCTCCTTTTCTTGCCATCTTCCTGCTCCGCCGCCATTCCTCCCACAACATGCCGGGCAGGGTGCGTATTATCCATCCGCAGCGCGAGAGCTGTTTCTTAGGTGATAATATCGGCAATTTGGTACCGCCTGTAGCGGTGTTTTGGTACCGCTGATTC
>CAVBFD010000050.1:0-16200 GCA_963594655.1 Candidatus Methanomethylophilaceae archaeon
CCGAAATATTTGGTTAGGTCGTGTGTGGCTATCCACGGAAAATCACCCCTGAGCCCTTTTTTCTCAGACATAACCGATAACTGTCTTTCCTTTCCGTTGTCTTGATGTTAGAAACACAAAAGTAAGGATTTTTATTCCAATGGGAAAAGGAATGGAAGACGGCCTTTCCCTAAAGGACGACATTTAACAGATATTTACAGCGTTTGGACTTTCAGTTCTCCTTCATGTATTCATATATTGCCTGTACGTCCTTCTCATCCACCAGTCCGTCGCCATTCACGTCCTGCACTGGAGAGTCGTCACTGGATGTGTTGTCCTTCATGTATTCATACACGTTCAGGACATCCTGCGTGTCCACAGTTCCGTCCATATTGACATCCTCCTTCCCACATATCAATGACTTGTTGGTGCGGACACGCACATTACGCGTGTAGCTGTAGGCATAGTTGTCCTTCTGTATCGTGTAGGTAAGTCCCACGAGCGTGGTGGAATCACCGTCGGCACAGTACGGCACCAACAGCTTACCGTCGTCAGACAACAGTTCCGGATGGGATGACTTCCAACTGATGACCGCGCCCCATGAACCCACATTGGACTGCAGGTCCACATCCTCAGTGATGTACTGACGAGCCTTGACAGGTATCGTGAAATTGGAGTAGGTCAGGTCAACGGCATAGTTTCCGTCCACATTGCATCCCCAAAGACTCACGCCCGAAGAGGCGGTTGCGGTGAAACAGACCGAAGGCATATTGGTGCCGGTCACAACCTGGGGCAGAACCACACCGTAGTACTCCGTATAGACCGACTCGCCCTTACCCCTGACACGCAGGGTGATGAACGAAGTGCCTTCCTTCACCGACCAGCGTCCGTAATAGTCACCCGAGATGAGTCCGTTGGCACGCAGTTCCACTGTCTGTGGCGATGAATAGGCGAAATTGGCGTAGTCCACCTTGTAAGGATGCAGCATCACCCGGTAAGTGCCTACTATATCGTTTGTGGTACACAACTCCGTGGAGTCGATGTCCGACTGCCTGTACTGCGAGTGGTTGCCTTTCAGTCCGTTGAACTCAAACGGAGAGGCCACAAGCCACCCCTTGTTGTTGAGGAACAACTGGTGTACACGCACCTCATGCCCCTCGTTGCCACCGTTGAAGCGTGTGTGGTACACTATATAAGCGCGTCCGTCGTCGTCAAGAAGCATGGAGTTGTGTCCCTGACTCAGTTCGCAGAGCGACATGTTCTCCCACTGGTATGACCCAAGCAGTTTCATTCCACGTGTGGTCGTGGCGTTCGGTCCGTAGTTCATCTGATAGGAAGAATAGCGGGCGTTGTTGCCGCTTCCGTCCACATAAGTGCCGTCGGGAGTGGCCGAACGGAAGTAATGCATCTCGTAACCGCCGTCAGCGTTCAGTCCTCCGTTGGTCACAAACAGATAATAGTAGTCGCCTATATGCTCGATGTACGACCCTTCGCCCGACACGTAATAGCCTCCGGCAATCTTCTTTCCGAAATAAGGGTCGCTGGACACAGCGTCGGTCGAGGCACTGACATCGGGGTACGTATGCGTGTAGTCACGCAGTCCGTTATCCTTGTCGAGTTTCAGTATGAAGATTCCGCCCGACCATGACCCGTAGCTCATCCACAGTTCACCCTCTTCATCGAAGAACACACAAGGGTCGATACAGTTGGGCCAGCGGCTGCCCCACCCTTTGCCCAAGGCATAGCGCGAAGGAAGCGAGGCCTGTTCACCGATGGCCAATTCGAGGTCAGTCTTCTTGTAGTCCGTGCCGTTCCACTGGAAACCGGACACAACCACCGGTCCCTGGTAGACGAACGGTCCGGTGATGGACGAGGAGGTCAACAGGACGATGGACGAACGCCAGTCGTCTCCGTTCAGACTCATGTAAAGACACCATTTCTTCATGTGAGGGTTCCAGATGATGTCCGGCGCCCACTGGTTTCCGCCCAATGACGGGTTGTTCTCCGTATACCTCCAAGCCTCAGCGTCGAAGTTGCCAAAGGCGACATCAACGGCGTCAGTACCCTGCAGTACCTTCACCGTCGTGGTCATACTGGTGTTGAACACCCCTTCAAACCCCTCGGTGGCGGTCACCTTGCCGTCAGACTGAGGAATGCCGTAAGTCCAGTTCTGCCAATTCCAGTTCTGGAGGTCGGAAGTGACAGCGGCAGCCCTGTGCGATCCGTAGATGTAATACTTGCCGCCCGACTTCACGATGGACGGGTCATGCACACTAATCCTGTTGTAGGACATCGTCTTATAGAGTTTGCCCAACTCAGACGCGGTCATGGAAATCACACTGTCCTTGTCCCCTGAGAGGGCGGACGCTTGCGTGCATGCTATCATTGCCAGAGCGGCAACCAATGAGTATCTTTTCATAATCTGTTCAGTTATCGGATAAGAAAATCAATACGCAAAGGTAAAAAAAATAATCGGAAGCGGATGCTCCCGATTATTTTTTTTGTGTTGTTTGCGTTTTCAGACTCCTTATTCCACATTCGCACCGTCACCGTGACGTATTTCCACCCTGCGAATCTTACCGCTTATGGTCTTCGGCAGTTCGTCCACGAACTCTATTATACGCGGAGCCTTATAGGCGGCAGTCACCTTCTTCACATGCTCCTTCAACTCGTGGGCGAAACTGCGCTTGTTCTTCATGTCCTCATAGCCGCGTGCCAGCACCACGGTAGCCTTTACTGCCTGTCCGCGCTGCTCGTCGGGAACAGCGGTGACCGCACATTCAAGTACCGCCGGATGGGTCATCAAGGCACTCTCCACCTCAAACGGACCGATACGGTAACCGGAGCTCTTTATCACGTCGTCGTAACGTCCCACGTAGAAGAAGTAACCGTCAGCGTCACGTGTGGCAAGGTCACCGGTATGATAATAGCCGTCGTGCCATACCTCGTTCGTCAGTTCAGGGTTGCGGTAATACTCGTTGAACAGTCCCAACGGCACGTTCCCGTCGGTACGGATGACAATCTCCCCCACCTCGTCAGTGCCGACCTCCTTACCGTCCACCATCAGATGGATGTCGTACTGGGGGTTGGGCTTGCCCATGCTTCCCGGCTTCACGTCCATCCATTTGTACGTACCGAGGGTGCAGGTGGTCTCCGTCTGTCCGAAGCCCTCACGTATGCGCAGACCCGTAATGTCGAAGAACTTGTCAGAGACTGACGGGTTGAGAGCCTCACCGGCCGTGGTGACATACTTCAGGGCGGACAGGTCGTATTTCTTCAGATCCTCACGCACGATGTAACGGTACACGGTCGGAGGCGCGCAGAAAGAGGTTATGTGGTACTTCTCAATCATCCCGAGCAGGTCGGCGGGACGGAACATGTCGTGGTCGTACACGAACACCGCCGCGCCCACAATCCACTGTCCGTAGAGCTTGCCCCACACCGCCTTGCCCCAACCGGTGTCCGACACTGTAAGGTGCAGACTGTCGGGAGTGAGGTTGTGCCAGAACGCTGCCGTGGCGAGATGGCCGAGCGCGTAAGTGTAGTCGTGAATCACCATCTTAGGCTCACCGCTCGTTCCACTGGTGAAGTACATGATCATGTGGTTGTCCCTACCACCGTAGTGCTTCCTGCGCAGTTCCTTCACCGCATTGTCCGTACTGCCGTAGCCATTCTGTATATCGTTGTCCGTCAGCGCCACCCATCCGTCAGGCACAACCGGACCGATACTGATCCGCTGCTGTACAGTGGGACATGAAGGGAACGCCGAGTCAATATGTTCAAGAATATCATCGTCGCCACACGCCACGATGGCCTTTATGTCAGCCTGTTCGCAGCGGTATATGATGTCCTGCTTGGTAAGCAGGTAAGTGGCTGGAATGACCACAGCCCCTATCTTGTGCAGAGCCAGAATCAGAGGCCAGAACTGATACCTGCGCTTGAGGATACACATCACCATGTCGTCCTTCTGGATACCGAGAGCCACGAGGAACGACACGATATTGTCGCTCATGCGCTTGAGGTCTGCAAAAGTGAAACGCTTCTCCACCCCCTTGTCGTTGGTCCACAACAGGGCGAGCTTGTCCGGATCCTCGGCAGCCCAACGGTCCATCACGTCGTATGCAAAGTTGAAATTCTCAGGTACGATGAACTCAAGGTTCTTCTCGTAATCCTCCATACTGGAAAAATCCACCTTCTTCAGAAAATTCTCAATCATATCTTGTGTCTTTATATTCTTTTACGGTGCAAAATTAGTTCATCTTATCCGTTGAACCGACAACAATAAGTCACTATTTTCTTAAATCACACAAGTTTTTCCTATATGTGCAATGGTTAACCACATTTTTTGCACACTTGCTTCGAGACTTGTGAATTTCCCAATCTGAAAACACAAACAAAGCTGTTGTAGCACATTCCTAAGAAATTGCACACAACAGCTTTTAATGGGTTAACCGGGACAGTGGAATATCACTTGTCCACCTTTATCGTCACACTGTCCGTATGTCCCGCATATTCCGGGGCGTAGGCACACTGTACAGTAGCCACGCCTGTGAGATAATCCCCACTGCGGGTCACATAATAATCCAAGTCGAACGTGGACGTTCCCTTGGTGAAGCTGTCGAAGAACACGTCAACGGAAGCGTCGTGGCGCGCCACGTAACCGCCCCTGCCGTTCATCCACCGATAGCCTGAACGCTGGTCAGCCGGTTCAAAACAAGCAGGAGAGAGCGAACGCACCTGTACAAAATCCATGTCACGGTCAGCGGTTACTGTCAACCGCACCGTCACCTTGTCGCCCACCTTCAAAGTCGCTGTCTTGGGGTCGAACGCCTTACCGTCCACCATCAGGCGGTGGGTAATCCTCAACTCGCCTGACGACCGCACCTGCAGGCTCTTCATGTCTTCCATGAACCGTGTGGACACCGTACCCCAAGCGATATGGGAGTCACCTTCAGTGTCTGTGTCCGTCGCCGGAACCACCTTCAGCGTGTTCACGCCCTTCTGGACCATACGGTCGTCCACTGCCAGGCTGACGTAACCGAGTTGTCTTGCGAGGAACTTGGTGGTGTCCACTTGCACGGAAAGTTTACTTCCGTCGATAAAGAACTCAGGCACAGCACCCATTGCCATAGCGCAGGAATCCTCCAGCAGGTAGCTCACCGCACCGATTGTGTTCATCGGGTTGTCCCACATCTGAGTCTGCTTCTGACGGATCAGCCATACCTGCATGTCGGCAAGCGTTTTCTTCCTGTCGGCAACCGATGACTGGCGTATCGCCCTCATGGCAGCCAGTTGTGTAGGAATACGGTAGTCGCGCCATGAGTAAGGAGCGGCGTCAGTAGCGTAATAGCGTCCCATGCCCGGCTTACTTACCGAGTACTCCATGACCGACTGAAGGAACTCGTCAGCCGCCTTCTGGTGGCCGAACACACGCAGCACATACGCTGCGTTCGCCTTACCGTAGACAGAAAGGTCGCGGACTGACTTCTCCAACTGTGCGAGATAATCCTCACGCATCTTCCTGATGTCCTTGTCCACACGCCTTTCCGGCTGTAAGGCACTGACGAAAAGGTACTGGAGGTTGGCGTCACCGGGGACAAAGCCATTCCGCGCCGACTGAGTGAACCTGCGGTACTCCTCCTTGTCCAGATAATCCATCGCCTTGGCGAGCATGGACCGCACCCCACTGTCGCCGGAGTTGAGGAGAGCCAGATTCTCGCACACTGCCAGGGTCACATGATAACTACCACGCATCCCGTCGAACCAGCTCCATGAACCGTCCACATTCTGCAATGCGGCCAGTTTCTCCTTGGCGGCAGACGTACGCGCACTTATCAGTCCCTCATTGAACAGGTCGGCCAGTTCCGCACGTCGGTCAGCCTCCTTCAGTGCGTCGCGCAACCATGGACTTTCCCTAAGTGCGATGTCCTTCACGCGCTCGTCTTCAGCCAACCGGGAGTTGACGGAGGAGGAGTCAGCCGCCACGTACTGTGAACTCAAAGCCTCCCTGAGTCCCGGTATGATCCGCGCCAACTTGCCGGCTGTGGTGTTGGCGTAGAGAGAGGCGGCGAAACTTATAGCGTCGTTATTGTCCGGCACACGCAGTCCATGCAAAGCGCCGATGACAGTCCACGAAGGATTGGCGGTGTACTCCAGTGTCATCAGTTTCCGTGTCGCAGTCTTGCTGTTGGAGTTGAACAGACCGGAGAGGTCCACCGTCTTGCTTTCCTTACTGTCAATATAGAACGGCACTGTCTCCGTCACATACTGCCTGGAATCAAGCACAGGCAGGTAATTGCGTTCACCGTCGGAGCGGTCACCGGCCTCAGCCGTCACCTCGCACACGAGAAGCGGATATTTGTCAGTCGCGGCATACTCAAACGCCACCGGCACTGTCTGTCCTTCAGCCACACGCACGGTCTTGGTCTGTCTCGACACGACCTTGCCTGTCTCCGCGTCCATTATCTCCATGCGTACCCTACCGGAAAGTGCGGTCCCGCCCTGGTTCATTACACGGGCCACGACACTCACCTTGTCGCCCTCGCGCACGAACCGCGGCATGTTGGGCTGCACCATGAAGTCTTTCTTCGTGACACATGTAGTGTCTATCAAGGCGTAATTCATGTCCTTTGTGTGTACCAGTCCCTGCAACCTCCATCTCGTGACACTCTCGGGTACAGTGAACGCCACATGCACCTCACCGTTTCTGTCCGCCGTGAGATGAGGATAGAAGAATGCGGTCTCGTTGAAGTCGCTCCTCACCTTATCCGTCAGTGCCGCAACCTTGTCGTCCGCCAAGTCTTCAGACGGTGAGTCCGGCACTTCCTTCAGTCCTGCCACACGTCCCGCCATTTGAGTGTCCTCAGAAGTCAATACACTCACGCCTTTGGCTTCCGCCGCGGCATACCTGGGACCCGCGCTCAACAGAGCCGCCCCACCACGTACAAGCACCCGTTCATTGAGGACACGTGTGAGCCTGTCGTACTCAAACGGCAAGAGACGGTCGTAGTCGTGATCCTTCCAACTCAGGGTCTTCACGTCAGATGTAATCCACACGCCCATCGGCGCTTTCTGTCCCAGAATCCTTGGATAGGGGATATAGAACGACATGCTGTTGGAGAATGACAGGGATTTGGGGACACTGAAACTCCACTGGAAGGGCTGCAACCGGTCGAGCGAAGCGTCGTACATCGTGGTCATCATCTCCGCGGCGTCCACCGTGTTTCCGTCCTTGTCCCTCACCGTCAGAATCCACTCTTCCTTCTGTCCCGGAGTCAGATTGTCCCTGAATGTCTTCCACGTCAGTTTCAGTTGCCTGTCGGGCTGATCGCACACCAAATCCTGAGATCGGGTGAACGCCCTGCCGTTCCTCACGTAAGCCATCACCAGTGTCACTCCGTCTCCGTACTCCTTATTATAATCCACATACAGACGGTAGAGGTGTTGTCCGAGACTTATCCATTTCTGTTCGAACACCTTCTCGCCCGACATGATGGAGCAGAACACATACGCGTCACCTTCGCACGGTGCGAACAGTATCTCCGCAGGACTGTCCTCCGAGAAAGTGGACTTGCGGCAAATGAACAGGTCCTTGTCGAAGTCCGCCGGAGCCGCCTTTATCTTCATCCGCGGGTCCACCGCCTCCTCCGAGTCGTAGACATCATACGTCCTCTGTACCTTGACGGTGTTGCCCTTACCGTCCTTCGCCATGAAGTCGAGTACATACGTACCCATCGGGAGTGACGGAAGGATTATTGCCTCGCCCGACACGAAGGTGCCGTCGCCCACTGCCTTGCCGTCCTTGCTTACAGTGTAAGTTCCGTTTGCCTTCACCTTCTGTCCGTTGGGATTGACCGCCTCCACGGTCAGTTCCTGCGTAGGGTCGGACACGTCCACCGACTGCCAGTAAGGCACTTGCAGGGAGAAGCCGAGTCCCGACAGCCGCACGACATACTCAGCGGTGTGTGTCTCCCCGGCGATGTCCGTCACCTCTGCCGTCAGCCTGTAGCCCACCACATCATCAGTGCCGTACTTGGTGGTGTCCGCCTCCGTCCTTATGGTCAGCACGGCCTCGCCCTTGTCGTCGAGGACAGTCTCGCCACGGTCAGTCTCCGTCCATCCGTATATGACACGGTAGCCGTACATGGAAGTGCCACTGGCTACGGTATATCTCACCGACGCGCCCTGCACCGGAACACCGGCGAAGGTGGAGGCGGACACCTTCACAGTCACCGAGTCACCGAAGGACAGTTCCCTGCCGTCCGACAATGGTTCGGCGGTCACGTCAAACGTGGGACGCTTGTACTCCTCCACACGCACCGTACTCAGCGCGCGCCACCTGCCGTCGTAGTATGAGGCTACGGTGTAAGTGCCTGGAAGGCGGTCCTTGGGCAGTACGAACCGTGTGTCGAACGTACCCCATTCGTTACTCTTCAGAGTGTCGCAACACACCTGTTGCCTGTTAGCGTCCGTCAGTCTTACCGGTATGTCCACCCCACCCGCCACGTGCGGTTGGTTGTCCTCTCCGTCCGCATACACAAGTCCCGAGACGTACACCGTCTGTCCGGGACGGTAGATGGACCGGTCGGTGTAGACACTCACCCTCAGATTGTCGGTCCTCTCTTTCACCTGCTGATATGCGCTTATATATTCCTTGTCCAGACTGTCACTTTCACTTACCGAAGCGGATATTTCCATAGACTCTGAGGCATCGAAGACACACGCGCCGTCACCGTCGCATACGAGAACAGTCTCGTTTCCCTTCCTGTCGAACAGGTGAACCTTCGCGCCCGGGACTGGTCTGCCTGTCTTGTTGTCCACCACGACCACCTGTTTCTTTCCCTTAGGTTGGTCTACGGATATAATTCTCAACGACGAAACGTTCAGCCTACTCGCCTCTGTCTGTCCCTTGGTCTTCAGCACGACGACGTACTGTCCCACAGGCAAAGCGAGACTGTCGGTCAGCGTTCCCTTGTAAGGCATTCCCGCCTCCTGCCGCGCGAGGGAGGCACTGTCCCTGCCCAGCACAAGGCGGCGCTTCTCCACCAGTCTGCCGTTGGTTTTCAACCCGAGTTTGTCGTCCTCTCCCACATATTCACGTACCTCCAAGTCGGCCGAGGAGAGGTTCTCGTACTGCAGTTCAAACGGGAACGGAGTGTCCGGGTACATGAACCATGAGGCAGAGCGGTTGTCCCCACCGTTTCTGAAGTACAGGCTGCATTTGGACAGCTTCATGCGGTTTTCCTCGTTGACGAAGTAATTCACGACCGGGGACTTGCGGAACTGCCGCTTCGCATACATGACAAACTGCCACTGGTCGTCCTCCGAAGCATTGTTCCTTTCCATCGCGTCCAGATATTCCACCGCCACGTCAGCTCCAGCCTCCAGGTTTTCCGAACTGTCGAGCAACTGTCTGACCTCCGCTGCGTAACTCTTTGCGGTCAGTGCCTGCCGCTTCTGCCGCAACGCCGCCAGCCTCATCAGAACCGAAGCGTTGGCATTGCCAGACCTACTGTAATACGCCGCCGCGTCATCCAGTACCGTCGCAAGGGAATCCCTGTCCCATGACGAATAGTCGGCTATGAACATCACTATTACCGAATACATGTCGTTGCCGTACAGGCGGCTGTTTCCGCCCTTGGTGACCACTGGCAGATAGTCCGTAGCCTTCGCCTTCGCCAGTGCGTCCCTGTCCGCCAAGGCCTTTCTGAAGCAGTCAGCCGCCATGGACTTGTACTCCTGTCTCGTGTCCTCGTCGAACGCCACCGACGACGCCCCACACATAGCCTGATAGGCAGAACCGAGAACAGCGTTGTACACGGCGTTCTCCACCGGAGTGGCGCACGCCACACGGGGCAGCGCGTCCACACTGAAACTGTCCGCGTCCAGACTGCACTTAGTCTCCGACACCACAATCCACGCCTTCATCATCTGAGGGAAGTTCCCCTCCTCCGACGCCTTCGTGTAAATCCTCATCGCATCCCGAACCACCCCTCGGGGAAGGTCCTTGGACTCACTCTCCTCTACGGCTTTCCATAAGGAAGAGTAACTCTGGGCCGACACACCCGTCATGTTCAACACCGCCAACAGCGACATCAAACACAGTGTTCTGAATTTTCTGTTCATAAGTCTATCTTGTTTTGGTTTCTTTCTCACTCACCGTCAAACGGCCGTCTGTAACCGCACCCCTCCTTCCACCGGGAACAGCCATAGGCGGTCTTGCCCTTGATGATGTGTCCTGTGTGGCACACCGGACAAGGCAGTCCGACCCACTGGTCGGCTTCAGCGGAAGTCGCTTTGTCCGAAGGCGGCACTTCCGCCTTCCGCGCAGTCTCCGTCTTTTTCTTGCGCGGCTGAAACCCTGCCGGAGCGTCTCCCTTCGTCTTGGCGGCTGAAGGTTCGCTCTTGGTCTTGGCTGCTGCCGTCTTTGCCTTTGCCTTCGTTTTCTTTTCAGGTTCTGCCTCCACGACTGTGATCCTACGGTTGGAACTGTCGGCGCGCACACTGCCTACGATGTCCGTCACCATCTGTTTCAATTCGCTGATGAACTGGGTGGCGCTGTAGTCGTGGCGTTCAATCTGCCTCAGTTTCCTCTCCCACAGTCCCGTCAGTTCCGCGCTCTTCAACAGGTCCTCGTGAATGAGTCCAATCAGTTCCACCCCGGTGGGAGTGGCCACAAGCGACTTGCGTTCCTTCCGTATGTACCTGCGTTTGAAAAGGGTCTCAATGATGGCGGCGCGTGTGGACGGACGGCCTATGCCGTTTTCCTTCAGTACGTCCCTCAGTTCCTCGTTGTCCACAAACTTGCCGGCCGTCTCCATCGCCCTCAGCAGTGTCGCCTCGGTGTAGGGTTTGGGAGGGGTTGTCCATTTCTCCATGAGCGAAGGCACATGGGGTCCAGTCTCGTCCTTCACGAACACCGGCAACGTGCGTTCCTCCGCCTCCTTGTTCTGTCGGTCTGCGTCACTGTCCGTCTGCATCTCGCTCTTCTGGTAGAGTACCCTCCATCCAGGTTCGGTTATCTGCTTTCCTGTGGTCTTGAACTCCACGTCACCCGCCATACCGAGGACGGTGGTGGTGAGGAAACGGCAGTCGGGATAGAACACGGCGATAAAAGAACGGGCCACAAGGTCGTACACACGTTTCTCATAGTCCGTAAGGTTCTGCGCCGGTATTCCTGTAGGTATTATGGCGTGGTGGTCAGTCACCTTCGACGAGTCGAACACCTTCTTCGACTTCAGCAGTTTCTTCCCCTCAAGCGGGACGGTAAACTGTTCGTAGCCCCTTATGCCCTTGAGAATCCCGGCACACTTGGGGTAGATGTCGTCACTGAGGAAGGTGGTGTCCACACGCGGATAGGTGGTGAACTTCTTCTCGTAAAGGCTCTGAATAACCTGCAAGGTCTGTTCAGCCGACAAGCCGAACTTCCTGTTGCAGTCCACCTGCAGCGAGGTGAGGTCGTAGAGCCTCGGCGGGGCTTCCGTCCCTTTCTTAGCCGACACCTGGGTGACGGTGAACGGACAGTCCCTCACCTTGTCAAGGTACTGCTGTCCCTCCTCCTGTGTGGTGAACTTCCCCTTGGCGGCCTGGAAGGTCACGTCCCTGTATACGGTCGAGAGTATCCAGTACTGCTCAGGCACGAAGTTCTCTATCTCCTGCTGTCTGCGCACGATAAGCGCCAGGGTAGGTGTCTGCACACGTCCGATGGACAGCACCTGCCGGTTCTGTCCGTACTTGAGCGTGTAGAGCCGTGTGGCGTTCATGCCGAGAGTCCAGTCGCCGATGGCCCTACTGAGTCCTGCCTCGTAGAGCGACTGGTATTCCGACTGGTCTTTCAGGGTCTGGAAACCCTCCTTTATCGACTCCTCGGTGAGCGAGCTTATCCAAAGCCGCTTCACGGGACACTTCGCCCCAGCCTTCTGCATGACCCACCTCTGTATCAGTTCCCCCTCCTGTCCGGCATCGCCGCAGTTGATTATCTCGTCCGCCTCCTTCATCAGTCTCTCTATCGTGGCGAACTGTTTCCTCACCCCCTCGTCGTCCTTCAGTCTTATTCCGAACCGTCCCGGAATCATGGGCAGGTCGAACAGGCTCCAGTGAGCCCACTGGGGGTTGTACTCGCCCGGGGACTTCAGTTCGCACAGGTGTCCGAACGTCCACGTGACCTGATACCCGTTTCCCTCTATGTATCCCTGCCTCGCCTCCTTCGCGCCGAGTACATTGGCAATATCCCGGGCCACACTTGGTTTCTCCGCTATACAGACAATCATCCTATCATCGCTTTTATTGCGTCCCTACACTGTTCCATAAGCCACTTGGGAGTGGACGTGGCCCCGCATATCCCGACCGACACGGCATCCGTGAACCACTCGTTGTCAATCTCCGACACGTCGTCAACCATGTGTGACCGGGGGTTTACCTTGCAACACTCGGAGAACAGAATCTTACCGTTTGAGCTTTTCTTTCCGCACACGAACACAATCACGTCGTGCTGCTCGGCGAACCTGCGGATGCGTGGCATTCTGTTCGCCACCTGACGGCAGATTGTGTCGAAGTAGTTGAACTCCGCCCCGTCCTTCATGTGGCTGCGGATGTAGCCCACTATCTCACGGAAACCCTCCAGCGACTTGGTGGTCTGCGAGTACAACTGTATGTTGCGCGAGAAATCCAGTCCGCGCGCGTCCTCCAGGTTCTCGATGACGATAGCGTGTCCCTCGGTCTGTCCCACCAGTCCCACCACCTCCGCGTGTCCGTTCTTGCCGTAGATGACAATTTGGTTCCTGTGGTCGGGGTCGCTGTCGTAGTCAGCCTTTATCCGTTTCTGCAGGTGCAGCACCACAGGACAAGTAGCGTCTATCAGCTGTATGTTCCTCTCCTCAGCCATGCGGTAGGTGGAAGGAGGCTCGCCGTGGGCGCGCAGCAGGACTCGTGTGTCGCGCAGCCGCTCCAGCTCCGTCTTGTCCACACTGATAAGTCCCTTGTCCTTCAACCGCTCACACTCACGTCCGTTATGCACGATGTCACCCAGACAGTACAGGGTTGTCCCCGTAGCGTCCAGTTCCTCTTCCGCCTTTCTTATCGCGGTCGTCACCCCGTTGCAGAAGCCTGACCCGCTGTCTATCTCTATAAGCATAGCTGTACTCCCCTACTTCACCTGTTTCACTCGCATGATCCGCAGTCCGCATCCGCCGTCATTCCCACTGCCTCACGGAAGCGGTCGATAAGCCACCGGTTCTGATCGTCCAGGGTCATGTCCGAGTTGTCCAGCACCAGCGCGTCCTCCGCCTTGCGCAGCGGACTGATTTCCCTGTGGGAGTCGGCGTAGTCGCGCTCCTCCACGTTCCTGAGAATCGCATCATAGGTCACATCCTTCTCGCCCTTCGCCACCAGCTCGTCGTAACGCCGTCTGGCCCTCACCTCCGCGGAGGCGGTGACGAAGACCTTCAGTTCCGCTCCGGGGAACACGACCGTCCCGATGTCGCGTCCGTCCATCACGATGCCCTTGTCCTCGCCCATGCGCTGTTGTTGCGCGGTGAGCGTGCGGCGCACGAACGGAAGGGCGGCTATGCGGCTCACCTTCGACGACACGTCCATCTTCCTTATGTCACTCTCCACTACCTCTCCGTTGAGACAGGCCAGCGGCAGTCGGGTCTCCTGGTCGAGACGGAACCCCACACTGACGGTCTTCAGTCCGTCCTCAAGTCCAGCCTCGTCCACTCCCTCCTCCGTGATGAATCCGCCACGGATGGCGAAGAGGGTCACTGTACGGTACATGGCTCCGGTGTCCACATAGATGTAGCCCACCTGCCTGGCCAACCACTTGGCCATGGTACTCTTGCCACACGACGAGTGTCCGTCGATGGCCACAATTATTTTCTTAGAACACATAACTTGCATTTATTATCAGTGATGATGACGCCACATGGTACTTGCCGTACCCCACTCCTATCTTCAGTCTGCGCAGGTTCAGTCCCCCTCCCAGCGACAGTCCCGCCCAATGGCTGCTGCCGGCCACCTTCATCTCCTTGGCCCTCCGCGGGTTGTAGCCCACCGCCAGCCACATGGAGCTTGAGAGGAACACGTCCGCGCCCACCGTCAGGTGGTGTCCCAGCTTGCCGTCGTCCCAGTCCGTCAGCTTGTCGAAGGTGACCGACACCCGGATAGGGGCGTTGGCGAACTCCTTCGACACTCCCAAGAGCATGTTGAACGGCAACGCCTCGTTCTTCTCATAGAGCGCGTCGACCTGCCCTCCGAGGTTCAGTCCCACCAGACTCAGCGACAGTCCGCTCTCCTCGTTGTAGTAGTTGACCCCGAGGTCCACTCCTATGGCGGTGGACGAGAACTCGGCGTACTTCGACATCAGGACTTTTCCCTGCACCCCACCGCTCCAGCGGTCGCTGAAGAGGTACGAGTAACCTCCCCCGACACAGATGTCCTTCGCTGTGAACGTGCCTGTCTCATTGAAGTTCCCGTCGGTCTCCGTCATCGTCCCGTAGTCCAGCATCACCGCGTCGGCGAACCACGTGCCTCTCTCCCCTGTCTGCCTCACGAAGGACGCGCCCAACTTGCTCGTTCCAGCGATGTACGACGTGTAGCCGAGACTCAGAGTCCCGGACGACACGTTGGCAGCCAGTGCCGGATTGGAGTTTATCAGTGTGGCGTCGTCCTCAATCGCGCTCACGTTGTGTCCGCCCAGTGCGGCCGCGTGGGCCGACGACGGCACTTCCAGAAACTGGTATCCCGCACTCCCCTCCTGCGCCGCGGCTTCCGCCGCAGTCACGCACAGCAGGACTGCCAGACAACAGTGCCTCGCCTTGGGTCCGCAGACTCTGTACTCACTCATTCGTTTTCCTTATTCCTTATAGTGTTATAGTACTCGTCGAGCAGCTTGCCGGCAGCCACGAACGATGTCATCTGTCCTCCCAGCACCTGGTTCTCCATGTCCGGTATCATGGTCTTGATGTGCCTGTCGAAATAGAAGCTGTTCTTCAACTGCTCATTGATGCTCTCGTACATCCAGTATTTCGCCTGTTCGTTGCGGCGGTACTGGAAGTAGCCCGACTCCTGGACCTTCCCTATGTAGTCGAACACCATGTCCATCACCTTGTCCACGTTGAGATTGAAGAACCCTGAGTAGCAGCGCACCTCAGGCACTATGCCGCTCTCTGGCAGGGGGAAGATATGCAGCGCGTTGCGGAAATGGCTCGCGGCCAGCTCCGCCTTGTCCACGTTGCTGCCGTCCGCCTTGTTTATCACTATGCCGTCGGCAATCTCCATGATTCCGCGCTTGATCCCCTGAAGCTCGTCGCCCGTTCCTGCCAACTGGATGAGGAGGAAGTAGTCCACCATGGAGTGGCATGCGGTCTCGCTCTGTCCCACGCCCACGGTCTCCACGAATATCTTGTCGTACCCAGCCGCCTCACACAGTATGATTGTCTCCCTGGTCTTGCGCGCCACGCCGCCCAGCGAACCCGCCGTCGGCGAAGGGCGGATGAACGACTTGGGGTGTACCGCCAGCCGCTCCATGCGTGTCTTGTCGCCGAGGATGCTCCCCTTGGTCTTCTCGCTCGAAGGGTCGATGGCCAGCACCGCCAACTTGCCGCCGTACTTCTCCAGGACATAAATGCCGAACGCGTCGATGCTGGTGGACTTGCCCGCGCCCGGCACGCCCGAAATGCCCACCCTCACCGAATGGCCCGAGTAAGGCAGACACTTCTCTATCACCTGCTGCGCCACCGCCTGGTGTTCGGGCAGGGTACTCTCAATCAGTGTCACCGCCTGGCTGAGCATCGTCACGTCGCCCTTGAGTATGCCGCTGACATACTCGTCGGGCGTGTACAGTCTGTTGCGTTTCTTTCTCGTCCTGCTCAGGTAAGGACTGACCATATCCTGGTGGTCAACTCCGGCGTTGACCGTAAGTCCCCCGTATTCAGCATTGTTCTCTGGATGTTCCATAACTCTATAACGTTTGGGTTCAAGTATTATTCTGCAAATTTACACAAATTCCCCGATTGAGGGTGAGCCTTTTGAATAAAAAACCGTCAGCGTAATGAAATCACGGTCCGCCACACCGTAAAAGGAAGCCTTCAGGAGTGTGCGAAGACGCGCGGATGGAAGGGAACGGGAAATAAAAAAAAGTCCAAACCGTCATGGTCTGGACTTTTTCTGAGCGGAAAACGAGACTCGAACTCGCGACCCCAACCTTGGCAAGGTTGTGCTCTA
>CAVBFD010000051.1:0-15088 GCA_963594655.1 Candidatus Methanomethylophilaceae archaeon
TGCCGAAATATTTGGTTAGGTCGCGTGGCTATCCACGGAAAATCACCCCTGAGCCAAATATTTGAGGTCTTCGCGGGAAGCGCACCGTTTATTGTGACTGAGAAGGAAAGCTCCAGTGACACAAAAACTTACGAGTTCGACGTGGCACTCACACTCCACCGCCAGGTGGCAGGTACTATAGGTTACTTCACCAACATACCTGTGAAGGGTAACGCAGACTACCCCGAAAAGACTGGAGCGAAACTCCGTCTGGTGGCTTCAAACAAGTGCGACAACGCTGTGTTCGCCGCTTTCAACTATGGGTTCACAGGCAAAACTGACGAGAGTGCTGACAACATAAAGTACGTTGTGAACGGTTGGGATAATGATGAGAAGACCGCAACAAAAGACGCAAAGTTCTATGGTTCAACTGCCGAAGACGCATACACAGTGTATGAGGTGGCACTGAAGGATTGGTTCCCAATACCTGAAGGAAGTTCAACCATGGACCAAAACGGTGACGGCATCCTGAACGAAAAGGACACAAATTGGAAGAACGCCTTATCCTCAACCGGCGCGGCAGTGAAGACCGGTTGTGTTCTCGGCGGATCGTTCCTTTTCCCATTCCCTCTTGTAGCGGACAAGGCCACCTTCCAGTTGCAGATGCTTGACAGCGAAGGCACCATCATCCGTTTCTGGAACATCCGTCTGCAGACTTCAACTGCTGACTCGCAGATAGGCAAGACGGCTAAATTGGTAAAGAGTAACGGTTCGACTACTGACGGTGCTGAAGAAAACTCAATCAACTACAGTGTCCTCCGCAACCACCTCTACAACATCGGTCAGAAGAGTAAGGATGGCAGTACTGACGATGACAAAGCCCAGGACCTCAACAACGAGACCTTGATCTTGCGTGTGAACGACAACTGGGAGATGGTTCACCAGATGGATATCTTCTAACACAATAAAAAGAAAGTTCATCATGAATGCTTTGGGGATGTCGCCTGATGTCCCCGAAGCAATATTTTCGTGACAAGTTCCAAACGGATAAGCAGTGAAGAGAATACAGATTGTGGCTTTGTGCCTCTCGGTCCTTGTGGGTGTCTGTGCCGGTTGTACGGACGATGAGGGGGTGGATGATTCCGGTCGCGCTCATGCGGCTGGGAGCATTGTGTTGCGGATTGGTACAGGGGCGAAGACGCGGACTGAGTTGAAGGGTTCGTACAACCTCCACAATGTCAGTCAGGTGTACGCCATCCTCTACGAGGGTACTGGCGACGGGGCTACTTATGTCTTCCATCAGGACTTGGACTGGTCTCCTGTAGACTCCACTGACCATGACGAGGGGGTGGTGCAGGAGAAGGTGCTGGAACTGGATGTGCCTCCAACCATCAAGTCGGGTACTGAGTACACGCTGCTGTGTGTGGGACTGGACGACAAGTCGGGCGCGGTCTACGGACTGACGCTGGACGACGAAAACGACATCGCTCCTGCCTTCTTGGCTGAGGACAAGACGATTGCCGACGCCAAAGCCGTACTGGCTACATCAGGGGACATGACCACTGCCGAACTGTTTGCCGGATGGGGATCGTTCACGTACACCAGGGAGGACGACAACCAAGTGGAGGTGACATTGACCCGACGGGTGTCGGGCGCATACGCTTATGTGAAGGACATACCGGTCACGGTAGACGGCAAGACCGTGAAATCCATCCAACTGGTTCTCGGCAACAACCCTACAACCCAAATCGGACTGGCGCGGAAAGAGCGCACAGCCGACACCATGCTGCCTGACGACTTCGGCAGCGGAGAGAATACGGCTACGGACGCCAAGGTTCTCGATAAAATACCGTTGACTGACGACATCGTGACAGCCAACACAACCACTAACCTTTATGACATAAAAACGGAATATACAGATGCTCTCGGACTGACCGAACAGACGCTGTTTCTCGGTGCTTACCTCCTGCCAATGGCGGCAGGGATAAACGGCACACTGTCGATAGAACTGCTGGACGAGTCGGGCAGTTTGGTAAAGCGTTTCCCAGCCCTGTGGACCAACGTGCCTGCGGCAGCGGGAGACAAAGAGAAATACTCGGTCTACCCGAACTACGTGTACCACGTGGGTACACGGTCGGCGGACAGTGACCGGCCGGCGAGCCTTGCCGGGTCACGGATTGAACTGGTGGTGCAGCCATGGACGGAACTGACGATAGCGACGGAGTTTCCCAAGGTGCCGCTCGAAGCCACCATCGACTACGACAAGAACCCCTCGAAGTACATCTATGACTGTATCAACACAACGGACGAGATAACCATAATGCCGTCCCTGCTGCGCAAAAGTTGGAAACTGACGCTCGTGGCGGAGGACAAGGACGGAAACATAGACCTTGTCAGTAGCGGTGCCTCCTTCAACTGGATTTACTTCGTGAAACCCGACAGAACACACACACAGACATTGGAGTCGTCTGACTTTACCACCGGCACAAGCGAGGAGCAGAAGGTTACCATCTGGATCTACGACTATCTGAATCCGCACTATAGTAAGGATGGCGACAAAAAATATAAGTACGACTCCGGGTACGACCCTTCGAATTCGGGCAACTGGGACAATATCAACAATGACTGGCGGCGCGCGCGGATTATAATCCAAACGGACGGAAGTACCTCGACATCACATATCTCCATCCGCCAGTACAATGCAATCACCGTAATCGGGAATTATAAAGACGACAGCAGCAAGGAACGTTTCGCATGCGGCTTCAGCCGCTACGACTACGGTGTGGAGAGGGATAATGACGGAAGTGTCACTACACAAGGTTATCAGGGCCAGTGGGGACTTTTGGAATATATATTCGGTCAGATCTATTCTAGCAATTTAGATGACAGAACTGACTATGACGGATATTATGCGCACGAGAACGTAAGTAATAATAGAACTAATAATACTAATGACTGGGGAACGAATGGCAACATCTCTACCCAACCAATCATCCGCTATTCCTGGACAGAATCATGGGTCAATGCAGGGGAGAATCCACCGACGGCATTAGCTCACTGGTACTTGCCTTCACGTGATGAGTTGTATCAGTTCTTCAAACAAATTGTCATGCAGTCTTCCATAGAGACCCACGTGAAGCTCGATGAATTATATTGGAGTTCTACGGCAAAATACAACTCCCCAGTGGCTAACAAAATAAAATATTCATACTGTCAGAAGCTGAATTCGACAACATGGAAACTGGAGAAACTGAAAGGTGACAAGGAGTTGGAAGCAAGAACTTTTCGAAATGAACTTGGTTACGCGCGCCGCGCCCATCACTTCTCTGACTACGACTATACAAACAAAACGTTCAAATGAACCGCATGATGAGAAATACAGTATACGTATATCTCCTTTTGTCTGTTCTCTTCGTCCTGTCCGCGTGCAGCGACGATGAGGGTGTGGACAGTGGCAGTGCTGACAGCAAGGTAACCATTGAACTGTCCGCGCCTACGCTGTCGGTGGTAACCACCAGGGCTGCGACGGACGAGGAGGCGATAGAGAACGTGGCGGTGTTCGTGTTCAAGACGGACGGCAACAAACGCTTGGGCTTTACCCAGAGTTCGTCGGAGAACATACGGTACATCGACGTGTACCTGAGCAGTGAGGACGAGTCGGTGTACGTGGTGTGCAACTATCCAAACCCGGAGAGTCTGGTGGATGAGGTCGCTACACTGGACGCACTGAAGGCGCGGTCACTTACCATATCCGCCGCCGACGGTGCGTATCCGGGTTATTACGTGATGACAGGACACACCACGGTGGCTGAAATCAACACGGCTCTGAACAACAATCAGACTGCCAAGATTCCTCTCTACCGTATAGCCGCCCACCTGAACTTCACCATCAAGGTGAACACCAGTACCGAGGGGGACAACGGCGGTGACGGCGGCGACTTCAAGATGACGGACGTGTATATATGTAATGTGCCTCGGGGGAGTTGGCTTCTCAGGAACGGAGCGGACGAGAACGATACAGATGTCAGTGAGACCGGTAGCACGGACGATTACGTTTACAATGCTGACGCGACTACGATGCGCGGCAATTATTTCGGGACGTACAGACTCTCGACACAGGAGGAGGACGGTGCGGTGACGGCGGAGTTCGACATGTTCGAGAACCGTAGGGGCAGCGTCGAGGACGTGCCAGCCAGTTGGCCGGAACTGACCGGACTGGAGGGCCACGAGAAGTACAAGTACTACAAGCAACTCTACAAGCGCAACCGCGCGGTGGACTATCCGGACTATGTAGGAAGCATTACCATCGGACAGGATGTGTCCAACGAAAAGCTCGAGACGGATGCGGAGACAGGCGCCAAGGTGAAGGCGGGACGGTTCTACAACGCCACTTACCTGCGTATCGACGGTGTGTACCAACGGACGAGTGGGGCGACCTACAAGACTTCGTATTATGTGTATCTGGGTGGGGACAACTTCAAGGACTTCAATATACGGCGCAACTACTGGTACAACCACGAGATTACCATCAAGGCGCACGACGACTACGAACACCGTGTGACTGGCGAGCTGTTGGGTGGACTGACGGTGTACGCCACACTGGACGACCTGGACGCGCACTGCAACTCGGTGAAGGCCCTGATGTACGCTCCGGAGGACTGGACGGTGGAGGTGGAGAACCCCGACGAGACTCCGTGGCTGGAGGTGTCGCACTCGTCGGTCTACAAGCCACGGTTGATCGGACAGATTAATACCGGCGACGAGGCTGCCTTCTCCATCTCGGGAACGAAGGGACTGACTTACTTCTATATCCATACGGACGACTACATACCGGACATCGACTCGCCAGAACAGAACGCCACTTTGCAGAAACGCACCGGCACCATCGTGTGTAAGTGCAAGAACGTGACGGAGACACTGACGGTGACGCAACTGCCGGCACAGATGGTGGTGCTGAACATCAAGTTCGACCTGCTGACGTTCGGGGCGGTGGCTGACACGTTCTTCATCGAGCGCAAGCTGGAGCAGAAATACATTCCGTGGGGCTACTACCACTACTGGAGTTTCGTGACGGACAACCTGATTTCCACTGGCACGTGGGACGGACTGTCGAACACGCGCAAGCTCTATGACGTGGGTCTCAACGGACAGAAGAAGAAGGACGGCAGTTCACTCATCGACCCTGCCTATGAAGACGGTCTGCCTTACGACCATGCCATCGGTTACGTGGTGCAGAAGAACCGTGACCGCAACGGCAACGGCAAGATTGACTATGACGAGATTATGTGGTACTGGCCGGCGACGAAGGAACTGAAGCAGATTTACGAGACGAAGAGTATGCTGAGTTTCGAGGGCAGTGAGGACCAGTTCCATGCCTCCACACCCTCGGCAGCCGACCCGGCGGGTGTCACCCCTGGCTTCTCCTACAGTGTGAGGATGAGTGACGGCAAGACACGTATCGTGCAGCGCGACCGTAGGTTTAATGTCCTCGCATGTAGGCGCAAGGGTGCCTGGAGGGGACCGGACGACGGAAATGCAAGCGGTAACGTGACGAAGGACGAGGACTGGGACGACGGCGACGAGGTGATTATTCCGAAAGCGAAGTAAAGGAAACAACTGTGATGAACTATATGACAATAAATATGAGATACGGGTGTATGGGGGGACTGGTCCTGCTGTCTGTCCTGTTGCCTGGTTGTTCTTCCGACCAAGGCACGGACGTGGAGGACACTGCCACTTGCCAGTTCGATATCCGTACGAGGGGCGGTGACGCGTCGGGTACGGACAGTGGGAACCAGTACACCCGTCTTTATGTGGCTGAACGGCTGCAGGAGCATGACGAGGACCACCTGCACTGTGCCGTGGACAGGCGGTATACCCTGACCGGGGGGACGTATGCGCTGACCGACCTCTACGGACAGTGGTATAAGTTCGCGTTCGTGTGTGTGCCGCAGTGGGACGGTGGCGGCGGCGCGGACCTGCTTACGGAGGAGAACCCGGTGGAGAGGACGTGCGACTACAATAAACTGCTGGTTGACTTCGATCCGGTGCTGGCGTACCAGAAGACGAATGTGAACATAGCACAGACGGTGGACCTGAATGTATACCGTAGGGTGATTGACCGCTGGATTGACCCGGAGGCCACGAACACGGAGGACGTGGAGATGGTGAGGATGACCGGTGAGCTGCTCCTCGACATGGGTATCCCGGCGGACCAGTTTGAGAAGGACGTGAAGTCCATCACGCTCACACTGACAACCCCTGTGGCGAAGGCGTATGTGCGTGACGGGGCGAACGATGTGGTGACTACGGTGGCAGGTACGACGGACGTGGTTTACACACTCGACTTCTCGAAACTGACGGGCGAGGCGTACACGACGGCGATGGCCACGAGACAGGTGTTCCGCCTCTGTCTGCTTCCTGAGGTGCTGGAGGGTGAGGTCACCGTGAGGTTCAAGAACTCTAATCAGTCGGTCACCTTACCAATCGGAACGGATACGGACTCCGGTGAGACTCTGGTGGAGGTGCGCAAGAACAGGGTGACTACGGTACTCTACAACGGTATGGAGGCGGATGAGTTTGAGGTGCGCTACGCAGGTTTCGCTACCGGCACGGATGATGCCGCGGTGGATGTGGCGGATGATACGTGGAACGGTTGGTAATGACGGACGAAAAGCGCTAAGGAGAATATGGATATGAACAGGATAAGACATAAGGGCAGAGGGGGGCTGGACGCGGGTGGCGGACTGTTGTCTGTTGCCTGTGCCGGACTGCTGCTGTGCATGGGATGCAGTGAGGACTCTATCGTGGCGGACAGGGAACCGCTGACCGGGAAGCAGGTGGTGGTGGACTATACGGTGGGGGAGGCACTGACACGCAGTGTGAGCCACGAGGCGTTGCCGGCATACAAACGAATCTCGTCGCTCGTATACTTGCTTTACGACAATGCCGGCAACCTGGTGAAGCGGCGTGAGATTCTGGACATCGACAAGATGGGGGAGGGCGACTGGCCAATGAAACGGGCCACGATGACCTGGGACCAGCGTGAGGCTCTGAAGGACACACTGGAACAGGGACAGAACTACACGGCGGTGTTCATCGCCAATACCGACCCGACACTGTTTGGCGGCGAGGAGGTGCTGCACCTTACGGAGACCGTGGACGGCGAGGAGGTGTCGGCGGCATTGGACGATGTGTATCTGTCACTGCCCACGAACACTGCGTTCGGGGACAACAACATGTTCTACCTCTGTGTGGCGCAGATTGACCCTACAGGGTATGACAGGGACACCCACTGTAACTGCCCGGTCACGTTGCAGCGGATAGTATGCCGCACGGATTTCTTCTCAGACGATTTCCCGGCGTGGGACACGGAAGAGACAAGATCGGCGATTCGGGAGTTTACTGACAGTAAGGTGTATGACGTGCTTGTGGCTACGGACAACAAGACGCCGCTGGGAATCGAGTCGTGGCTGGATGGTTTTATAAGTGCGTTCAGCTCGTATGCGGCATCACAAGCATATTATGCGGATACTGACTTTATAACGTGGGTCGGCAAATTCAAGTCTGCGGTGAAGGGACTGGACTACAGTACATATATAAAGAGTATGTCTGAGGCGGACAAGCAGAAGGTGCAGGAACTGCTGTACAAGTCCTGCTTGAATAATGCGACACTGAAAAGTCTGTGGTTGCCATGGAATGGACTACAGGCGAAGGTGGCGTACACCTCGCGCGCCGACCGCTTTTATGTGAGTGGCAAGACTGCAAAGGTGGGTGATACTTCCGGGGCGGAGTCACTCAGTCCGTTCCTTGATGTGGCGCAACTGGCGGAGAGTGGGACTGACGGAAGCACGGTCACGCGGAACACCTTTACCGTGATTGGTTTCGGGGAGAATGGGGAAACGACGGGTGAAAGTGTACAGAACAAGATGAAGGCGGTGAATCTCTATGAGTCTGCGAGTGCCACGAGCGCCTTATCGGTGATTCCGATGGCGGATGATGTGAAGTCATTTGCGGCGCAGGGCGGCAACGTGAGGGTGCAACTGGTGTACTGCCCGGTAAAGGAACTGGAGTATAACACGAGTTTCACCACAGGACAGACGTACTCGCTGGTGGTTGACATAAAAAGTAGTGTTCAGACGGCGATGGGTGATAGCTATGGCTCTTATTCAGCGAAACTTGATGACTTCTTCGCTACTGAGGACTGCAAGAACAAGTACGGTGAGGGTCTGGACAAGTTTGTACTCCAGGTCAACTTGCCTGATTTGTCTGACGGGTCTGCTTTGACGGTTACCTCTGAGTGGAGTGTGAAGTAATGTTTTAGATTGTATCGTGATGAAGGGAAACGGATATATGAGACTTGTGGGCGGACTGATCTGTATGATGGCAGTCTGCGGTTGCCGCACCGGTAACGATGAGGATGACGGAACGGACGACGGGGCGGACGACGGTACTTGGGTGATGCCTGTGGCGTTCGTAGTGCAATCGACCGGCGCGTCTGCCAGTACTGGTAGTTCTACCGGTTCCGGCGGTTGGGAAGACCCTGTATATGACAACGACACGGTGAGGGCGTTGTACACCGACCGTATTCAGTTGAATGTCTACAAACGGTTGAAGGATGCAAGCTACACCGATGAGGCGACCGGTTTTGCCTTTGACAAGAAGGTGGTACTGACGTGCAGGGAACCGGACCCGGCGGACATCTTCTACAGTGACCACTTCCGTTATGCCTATGCCAGTGGGGTGGTCAATATGCAGAAGGATTATGAATACCGTGTCACGGCTCTCGGTTATGCGGAACAGAAAGGGGAGCGGATTTTGTTCAGTTTCACGGATACGGAGAGCGCCGTGTTCAGTGGCGCGGAGGTTACACTGACCAATACTGACCAGTACACCACACCGGAGCTGTTCTTCGGTACGCCACGCTATGGGGCGGACATGAGGAACCCGGACGTGGGCGATATTGTGTTCTCCTATGAGTCGGGCGCCATCAACGCTCTGGGCGGATGGCTCTACCGCTGTGTGGCGGGAATTGGACTGACGGTGAGGAAGGTGCCGCCTTCGGTGAAGTCCATGACACTTATCACAGGGTCGGTGAACACACGGTGCAAGTCTACCTGTTATGAAGATTTCAAGACTCCTGAAGATAAGGTGGACGTGGCTGAGGGGGACGAGGCGAACCGCTTCGTGCTGGACTCGTGGTCACGCCCGGACGACTGGACAACGGTGTATGGGGTGGAAGATGAGGACAGTATCAATGTGACCATGAACGAGTCGAACCTGTTCCCTGTCAAAAGCAACCTTTATGTGCGGATTGTACAGGAGGACGAGGACGGTAACGATAAGGTGACGGTAGTGCCACTGCGTATGAAGAAAAGTGCCGCCAGCAGTTCAAGCGGCAGCAGTTCAAGCGACAGTGACAGTGACAGTGACAGTGACAGCAGTTCCGGTGATTCGGACGATGTGAATACGGACGAGGCCCTGTCGAACGGCACGCTCGTGACCGAGCGCAACCATTATTACCATATCGCAGGGGATTACGTGACACTGGTTACAAAGAAACAGCCTCTCGTAATCCGTATCAACCCCAACTGGGACGGCGACATCGACCTGACACCCGACAAGACACTGTAAGGGACTACCGTTCCCTTACAGTGTCTCTTCCCCGGGTTCGGTGAGTCCGTCCCTGGCCTCCATGATGGTGTTCCGGAGTGCGGTGAGAAACTTGTCGTAGTCCTCCTTATAGAGGAATATCTTGTGCTTCTCGTAGGATGTCTGGGGGTCGTCCTCCGTTCCGGACACAATTTTCTTGCTTTCGGTAATCGACACGTACTTCTCTCCGTTGCGGCTTTGTTTCACGTCGAAATAGTAGGTGCGTTTCCCCGCTTTCACACTCTCCGAGAATACAATCCCTTTGTCAGCATTAGTCATCTTCTTGTTATTTTAAAGGGTTATACAAATAATTGCAGTGCAAAATTGTCTTTTTTTTTTGATTCATGCAAGTATTCTTCGGGAAAAGTTATAATTTTGCATCAGAAAATAAAACGAGAGTTCTTTGTTATGATAAATCGAACGTTGATAAGACTGATTGTCGTCCAACTTCTGTATGCGCATCGCATGAACGGAGGCAAGACAGTGGAGGGTGTGGTGAAGGAATTGTCGCTGAGTCTGACAAAAGCCTATGATTTGTACAATTATCTGCTTCTGTTAATGGTGGACATCACCAGGGCGGCCGACGAGGTTGTCTATGAACAGATAGAGCGCAACAAGGTGGCTCGTGTGGATGTCCCGGTAAGTCTTCGTTTCGTGGAGAACCGCTTCATCGCGCAGCTTTCCTCCAACCGCCAGTTGATGGACTATGTGGAGTCGCGCAAGTTGAGTTGGGCGGACGACCGCGCGCTGTTGAGGAAACTCTACGGCGAAATCACGGAGTCGGTGGATTACGCCGCTTATATGGTGAAGGACCCGGTGGCCTACGAGGATGACCGAAACCTGTGGCGGAAACTGTTCATGAACGTACTCGCCAAGTCTGCCGACCTCGACGGGAACCTGGAGGACAAGAGCCTGTACTGGAACGACGACAGGGGAGTGGTGGACACGTTCGTGCTGAGAACCATAAAGTCGTTCGCGGAGGACTCCGGCGAGGACACGCCTCTGGTGCCGCAGTTCCGTTTCGAGGACGACAAGGACTTTGCGGATCGGCTCATGCGCAGGTCGGTGGAGGAGGGCGACAACTGCCGGTCACTGATAAGCGACAGCACCAGGAACTGGGAGTACGACCGTCTTGCCGACATGGACGTGGTCATCATGCAGGTGGCGCTGGCTGAGTTGTTGGCGTTCCCCGACATACCAGTGTCGGTCACCATCAACGAGTATGTCGAGATTGCCAAGTACTACAGTACCGAGAAAAGTTACATGTATATAAACGGTATGCTCGACAGTGTGGCAAAGCGACTGAGGAAAGAACATAAGATAATGAAAAAATAAAAACAAGTAAAAGAATTGTATTATGGATTTGGTATTACTACAATCAACGGCAACCCAAAACACGGGAGGGTTCGACTACACGATGATTATCATGCTGGTGCTCCTGTTCGCAATCATGTATTTCTTCATGATCCGTCCGCAACAGAAGCGTCAGAAAGAGATTCAGAAGTTCCGCAACGCACTTGATGTCGGTTCCAAGGTAGTGACCGCGAGTGGCGTGTACGGTGTGGTGAAGTCAATCGACAGCGCTACAGGCGTGTTGAGCCTTGAGGTGGCAAAGGGCGTGGTGGTGCAGGTAGACCGCAACTACGTGTTCGCCGATCCCAACCAGGCTGTACAGAAGTGATGCCGGACGCGCGTTGACGGGTAGGTGACTGGTTGGCTGCTGACGGTATGGAATCAGGACTCAGGGTGCTGGCGTACAGGGTCAGCGTATGGTGGAGACGGGTGGCGTACAGGATACGCTTCTTCAAGGTGAACCGGGAGATACTCATCTTCTGCGTGTTCCTCTTGGCCTCCATAGCTTTCTGGTTCTCCCAGACCTTCAAGGACCATACCACGGTCAACATAGAGTACGCCCTGCGGATAGTCAACGTCCCCAAGAACGTGATATTCACGTCGGACGTGCCACAGACCGTTACGGTGTCCATATCGGGACAGGGGTTCGTGGTGCTGCAGTACGTGTTGTCGGGTTACGACAAGGTGATTGACATCGACTATTCCGACATGACGAGGATGGGCGGTGTGCTGAGTGTGGACAACTACATCTGGAAGAAGACCTTGGCAAGGGAACTGCCGGCAGGGATATCCTACTCGTCGGTGAACCCCTCGTCGCTGGAGATTTACTACTCGATGGGCGAACACCGGAGGGTGCCTGTGGTGTTCAGCGGCAAGGTGAGGACATCCGACCAGCATATCCTTTGTGACCTGGAAGTGACACCGCAGTATGTTGACATCTATGCGCCGTCTCCGCAGTACGACACGATTCACGCGGTCTATACCGATCCTGTGACCTACACGGACGTGGAAGACACTGTACGGCTCCGGATGGGACTGCAGAAGATACTGGGCGTGAAGATGGTGCCGGACTCGGTGAGTGTCAAGGCGTGTGTGGACTTGTTCACCAGCAAGACGGTAAAGGTTCCGGTCTATTGCGTGAACATACCGCAGGACAAGGTGTTGCGCACGTTTCCGCTTACGGTGGACGTGTCCTTCCGTGTCAGTGCTACGATGTTCGGCAAGATAGAGGCGGACGACTTCCTGGTGGTGGTCGACTTCAATACCATAAAGGCGGGCGACAGCAAGTGCCGGTTGGTGGTGCGCGACAAGCCCGCGGGTATATATAACGTGAAGGTAAATCCGGAGTACGTGGATTATGTTATAGAACAACAAGATGAATGACTTATGATAATAGGAATTACAGGTGGAATGGGATGCGGGAAGACGTATGTCTCCAATATCCTCAGAAAACAGGGTTTTCCGGTTTATAGCTGTGACGACCGGGCGCGCAGTCTGATGAAGGACGACGAGGAGGTGAGGTCGGGTCTGGTGGAGATTGTCGGATCTGACGCCTACACCGAGAGCGGTGATCTGAACAAACCTGTCATCGCCGAGTTTCTTTATGCGGATAAGGAGAACCGTGAGAAGATCAATGCCTTGGTACACCCCAAGGTGAGGGCTGACTTCCAGATGTGGAGCCGGTTGCAGGACGCGGATGTCGTGTTCATGGAGTGCGCCATACTGTATGAGTCCGGCTTCGACCAACTTGTCGACAAGGTTCTGTACGTATATGCGTCGGACGACGTGCGCATCCACCGTATTATCCACCGTGACAAGCTCAACCGCATGGAGGTGACGCGCCGTATAAAGACACAGACTCCAGAGGCTGTCAAGATGCGTCTTGCTGACTTCTGCATAATCAACAACGGCAACAACAACATACTGAAACAATTACAGAACATAAAGATATAATCTATTACAAAAAGCAAGGACAATATGATAAAGGAAATTCTGGCCATATCAGGTAAGCCCGGTCTCTACAAACTGGTGAGCAGGGGTACTAACATGCTGATAGTGGAGACAATAGACGAGAAGAAGAAACGTGTGCCGGCGTACGCCACAGACAGGGTTGTGCCTGTAGCCGACATATCAATATATACCAACGACGGGAAGGAGACTCCACTGCCGAACGTGTTCGATTCGATAAAGAAGGAATATGAGGGCAAGGCGGTGGACATCAACAGCAAGAAGGCGGATAACGAAGAGGTCATCGCTTTCTTTGCGAAGGTGCTTCCCAACTACGACACCGACCGTGTGCATGTGAGCGACATGCGGAAGGTCATCTCATGGTACAATATCCTCGTGAATGCGGACATCATTGACTTCGTGGACGCTGAAGAGTAGAGGAACAAAGGACGGATTTATAAGGCACGGGTCACCGTGCCTTATTTTTTTTGTCGAAACCCTTACTTCCATACATCGGAGATTTTGCATTTTAGCAAAGTTTGAAGTCTCGAAATTTGCATTTTAGCAAAGTTTGGAGGATGAAAAAATGCATTTTAGCAAAGTTTGAGTTGGAAAACGTGTTGATTCTCATTTATTTATTGTAACTTTGCGGTGTCATCAAATAAATGGACTTGTTTAGACACGATGAACTATGGTGGACGAGAAACTTATACTGCAGGTCTTGGCAGAACAAAAGGAGGATGTGGATAATTACATCCCAAGCAATTTGGTCAGTAGGCGAGAGGAGCGGCTGTTTGAATTTGACAGTACTCTTGCTCAGATAGTTATTGGCGTGAGACGGAGCGGCAAATCCACGCTATGCCATAAGGTGCTGCTCGAACGTGGCGTGAAATATGGTTATGTCAACTTTGATGATGACCGGTTTGCCAACTTGTGTACAGAAGATTTGAATACAGTCCTTTCGTGTGTATATCAAATATACGGCACAGACATCCAGTATCTTTTTCTTGACGAAGTGCAGGACGTGGATGGGTGGCATCTGTTTGTCAACCGTTTGCTTCGTACACCGCTTCACATTGTAGTGACGGGCAGCAACGCAAAGCTTCTTAGTGGAGAGTTGGCGACTCATCTCACGGGAAGGTACAACGAGATTCGTCTCTTTCCTTTTTCTTTCCGTGAGTATTGTGAATATCACAGGACAGACACGACCTCCATAACAACAAAAGCCCAGGCTGATTTGAAACGGGCGTTTATGTCGTATGTCATTGACGGTGGCTTTCCGGAAATACAGAATATACGCAATAAACGTGGATATGTACAGAGTCTCATAGAGGCGATAGTGTCCAAGGACATACAACACCGTTTCGGTATACGTAATGTGGATGCCTTGCGTAAGATTGTCTATCACCTTATCTCCTGTGTGTGCCAGGAGGTCAATTACGATGATATTGCCAAGCTGTTGGGTATGACAGATGTCACTGTCAAGAAATATGTCGGTTATTTGAGTCAGACCTTTATCATACAGCTGTTGTCCAAGTTCTCTTTCAAGAGTAAGGAGAGAATCAGAAACGCGAAAGCATACATAGTGGACCCTGGTCTACAAAACAACCGTGACAATGCCTTTGCCTCTGCAAATATGGGGTGGCGGCTGGAAAATGTCGTCTTTATAGAGTTGCTGCGCAGGTGTGCCGTTGACTATCTCGACATATATTATTATAAGGCCAATCCGCGTGCCAGCGAGGTCGATTTTGTTGTATGCAATCAAGACAAGGCTATAGAGCTGATACAGGTCGCATATGATATAGATAAGGAGAAGACATTCAATAGGGAAACAGGTGCTTTGGTTAAAGCGTCATTGGCTCTGCATTGCGACAAATTGACATTGATAGCTTTTACCGCAACCAGAGAGATAGAGGTGTTAGGGAAGCAAATCCGTGTCGTGTCAGTGATAGACTGGTTACTTGAGGAATAGAAATAGCTTCCCAAGTACGACTTCTTAAGCGCTCATGTGAGCGACACCCTGGGTAACAGGCACAAATGGACGTGCGCTCTGAAAGAGCAAAAGCATTAATGCATTCGTCCTGAGAGAATTATGCTTTTGCACTTACAGAGCGACATTACACCTTACATACATACCCAGGGTGTCGCTTCGCTTGCC
>CAVBFD010000052.1:0-15000 GCA_963594655.1 Candidatus Methanomethylophilaceae archaeon
TGTATGTATATCTGCTGCGTAGCAAGTTGGGTAAAGACTGGCTTCTTACGGCGTCTGTTATAACATTGCTGTTGATACCGCTGTATAAAATGACCGGATATAACGACTTTCTTATGCGCGCGTCTTTGCCGGCCCTGTTCGTTGTGTTTATGTTCTGGCTGCGGTGGTGCTTTGAAAATTGGAGGTTGAAGCGCAAGTTGATAATAGTCATAGTTTCCCTCTCGTCATTTGTCGCCTTGCAACAGATGGCAGTCGCTTTTCGTTTAACTGTGAGTGAAAAAGGTGCAGTGCTCGTGTGGCCAGACGAGCAGTTCTGTAATACCGACAATCCGGAAGTGGCGACTCTGGGTGAAGTGCAGTTCTTTGCGCACGACTACAGCAAGACGTTCTTTTGGAAGTACTTGGCGCGTTAGTGAAGTGCAGTTGCACCACGCGTTGAGTGATGAAAACGTGACACGTTTTTTTGGAATGTATAGTAAAGTGAATTTATGAAAGAGAAGAATTTAATGCTGCTTGGTGCAAACCCGGCAATTGGCACGCAGGGAATGCGTTTCCCTACATCAGGCGTGCTGGAAAGGTTGATGGGGAATATAGGCGTATGGTGTCAAGTGATTGTTAATCAGTCTATTACCCCCCCCCACACACAGACCATACAAGGTAGTTAGGCTTACCGTCCTTCCTCTTTATGATGTTAAACTCATAGCGGCATAAGGAGGACAGCGATGAAAGAAATTTACGTTTTAGGAATAGGTGGCTCTACTCCAGTCTTTATGGACTTGGCTGAGGCTTGTGGCTATAAGATTGCAGGTTTGTACCATTACAATGATGATAGAACAGGTGAGTATGACCACGGCACCCCCATATTGGGCTCATTCGATGATTTGTATCAGTCTGATATACGAGGGAAGCTGTTTCTTCTTTCACAAGGTAACCTGAAGATAAGGGAGGAAGTGACCGACAGGATAACAA
Source organism: Candidatus Methanomethylophilaceae archaeon (assembly GCA_963594655.1). Taxonomy (GTDB): domain Bacteria; phylum Bacteroidota; class Bacteroidia; order Bacteroidales; family Bacteroidaceae; genus Colivivens. The sequence goes on from CAVBFD010000052.1 coordinate 970, forward strand.
ATCTGGGTGGTGTTGTGCCCACTTTGATTCATCCGTCCGCAGTTGTATCGAAGTATGCAAAAATATCGGAGGCCGGTGTTGTTATTGGCGCAAATTGCATAATTCAAGCCGATGTTGAAATAAAGGCAGGTGCTGTTCTCTGGGATATGGCGCTGATATGTCACCAGACAACTATAGGCAACTATTGCTTTGTCGGACCAAAGGCATTGGTCGGCGCTCATATAGAAGTAAAAGATTTTGCCTTCATCGGCCAGGATTCTTTGTTGGTGTCGGGCAAGGTCGGTACTATGGGAGCAAACTCTTTGCTCGGTGCCGGAGCAGTACTGACAAAGGAACTTCCAGCTAATGTCGTGGCGGTTGGGAATCCTGCAAGGGTGGTTGTAAAAGAACCTGTTAGGACTACCCCCTGAGAAGTAGGTCCGGAGAGAGAACCAGAGGAGTTGTTTGTAGGTGACTGAGCCAGAAGATTCCTATAGTAATCGCAATGGTTTGGTAAGGATATATAATTGACAATCAAATAATAATGATAAATAAAAGTGTAATTAGGGGGGGCAGAATCGCCGCTCCAATCTTGAGCTGTACCGCATCATCGTGATGCTTTTGATAGTGGCTCACCATTACGTAGTGAACAGCGGACTGTTGGGTGTGATGGCGAACGAACCACTGTCCGCCAAGTCTCTCTACCTCTACCTGCTCGGTATGTGGGGCAAGACTGGTATCAACTGCTTCGTGCTTATAACGGGCTACTTCATGTGCCGCTCGCATATCACGCTGAGGAAATTCCTGAAGTTACTGCTGGAGGTCATGTTCTACAACATAGTGATATGGGCGATATTCGTGGCTACAGGATACGAGACGTTCTCCCTCAGGCTGATGTTCAAGGAACTCCTGCCAATCACATCGGTAGCCAGCGATTTCACATCAAGTTTCCTCCTCTTCTATCTCTTCATACCCTTCCTCAACGTGCTGGTAAGCCATCTCGATAGGAAGATGCACTGTAGACTGGTTCTGTTGTGCCTCTTCACGTATACGGTAATGGGGTCAATACCAAAGATACATGTCGCAATCGAGTATGTGACGTGGTTCAGCGTGTTGTACGTCATCTCGTCCTACATCAGGTTCTACGGTTTGTTCCCGAGGCTGAGAAACAGCCAGTGGGGATGGCTGACACTCCTTTCCATCATTCTGTCGATGGTGAGTGTTGTGTGCATTATAGCCACTCATTTGCATTTTGGAATGCAGTTGGAGTCTTACGACCCTTACGGCCTTGTGTCAGATTCCAATGCGTTGATGGCAGTGGTTGTTGCCGTCTGTTCATTCATGTATTTCAAGGACTTGCCCATCAAGCAGAGCAAGGTCATCAATACCGTCAGTGCCAGCACTTTCGGAGTATTGTGCATCCATGCCAGCAGCGATACCATGCGTCAGTGGTTGTGGAAGGATGTAGCCGACTGTGTCAGTCAGTACACGAGCGGGTGCCTCGTCATCATGTCACTGGCAACCGTGTTGGCGGTCTTCGCCGTCTGCATCGCGATAGACTACATACGCATCCATACTATAGAGAAATGGACTTTCCGGTTCATGGACAAACGAATCGGGATTTCAAAAATAGAGAACAATTAAATTCATATACAATGAAGCAATACATATTTCTAGCAGACTCAATAAGTCATGTGGGTGGCTCTCAACTATATGTGTCCAGTAAAGTCAACTGGTTGGAGAGTGAGGGCTGGCAGGTAACTGTGTTTTTCGAACGTTTTTCAGATGATATTGTACTGGATAATCTCAAACGATTCAGGGGAAATTATCTTCCAGCCTTATCCGTGCCGTTTGCGATAGCAGATGAGAAGACACGAAAACGTACGGCAAAAAGAGTAGTACCGACTTCTGGTGACAAGGTGATTATTGAATGCCATCTTTCCAACTACTGTTTTTGGGGGGAATACTTTGGGAATTTATGCGGAGGTATGACGGTTTGTTACCCTTTGTCTGAAGCCTTTGCAAAAATGGATCAAGGAGAAAGGGACTTCTTTTTTCATAAGTTGAAACAAAACCTGTTATTCGGTATAGCGGACAATTCAATTCCTTTGATGTTGGGAAAATGTGCTTTAACCGAAAATAGAGCCTTGTCGGCTGTCGGCTGTAAGGCTAATGTGAGCGATGAGGATTACACGCTTCCTATAAGAGAGGACGCAAAGACAATTTTGTCATTTGGCAGACTGGAAAAATATTATATACCGAATATGGTTTCCAGTATTAAGAAATTCCTGAATAGACATAAGGATTCTTTTTTTAATATAGTCTTATTGGGAGATACCACAGACCAGACTGTAAAGGACTCAATTTTCTCAAGCCTTTCGGAATGTCCCAATTCAATGGTTTTTTGTACAGGCTATCTTAATCCGGTTCCTAAGTCAATATTTGAGAAGTCCGATGTAGCGATAGCGAGTGCCGGCAGTGTAAAAGACGCTGCTGCACAAGGAGTCTTGTCTATCTCGGTTGACGCTTTCGACTACAAGGCCATAGGAATATATGGAGTGACTACTGACAAGTCACTATTCAGAGACGGGGAAAAACCTATAGAGATTGATGACCTGCTGGAAGACATTCTGATTAATAACAAATACTCGCGGAAAGATATAAAGCCTGTATCCAGAAGTCTGGATTATTCTAAGCATAAGGAAATTATTGACCGATATGCTCCTAATGTGCCGTATGAAATCCATTTTTCTCCTCTTACACTCAAGAATAAAATAAAGCGTGTCTTTATATCAGTTGTGGGGTGTGAGATTTATGTGAAGTATTTCGCTGTGATTCCGCTATATGTGAAATTGAAAGAACTATTCAAGATGTAGACGACAACAAAGAACAAATAATAATGCGGAAATATGAAATTATTGATGATAACTGCAGGTTACTTGCCATATACCTTTTCTGAGAACTTGTGTAATGGCAAGTTGGCTTATGCCATGTACCGTATGGGATGGCAAGTGGATGTGATATCCAAGGAGGATGTAGGGCCTGTCTATGACAAGTCTAATGAATGGACAGAACCTTGGCTTCCTTTGAAAGACCATAATATCACGCTCACTTATCCCTTGGGTGGTAAATTGACACGTCTTTATGATACTCTCCGGTCTTCTCTGAAAATGGGCGTATATCCCGAAGGAGGCATACGGTGGGCCAGACGCGCATATGAGTTGGCTCTGAAAATGTGTGGGGAGAATCATTATGATGCGGTGCTGACCCGGTCGCCAAGTGACATTTCTCATATAATCGGTCTACGGTTGAAGGAAAAGTTGGGGATTCGTTGGATTGCCAATTGGAATGATCCCGCGATCCAAATGTGGCCGGAACCTTATACGAAGCCTCTGTCGGAAAAGGACCAGAAAAGGAAAAGACGTCTTACAGAAATGTGCTTGAAGGGGGCAGATATAAACAGTTTTCCTTCTCAGGAACTTTTAGACCATTTCGCTTCCTATTTCCCATTCCTGCGTAATCAGAAGACAGCCGTGATTCCACATATTGCATTGGTAGAGGACATTGTGCCTCATGGGCAGGAAACACCCCGCTCCGGAAAATTCAGAATGTGCCATTCGGGAAATTTGGCTGGTAAGCGTGACCCAGAGTATACATTCAAGGCAATGCGTGAGTTGATAGACGAAGGGTTTGACAAGATGGAGCTTTCTGTAATGGGACGTATAGATGACTATATGCTGGACCTGATTAAGACATACCAACTTGATGATTTCGTGATTCGCTGCGGTAGTTTCCCCTATATGGAGGCTATGAGGAAGATGCGGGAGTTTGATTGTCTGGTGCTGTTGGAAGCTCAGTTGAAGAAGGGCATTTTCTTCGCCAGCAAGTTTACTGACTATGCCCAATTACGTAAGCCTATCCTTGCGATTTCACCTACCGACGGATTTGCGGCAAGTATGCTGGCTGAGTTCGGCGGTGGCATCAGTGTGGACAACAAGGACTATAAGAGCATCAAGCAGGGCATCTTGCGGCTTTACCAGACATGGGAGAGTGGCGATCTTTCCAAACAGTATTCTTCAGACACCCTCTATGCTCAGTTGAGTGCCGAGCGTGTGATGGACATTTACGAGCAATTGTTGAAAATTAAACGATGAAAGCACTATACATTACACGGCTGGATGTGCCTATTGCCCATGAACACGTGTTCATACGGCAGGTGTGGGATGAACTGAGCAAGTTCGACGGTGTGGAGTGTCTGGAGGTGCTGCGTTCCACCGACGGGCGTAGTTCTCTGGACTTCGACCCCGGCACCAAGGTGTGGACTGCCTGTGTGCCGCCGGCAGACTTAAATGGCGACTCCAGTCAGACGGAGACGTTTACCGGGATTTTCCGCAGTATCAAACCGGATGTTGTCCATTCCAACATGCATGAGGGCACGGAGATTGAGGCGGCGCGCTCGCTCGGGATTCCTGTGGTGACCACCATCCATATAGGGTGCATTGTCTGTCTGAAGCAGGATGTCTACTTATGCACGCCCAAAGCCGAGATCTGTGACGGCATCATCGGTGACAAGTGTATCCCGTGCGGTTGTGACGAGCTACCGTTCCCTTTTGTGGCAAAGACGTTGCTGAAGGTGTTGCCTGGGTGGGCGCAGTCCCGGCTCGACAACTTCTTCACGCGCCACCAGACTCTCTACTTCTCACGTCTCTTTTCCATGCGGAGCTCATTGGAAAACAGACAGCGGTATCTGGAGACACTGAGGTATGCCCATCCCATTGCTGCCAACCGTCAGCTCTACGACATGTTGAGGCATTATGGATGCAATCCCATATTGTTGCCGCACGGATGCCGACCGAGACCCCGACTGCTGTATCCTCCGGTGGACGGCAAGATTAAGTTCTTCTTTATCGGGCGCGTCAACAGACAGAAGGGACTTCACGTGTTCCTTGACGCGCTGGAGGGCATCGACAAGTCGCTGTACGAGTTTCACATCATCGGTGAGGCGAACACAGGCAGACCTTCGCGGCTGTACTTCAAGGCCATCCTCCGCCGCCTGAAGTCCCTCAACGGTTTCTTCCACGGCAACGTGAGGAACGAGGAACTCGAACGGTACGTGAAGGACTGGCATGTGATGGTTCACCCGGCGATATACCATGAGGTGTACGGTCTCACCGTCGCGGAGTCGCTGTCGTGGGGACGGCCCGTGCTGTCCACCGCATGCTGTGGCCCGGAGATGCAGATCCATGACGGGGTGGACGGATGGATAGTCCCGACAAACGACGCCGGCGCCCTGCGGAGTAAGATAGAGGAGATAATACAGCGGCGCGGTGAACTCCCTGCTATGTCGGAGAAGTGCCGGTTGCCGATGGCGATGCCCGACTACGCGCGGCAGGTATACTCTATATATAATAATTTGTAAAACTTATGCTATTCAACTCATTTGCTTTTTTTTTCTTCCCCATCTCATCGCTTTTTTCTCAACAACAACATAACTATATATGAACAAACTGAAGGATTTTATCCGCCGGCTGCGTGTGTTTCTCATACGTTTGCTGGTGGGAGGGAAGGGCGACTTCCCTCTGAGTGACCGTGTACTGATTGTAGCCCCACACCCCGACGATGAGGTCATCGGGTGTGGCGGACTGATAAGGCGGCTCGTGAGCAGGGGCATGTGTCCCACTGTGGTCATCATGACGGGGGGCGGGGCGAGCCACAAGTCCTGCTGCTCACTCGACGAGGCGAGTCTGGTGGCGGAACGCCGCAAGCTGACGCTGAAGGCGGCGGATGTCATGGGTCTGCCCCACGACCATATCCGTTTCCTCGACTTCACCGACGGAGGCATCTCCGAGGACGACCGCAAGGATGTGGAGAGGTTGGCGGAGATAGTAGGTGAGACGCAGCCGAAGGCGGTGCTGGTGCCGCACAGCTGTGAGGGGTGGAGCGACCACCTCGCCGCGCGGCGCATGGGACTGGCGGCGGCTCCTGTCACCGCCGAGGTGTGGGAGTACTGCGTGTGGGCATGGTACTATCCCCTGTGGCGCTTCGACTGGAAGGCGGCGCGCCTGTTGAGGATGGACCGTGGCGAACATGCCGTGAAACTGGCGGCGGTGAGGGCCTATACCGAGGCGCTCGCTCCCTGCGGCAGACCGTGGAGCGGCACCCTGCCCAAGGTGTTCCTCTGGGCCAACAAGTGGAACAGGGAACTGTACTTTAGGTTGAAATAAGTGAAGTGGATTTATGTGGACATTCGAGACACTTGACAACATTGACGACGCGCGCTGGTTGGACTTCCTCATGAAGGCGGAGGTGAGCCACGTGTTCTATCACCCCCAGATCATGAGGGTGTGGATGGACACCTACCGTCCCCTGCGCGACCTGACACCCATCACCATAGCCGCCACCGGCGGTGACGGAAACCGTGCCTTGCTGCCCCTCGTGCTGTGGAAACGCAGTTGGCGACAGGGGTGGGTGAGGAGCGTGCTGCCCGTGGGGGCGTCGGACTACGACTACCACGACCCCCTCTTCCTGCGTCGTCCGTCGGCGGAGGAACTGGCGGACTTCTGGAAAGGACTGACAGACTTCCTGAAACCCTACGGGGCTGACGAGATTATGCTGAGTGACATGAGGACGGAGGTGACCGGCGGCGCCGGTGGCTGGAAGGAAGGGGACATCTGTCCCAACAAGAACCTGGAGGGGATGGACTCGGAGGACCGGCTCATGGCGTTCTTCTCCACCAAGCAGAGGGGCGACATCCGTAGGCAGACGCGCCGGCTGGCGGAGATGGGTGAACTGACGGTGAGGGAATACGCGTCGGCCGACGAGGTGCCGGAGGACTTGTGGACCCGGTTCATGGAGTCGCACCGCAGGAAATGGCCGAGGGCTTACAAGGCGCCGGGGTTCCACCGCCGGCTGCTCGACTGCTGCTCGGCTGACGGACCCGTGCATTTCTCCGCCCTCATGGTGGGCGACACCCCCGTGGCGTGGCATCTCGGCTTCGAGTTCCGTGGCGTGTACTACTACTACATGCCCTGCGGCAACGCCGACTACCGGCGGCAGAGTCCGGTGAAGGTTCACCTCTACCGTCTCATGGCGAGGGCGATAGGCAAGCAGCTCGCCGTCTTCGACCACCTGCGTGGCGACGAGGCCTACAAGGACGGATGGTCGGACGGTTTCACCCACGTGAACACCCTCACGGCGGAACGCCCGTCGGCGGGCTTTGCCGTGAAGAAATCACTCCTTAATATAAAGCGTATGGTTATGACGATGAAACAAAATACCCCCCCCCTATGAGCTGATTCATGCTCCTGAGACCGGCAGCGGGGCGGTACAAGCGATGGCGGCGTAGTTATGAGGAAGGTAATCATAATTGGCGACGCCTCCCACAACACGCTGTCGGCGGTGCGCAGCTTCGGCGAGGCGGGTATCGGCCAGGTGCTGGTACTGGTGGCGGTGGACGACCCCCTGTTCGTCCACAAGAGTAAATACCTCAGAGGTGACAGTCTGAGGCGTGTGGGCAGCCTCGACGAGTGTGACGCCGTACTGGCGGAACTGGTGGCGGCGATGCCCGGGGCGACACTGATGACCACGTTCGACGCGGCGGCGGAGTGGGTGGACGCCCGTGAGCCGCAGCTCTCCCGGTCGTTCCGTACCCCCTGCCGGGGACGGCAGTTGGGACCGCTGTTCAACAAGGCGGCGCAGTGCCGCCTGGCGCTGGAGTGCGGGCTCGACGTGCCGCGGTCGGTGGTCTACGAGAGGGGAGATCCGCTTTCGTCCCTGCCGGTCGGCTTCCCCCTGTTGACCAAACCCCTGGTGAGCAGTCTGGGCGAGAAGGGCGACATCCACATCTGCCGCGACATGGCGGAACTGGAGGCGGCACTGGCGGAACACAGCCATTGCCGTAAGTTCCTGCTGCAGCAGTTCATCGAGAAAGAGTACGAGATAGACGCGGTTGGTGTCAGCACCGACGAGGGCGTGGTGATGGGCGGAGCCGTCCACAAGTACCGCCACTGGCCACCGCTGGTGGGGGCGGGCGCATACGGCGTGTTCGAGAGGATGGACACCTTCAACGTGGACGTGGCGAAGGTGGAGGCGTTCCTCGTGAGGTCGGGCTACCACGGCCCGTTCAGTGTGGAGTTCCTGCATACGAAGGACGGACGGAACTACTTCATGGAGGTGAACTTCCGCAACGAGGGCTTGGCCTATGCCTCCACCTGCGCCGGGGCCAACCTCCACGCGCTCTACGTTGACCCCACACGCAAAATCAACTGGCGGAAGTTCCGCAGGACATACATGATGAACTACAGCATAGACCTGCTGTATGTGAAGGAGGGCCGCCTGTCGCTCTGGCGGTGGGTCAGGGACCTGCTGCGCACCCGCTGCTTCATCAACATCTGTTTCCACGACCTCGGTCCCGTCCTGGCGTACTACAGGAACAAGAAGAGGTGATTTTGTCTTGACTGGCCCGCTGATATCCCTTTCTGAGCTACAGCAATAACCACCTACAGCCAGAACATATAGCTTTCGCTGAACAGGTGGATTCCCCGAATCATATGTTAAAACGCCTGTAAAATTTGGCGACATCAAGATTACTTCATACATTTGCAGGAAAACGAGATGTAGATGAAATATCCCAATATGACAACACCGATTGATACGGAGAACGTGTCAGATATCAAAGATGAAGTGGAGGAGGAGGACTTGATAGGTGGCGGCTCTGACGAGACAATCACGGAACCTTTCAACCCCAACAACATTGATGTGGATATGGCGACAGTGAATTTGGGCTTTTTGATAGACCAGTTGGACAATGACGAGATAGATTTACAGCCGGATTTCCAACGGGCAAGCGATATATGGGATGTAACCAAGAAAAGCCGCTTGATAGAGTCCGCCTTGTTGGGTCTTCCTCTGCCTTCTTTCTATTTTAGCGAGGACAGCTATAGTCAGAAACTGTCTGTCATAGACGGGTTGCAACGTTTGTGTGCCATCAAGGATTTTGTAATTGACAGGAAACTGAAACTGCGTGATTTGCAGTTTCTTCACACATTCGAAGGAAAGGGGTTTGATGATCTGGAACGTCCGGAAATCCGTAGGATAAAGGCTTTGAAGATTTCTGTCAATACACTTCGCAAGACAACTCCCAATGAAGTGAAGTATATAATCTTCCAACGGGTAAATACGGCAGGCGTTCCTCTTACCCCACAGGAAATGCGGCATGCACTGAACCAAGGGCCGGCCGCGCGCTTTATCAAGCAGTTGGCCGAGCTGGACTCCTTTGTGCGGGCTACCGGCCATGGTGTTCCCTCAAAGAGGATGCAAGACCGGGATTTCGCCAATCGTTTCGTCGCTTTTTACCTTGGCTATGATGAGTATTCCGGAGAGTTGGACAACTTTCTTAATCTGAAAATGGGAGTGTTGAACAGAATGACGGATGAGCAGCGCAATGAGATCTTGTCCGCTTTTGACAAGTCGATGCGATGCTGTCATTCCATATTCGGACAAGACACCTTCAGAAAACGCAGGAAATTGGACGCACCGCGCGGCAGAATATCCAAGGCAGTCTTTGATACCGTCAGTGTCAATGTAGCATGGCTTTCGGACGAACAGCGGCGTGAGTTGGTTTCATCGGCTTCCTTGGTTCGTGAACGTATGGTTGACCTCTTCAACGATGATGGATTTTCGAGGGCGGTGACTGCCGGCACAGGTCAGAGAAACAGCGTGCGGACGCGTTTCTCGGGATTTAAGGGTTTGATAGAAAAGATACTGGACAAATGATACAGAATATATTTCTGAGCAATTTCAAATTACACAATCAGACAGATGTCAGAATGAGTGGACTGACCGTTTTGACAGGAATGAACGGTATGGGTAAGTCTTCAGTCATACAGTCTCTGTTGCTCTTGCGGCAGTCGTTCTTTTCCAATGATTTGGAGACTGGCCTTAACTTGCGTGGAGACCTGTGTGATTTGGGCAGTTCGGGCGAACTGGCCTGCCAGAGTTCCAATGACCATGACTTGAAAATTCAGTTGGAGTTTCTGCGGCAAGACCGGTTGGATTACAGTTTTGTGTATCCGAATGATTTGATGGACACTTTGTTGTGTGCTGATGCAGCCAATATCTCTGATAAGAGCGTCTTAAAGAAGTATTCTCTGTTCAATGAGAAGTTTCAGTATATCAGTGCTTTCCGCTTTGGCCCTCAGAAGAGCTACAACCGCGACACGTCCTTGGTCGTTTCCAAAAAACAGATATCCAAGGTGATGGGACAATGTGAATACACCATTCATTTTCTGGAACAGTACAAGAACCAGCCCTTGCCCATTAAAGAGTTGGCTATCCCCGACGAGGCGGATTTAAATCCGGATTTCAGGTTAGGGGAGCAAGTCGTGAGATGGTTGAGGGAAATATCCCCATTCATCAAAATTGACGTGAGGCAAGAAGGGGAAGACTTCAAGTTGAACTACAAGTTCGACCGTAAAGACAACCTCATAACAGAGCCGGTGAGTGCGTTGAACACAGGCTTTGGCATAACTTATGTCTTGCCTGTCATAGTGGCGCTACTGAGTGCGGGGAAGGATTCGTTGATATTGATAGAGAACCCGGAGGCTCATATCCATCCAAAGGGACAGGCAGTCTTGATGAAGTTGATTGCAAAGGCTGTACATGAAGGTGTCCAAGTGGTGATAGAGACTCACAGTGACCACATAGTCAACGGCAGTTTGGTGGCGGTGAACCAGCGCATGATGGACAAAGACGAGTTGTCGCTCTATTTCTTCGAACGTGATGAACACAGGCATGTTGCCGTAGCGCACCAGCTTCATGTCGAGGAGGACGGGCGTATCTGTCCGGCGCCTCCCGCAAACTTCTTTGATCAGATAGAATCGGATTTGAGAACTTTAGCCGGATTCTGATATGGAACATGTGGAGATTTTCATGTTGCTTCCTGTGTACGAAGAGACTGTCGGACAACCGGGATATCTAAGGAGAGTCGGAGTCTTGGGCGATGACGAGTACCGTGTGTATATAGATGCCGTCAACAAGATAAAGTCGTTCTTCTGTTATGAACGTTTTAATGGCTATTATGACTCACAAAATGTGAAAGCTTTCGCTATTCCGATAGATACTTTACAGGATTGCTATCCCCGTATGTCGGTATTGCTGAGAAAGGCGTTAATGGACTGGGGGAGTGACTGGAGAAGGAAGATGTCCATAACGGAAGCTGACGAGACTGTCTATTTCAACGAGGCTGTTAAGGGGGACACGTTATGCGAGGTGGCGAAACGTCAGACATCAGACCCTGGCAGCAGCTTTCTGCTTTTGGATTGTGACGCTTTTGTGCATAAAGCAGACAGACGTGAGGTGGTGTTCAACGGTGTGGATGTGGCGTTAAGTACATGCGGGATGAATGAACCGGACTTGGCTGAGTGGTTCTCATGCAACCGTAAGCCAGCCCGTGTGTTTCATTTAAGCCCGAAGCATGGAGAAAAAGGCAAGGGCGCATATCCGGAGAACAAAGGTGACGAGGTGTCTTCTTTGCAATGTTCTGAAGATGACGCAAGAGAGCTGCTGAAAAGGGCAGTGGGCGTGGATGAGGAGTGCAAGAGACTTCATTATTACGACTCGGAAAATGGCATGTTCGTAGAGTTCAAGTGTGAAGGCAGTGGGGTCTATCACGGTTTTCACATTAAGAATGAGCAGGCCGGAATCCGTGTTCCTGCCGATGTGAAAAAGAAAATCTGGTTCTTACTGAAGAGACAGGCTTGATTAGTCTGACGGTTCGCGTTTAGTTTTTTGCTGCGAAGCAGCCTGTTTTTTTCCAATCAACAACTCGTATGAGAATTATTTACTGTATTGACAGTCTGGTCGCCTCCGGCGGTACGGAGCGTGTGACCACGACCAAGATGAACTGGCTTGCGGGGCAGCCGGGAGTGGAGGTGTACGCCGTGACGCTCGAAGAGGACGGCGAGCCGTTCTTCGCGCTGGACCCCGCCGTGCGCCGCCGTACACTGAAGGTGGCGAAGGGCGACATCCGCGGCTACCGCGCGGCGCTGGCAGCCGTGGTGGACGGGATACGTCCCGACGTGTGCGTGGCCGTGGCCGGCATGTCGGTGGGGACACTGTATAAACTGACCGACGGGAGCGGGAAGGTCATCGAGTTCCACTACACCCGCAACTTCCTCGTGAACTTCGTCCGTGGCATCCGCCGTCTGAGGTTCAAGCGGCTGCATATCCTGAAGATGTACTGGATGCAGTGGAGGCTGCGGCGCACGGCGCGCCATTACGACCGTATGGTGGGACTGACCAGGCGTGACGTGGGACTGTGGGGCAACCCCTCCAACATGACCTACATCTACAACCCCCTGTCGTTCCGTTCCGCGCGGAAGTCCACCTGCGGGGCCAAGCGCATAATAGCCGTGGGCAGTTGGACTCCGGCCAAGGGCATGGACCAGCTCCTGGAGGCGTTCGGACAGATAGCCGGCCGCCATCGCGACTGGACAGTGGAACTGTACGGGGCGGGACAGGACGAGGCACTGCTCCGCGACATCATCCGTAAGTACGGCATCGGCGGCCAGGTGACGCTCAACGCCCCCTGCAAGGACGTGGGCGACAAACTGGTGGAGGCCTCCATTTATGCCTTCCCCTCACGGAGCGACGGCTTCGGACTGGTCATCACCGAGGCTATGGAGTGCGGGTTGCCCACGGTGGCGATGGACTGCGAGTGCGGTCCGCGCGAGATAGTGACGCCAACCACCGGCATCGTGGTGCCGGACAAGGACATCGCCGCCTTCGCCCATGCCCTGGAGCGGCTGATGGACGACGGGGCCCTGCGGAAAGAGATGGGGCGCGCCGCCACGAGGGAAGTCCGCCGTTTCTATCCCGACCAGATCATGCCCCAGTGGCTGAGACTCTTTGAAACGCTGTAACTCACAGTTTTTCCAGTCATCAACCCGGTATTGTCCACAAAAACCGTCCGTGGTGTTTGGTGGTGTCGGATTTTATCCGTAACTTAGCGGCGTGAAACTGTAAAATGCGTGAGGATATGTCAGATTTAGTCAATTGTTACCCGGTAGGAGTGCAGTCTTTCGAGAAAATACGCATGGGGAAGTACCTCTATGTAGACAAGACACAGTACATTGTCGATTTCCGGAAGAAGAAGATGAGTTATGTATTCCTTAGCCGTCCGAGGCGGTTTGGAAAGTCGCTCTTCGCCTCCACGCTACAGGCTTACTTCGAGGGACGCAAGGAACTCTTCGAGGGTCTTGCCATCGCCGACTACGAGAAGGACTGGGTGGCGCATCCTGTGCTACACTTCGATATGAGCGGTGCCAAACACATGGATGTGGACAGACTGAACGACAATTTGGACCGGGAGTTGGCCCAGTATGAATACGTGTATGGACGGAACGAACAGGAAAAACATCCGAACGACCGCCTGACAGGTCTTGTCAGACGCGCCAATGAGCAGACGGGACAGAAGGTGGTAGTCATAATCGACGAGTACGACGCACCCCTGCTTGATGTGGTACACGAGGACACAGTTCTTCCGCAGCTCCGTGACATGATGCGAAACTTCTACAGTCCGCTGAAGAAGCTCGACCCGTATCTGGAGTTCGTCTTCATCACAGGCATCACCAAGTTCTCCCAACTCAGCATCTTCAGTGAGCTGAACAACCTCAAGAACATCTCCATGGACGAGTCGTTTGCCGGCATCTGTGGCATCACGAAGGACGAGATGCTCACGCGGATGAGCGACGACATCGACGCGCTTGCGGCGAAACTGAAGGTGGGCCGTGAGGAGGCCATCCGGAAACTGACGGACATGTACGACGGCTACCACTTCTCCTGGCCCTCGCCCGACGTGTTCAATCCGTTCAGTCTTCTCAACTGCTTTTTCGACGGCAAACTGGATTCCTACTGGTTCGGTACAGGCACGCCCACATACCTCATCAACATGATGCGGAAATATGACTTCCTGCCCACTGACCTTGGCGAGAACACGTGGGTGGCCAAGGAGGAGTTTGACGCCGCCACGGAGACGATGACCACCATCATGCC
>CAVBFD010000053.1:0-14491 GCA_963594655.1 Candidatus Methanomethylophilaceae archaeon
GAATATATAGCCTATAACGTCTACCCCCCCCCCACAAGACAAACAAAGCCACGAGCAGCCCGATCCGTCTCTTGCTGATACCTTTGTCTTTGTTCACGAAATGCGCCAACTGGTTCAGCAGTATATATAGTCCGGCGGCTGTCCACACAAAGAGCGCAAAGCGGGCGGCGGCGATGCCTGCCAACTTCCCGACACATGCCGCCGGCAGATAGAAGAAGAAATAATACACAAAGCCCAACGGCTGGCTGCCGCAAATCTGCTGTATCTCCAGCGACATCGTCTGCGGACGTACTATCACTGGCCACGGCTCCAACACCAAATCATTGAGTATCGGATTCTTTGCAACAAAATCCCAAGACTGCGTGTAATATCCCCCTACGCCCAACAGAAAGGTAATCGCCACTGCCACGCCCAACAGCATTGGTTGGCACGGTACAGGGCGACTCTCCACCTCGGTATCTGCCAAAGAACGGCATACCTGCCATACTGCAACTGCGGCGACAACGACTGTCACTACAGCCACGTACCACTTCAAATAGCCGACAGCAAATATAAGCAACGGCAACAGTAGATAGCCCAACGCCATCCTGTTTACAATTCTCTTGTTCATAAACGTTGTAATTTTTCTATTTTTCTATTTTTTCTCCATTATATTCCGCAGCCAAATAAGGCGGACGATGTTTGGTTTCATTGAATATGCGTCCCAGATATTCACCCATAATCCCCAAACAGACGAGTTGTATGCCGCCAAGAAACAGTATTATACAAACCAATGTGGTAAAACCTTGGATGGGGTCACCCAAGACAAGTCGTTTGAACAGATAGAACAAAAGGGCGAAGAACGACAGCAATGAGACTGCCCCCCCCCACCATGGTTGCGAGTCGCAAAGGCGCTGTGGTAAACGATGTGATACCTTCAATGGCCAAATTCAACAGAGAGATAAAATTCCAATTGCTTGCACCCGCCACTCTGTCTCCCCGGTCAAAAACAATTTCCTTTTTCCTATATCCTATCCAGCAGAACATGCCTTTTGTGTAGCGTTCCGACTCCCTGAGTTTTTTGAGAGCCTCAATGCATGTCCTGTCCAACAATCTGAAGTCGCCGACATTTTGAAGAACATCAAACCTTGTTGAACGTTCCAATATCTTATAGAAAAGCAACGAACACGACTTCCTCAACCACGACTCCTTGCCCCTATTGGCGCGTTTTGCATAGATGTCCTGATAGCCTTCCTCCCAATATTCCAGCATTTGTGGAATCAATTGCGGTGGGTCCTGTAAGTCCGCATCCATGATGACCATACAATCACCTGTAACATAGTCGAAACCTGCCAGCATCGCATTCTCCTTTCCGAAATTCCTCGAAAGATTGACACAGTTGATGCGTTTGTCCTGCTGCCGCAACTGTAATATCATGTCCAACGTACCGTCCTTGGATCCGTCATTGACAAAAAGAACCTCCCACAGGTACTGATCTTTCATGTCATCCATGAGACCACATAATGCCTTGTACAGTGCGGGAATACTTTTCTCCTCATTGTACGCAGGTATTAAGATTGACACTTTTTTCATACCTTATGTATTATTAATTTGATTGCTATAAAACTGAACACCACTGATATGCACAACGTAGGAACATAGGCGACATTGGAACTCATTCCCATCAACTGCACAAACACATACATCAGTCCCATTCTCACTACAAACAGGTTTACCAGATGCACGGCAATAATGCCAATAAGGTTGCCCCATGTCTGTTTCACCTTGAATGTCCACTTCGTGGTAAGATAATAGTTGACTATAAGGCTGGTCATATATCCTATAGCCAACGCCATTTGGTAAGGAAGAACAGTCTTACACGCATAAAACAATGCGGCGTCAATGCCTGTAGCAATAACTCCAACTATACAGAACCTTACAAATTCCATAAGGCCCCGACTATCGCTGTTTGGTTTGATTTTAAATGTCATCGCTACACTTTTATTGCATGTCCATAGTATGTTGTTGTCTTGAATTCAACAAACAAGTGCAAATTTACAACATTTTTTCGATAAAGCACTCTTGTGTGTTTGAAAATTCCTTCTTTCCCTTGGCCGCATAGTAGGTACAGGTCGCACAACTGCCATTATGGCATAGTTATCTGCAATTTTGTCTTATACATTA
Source organism: Candidatus Methanomethylophilaceae archaeon (assembly GCA_963594655.1). Classification (GTDB taxonomy): domain Bacteria; phylum Bacteroidota; class Bacteroidia; order Bacteroidales; family Bacteroidaceae; genus Colivivens. The sequence goes on from CAVBFD010000053.1 coordinate 2,164, forward strand.
CTCCCATTTCCTATTGGCACAACCGTTTGCATTATGTCAAGTGAACGCTTGAAACAAGAGTTCGAACAAAACAAAAGATGTAAAACAAGAATAAAAAGAGAAGGAGATTTATTATGAGACAGTTACAAAGAACAAACGGATGGCTTCCAGAGATTTTCAATGATTTCTTTGACAACACATGGATGCCGAAAGCAAACGCTACAGCACCGGCTATCAACGTTTCAGAAAGTGAAAAGAACTACGTGGTTGAGGTTGCGGCTCCGGGCATGAAGAAGGAAGACTTCAGTATCGAGATCAACGAGGACAACGACCTGGTGGTCAAGATGGAGAAGAAGGACGAACACAACGACGAGAAGAAGGACTCCAAGGACAATGTACGCTACCTGCGCAGGGAGTTCGCCTACTCAAAGTACCAGCAGACCCTGATTCTTCCGGACGATGTAGACAAGACCAAGATTGAGGCGAAGGTTGAACACGGTGTCCTGACGGTAACACTCCCGAAGGTCGTCGTCAAGGAAGAGCCTAAGACCTCAAGGCAGATTAACATCAACTGATGCGGATAGACACACATACAATAGAGTGGTTTGATTTGATTAAAGATTAATTGTTATTGAACGGAAGGGGATATGTCACTTGGTGGCATATCCCCTTCCACCGTTTACGGACATCAAAGATTTGCGGAACCTTTTGCACTGTGAGGAAAAATGACTACCTTTGCAGTCCGGTTCTGGCGCATCACACCGTATGTGCGGAATACGGCGGTAATATCAATAATCCCCATAAGGGGGCGTGTGCTTGAAAACCACGCTAAAAAAAACAAGAATCATGAAACAGGCAAAGACTGTAAGCGCGTCATTCATGCTGATGGGAATCCTCTTCTGTGTATGTCTCATCACATCCAACCTTCTTGAAATGAAGGTATTCAAGTTGTATGGACAGGTAAACCTCACATGCGGCTTCCTCGTGTTCCCCATCTCTTACATCCTCAACGACTGCATCGCGGAAGTGTGGGGATACAGGAAATCAAGACTGATAATATGGACAGGGTTTCTGATGAACTTCTTTGTGGTGACATTGGGTTCCGTCGCCAGCATACTGCCGCCGGTAACCCAAGGCGATGATTCGGCGTTCCGCGCAGTGTTCCTCTTTGTCCCACAAGTGACCATCGCCAGTTTCCTGGCGTTCATCGTGGGTTCGTTCCTCAACGCCATGGTCATGAGCAAGATGAAGTTGGCTGACAGGAACAAGGGACATTTCAATTACTACTTCTCACTGAGGGCCATCTTCTCGACTGTCGTGGGCGAATGTGCGGACTCACTGATATTTTTCCCACTGGCGTTCTACATCTTTCCGCTGGTGTTCTCAGGGCAACCTGCAGTAAGCGTACAGATACTCATAGGACTCATGTGGACGCAGGTAGTGGCAAAGACCCTGTACGAAGTGATTGCACTGCCGATAACCATCAAGGCAGTACGGTTCGTGAAGGCGCGCGAGCAGACGGACGTGTACGACGACAATATCTCATACAACGCATTTAAGATAAAAGACATCTAAGTATCATGGACAGAGAGAAAGAAGGACTGAAATCACTGGGTAAGGCGACTGAGTACAAGAGTGACTATGCGCCGGAAGTACTGGAGTGCTTCGAGAACAGACATCCGGAGAACGACTACTGGGTACAGTTCAACTGCCCCGAGTTCACCAGCCTGTGTCCCATCACGGGACAGCCCGACTTTGCGGAAATAAGAATCAGTTACCTGCCCGACCGCCGTATGGTGGAAAGCAAGAGTCTGAAACTCTACCTCTTCAGTTTCCGCAACCACGGTGACTTCCACGAGGACTGTGTCAACACCATAATGAAAGACCTGATACGGCTGATGGATCCCAAATACATCGAGGTGACCGGGTTCTTCACTCCTCGCGGCGGCATATCCATCTACCCTTATGCCAACTACGGCAGGGAGGGAACGGAGTACGAGGAACTGGCGCACTACCGCAGGATGAACCACGGACTTGCCGCGGTCAGTATGCCCCGTCAGTGATTCCGATGATGTCCATCGCCCTGCTCAACTGCCGGGCGGCATCCAGTTTGTCAACATCAATCCAGTGTATGTCGTCGTCGTGGGCGAACCAAGTCATCTGCTTCTTGGCATACACCCGGGTGTTTTTCTTGATCCGTTCCACCGCCATGTCCAGTTGCCACTCACCGTCAATCACCTTGAACAGTTCCTTGTAGCCCACGGTATTCAACGAGTTGAGTCCACGCCTTGGATAGACCGCGCGCACCTCGTCCATCAGACCGTCACGCATCATCTGGTCAACCCTTGCGTTTATCCGTCCGAAAAGACTTTCCCGTTCCCTGCGCAGACCAATCTTCACAATACGGAACGGCCGTTGCTTCACTGTGTTCCTACGGAACGAGCTGTAAGCGCGGCCTGTCTGGTAACATATCTCAAGGGCATGCACAATACGTTTCGGGTTTTTCTTATCCACAATCCGGTAATACTCCGGGTCGAGAAGACGAAGTTCCCCACATAAAGCATCCAGTCCTTCTTCCTCCAGCCGTCTCCTCATCATCTCCCGCACGTCATCATTGATGGTAGGTATATCGTCGATGCCCTTGGTCACCGCATCGATGTACATCATACTGCCACCCACCATCAAGGCATACCGTCCCCTACCGAACTGCTGCCCTATCAACCGCAAGGCATCCTGTTCATATTGAGCGGCACTGTAGTACTGATCCAATGGCAACATGTCGATGAAGTGGTGCGCCACCCCCTGCATATCCTCCGCCGACGGTTTGGCGGTACCGACAGTTATCTCCTTATATATCTGTCGGGAATCGGCTGAAATCACGTCACACGACAAGAGCTTGGCAACCGCAATGCCAAGCTCTGTCTTTCCCACCGCTGTCGGTCCAAGTAGAACCACCAGCGTATTGTCATTCATGTCCGTCGCAGTATGCGCCATCATCACTCGTACGGATTGCCTTCACTGATTTCCAGTCCCTCAACATCCAGTTCCTCGTCATCAATACCGTCACCGAACATATTGTCGTCCAGCATACTGTCGTCACCGTTAGAGACAGGATTGCGCGCGAGCAACTCGTCGAAGTCTATGGTCTGCCGCGGAGCTTTGCCCTGCTGACGTGTCACCTTGGCTTCCTTCAGTGTCTTGCCTGTGATAATCTCAGCCACCTCGATAAAGAAACAGCGTTCAGCCAGTGGGTCGAACGTATACAGCAGATGCTGTTTCTCCTCGTCAATGAACTCGCTGAGCGGGGTGTCCGCCATCACGTACGAGTCCTCGTCGCTGTCAGTGTCCATCTCCTCAAGAGTTATCTCCTGACATTTCTCCCATCCGTTCTCGCAGATGGTGAAACTCGTGAGTTGGTCGTCCTTGTAACCGCAAGTGGCGAGTATCGCCTTATGGAAATCAAGGAACGTCGCGTCAGAGTCGAGCTGTATCTCCCTCATGAAGTCTTCCACCTCGTCTGAGATAAGTAAAAATCTGAAAATCATATCATGCAGGTTTTAACGGATGATACCACGGCGTGACGCTGCCACAAAGTCGATGATGTACTGTACTTCCGGACCGATGGTCACCGTCTCGCGTATCTGGTCCAACGCCTCTGAAAGCCGCAGGTTACTGTTGTAGATTATTCTGTAGGCATTGTGGATATCGTTGATCACCTCAGCGGAGAAGTTCCTGCGGCGCAGTCCCACGATATTGAGTCCGCAGTAAGCCACAGGCTCACGCGCGGCAATCACGAACGGAGGCACGTCCATACTGGTACGTGTACCGCCCTGAATCATCGTGTAGCCACCGATGCGGCAGAACTGGTGTACAAGCACCGTAGCACTGAGGATGGCGTTGTCGTCCACCTTCACCTCTCCCGCCAGTTTCGTGGAGTTGCCCATGATGATATTGCTGCCAAACTCACAGTCGTGCGCTATATGGGCGTTCTCCATGATGAGGTTGTTGCTTCCCACAACGGTAGTGCCTTTGCTGGCCGTACCCCTGTGGATGGTCACGTTCTCACGTATACGGTTGTTGTCGCCGATAACCACGGTAGACTCCTCCCCCTTGAACTTCAGGTCCTGTGGAACGGCACCGATGACGGCACCTGGAAACAACAGGTTGCCGTTTCCCAACTTCGTACCCTTCAAGAGGGTGACACTGTTCATCAGTTCATTGTTGTCACCGATCTCCACCCCCTTGTCAATGAAGCAGAACGGCCCGACGGTACACCCCTCACCGATTTTCGCTTCGGGGTCAATAAATGCTAAAGGACTTATTTTCGACATTTGTATCTTGTTTTATTCTATTTATCGCTTTCAGCCTTGATGGCGCGCGCCACCTTATTATTAATAGTGTGTCCCGGACGGAGTGCCGTGACCTTCGCCTTCAACGGCATCCCTATGAGGGCCAGGTCGCCTATGATGTCCAACAGTTTGTGGCGCGCCATCTCGTTGGGCCACGTGAGCGGTTTCCTGTTCAGGTAACCCAGTCTGGTGGCGTCCATGTGCGGCACACCCATCTCGTCGGCGATGGAGTCCAACTTGTCCTGCGGCAACTCGTTCTCGTAAATCACTATCGCGTTGTCCAGGTCACCGCCCTTGATGTATCCGAGTTCAAACAGCGGTTGTATGTCCCTCACAAACACGAAGGTGCGGGCCGACGCTATCTCGGTCTTGAAGTCGTTGATGTCATCGAGCGACGCTGACTGGTTTTCCAGCATCTTCGACTGGAAGGCGATGGTGATGTCGAACGACAGGTGGTCACAGGGACTGACCACGATATGCTCGCCCCTCTCACCGTCAATCACCAGTTCCTTATCAATAGAAAAGTATCTCTTTTCCGCATCCTGATCCGCAAGTCCCACTTTCTGTATCTGTTCGATAAACAGTTCCGCACTTCCGTCGAGTATCGGCATCTCAGGCCCGTCGAGTTCAATGCGGCAGTTGTCAACCCCCGAGGCGTACAATGCCGCCATCGCGTGTTCTATTGTACTTACCTTCACGTCACCTGCGGCAACGACCGTCCCCCGGGTGGTCTCCACCACGTTCTCCGACTTGCACTCGATAACCGGCTGACCTTCCAGATCCACACGGACAATCTTGTAGCCGTAATTCTCCGGAGCCGGACAGAACCGCGCCGTTATCACCTTACCGGTATGCAGTCCCTTGCTCCTTAACGTGAAGCAGTCCTTCAGGGTCAATTGTTTTTCCATAGTTGTTTCTTTAGTTCTTCCACTTCACGTTGCAGTTCATTCAGTTGTGTCACCATCTCGGGCAGGTTCTTGTACGCCACCGTGCTTCTTGCGAAGTTCTGGTGTTCGATGGCGGGATAACCCATCACCGTGCAGTTTCCTTTCTTGATCATACGGTTTCCGTGGACACCTGACTGCGCTCCCACATACACCCTGTCGCCCACGGTTATGTGTCCTGCCACACCCACCTGTCCGCCAAGCATGCACCAGTCGCCTATCTTGCAGCTTCCTGCCACACCCACCTGCGCCGACATCACCGTATGGTGTCCTACCTCCACATTATGGGCTATCTGCACGAGGTTGTCCAGTTTCACCCCACTGCGCACGATGGTAGACCCCATGGTGGAACGGTCCACACAGGTGTTGGCTCCTATTTCCACGTTGTCCTCTATAGTGACTATTCCAATTTGCGGAATCTTCTCATATCCGTTTGCCGTCGGGGCGAACCCGAAGCCGTCCGCGCCTATCACACAGCCCGCATGAAGGATACAGCCCGCGCCGACCTTACAGTCGTGGTAAATCACGGCGTTGCTGTAGATGACGGTGTTCCGCCCCACTTTAGCGCGACTGCCTACAGTCACGTGGGGGTACAACGCCACTCCGTCGCCTATCTCCGCACCGTCTTCCACCACAGCGAACGGCGCAATGTACACGTCCTTGCCAATCTTTGCGGTCTCAGCCACAAAAGCCATCGGACTGACACCGCTTGGTTTGGGTTTCATCGACTCATAGAGCTGGAGCAGCTTGCTGACCGCCTCATAAGCGTTCTTCACCCTTATCAGTGTCGCCTTTACCGGCCTGGTTGGAGTGAAATCCTCGTTCACCAACACCACCGACGACTGAGTACCATATATATAATGTTCGTATTGGGGGTTGGCAAGGAACGAGATGGCTCCCGGCACTCCCTCCTCTATCTTCGCAAAATTGTTTATCACGGCGTCTCCGTCTCCGTCAACCTTTCCGTCGATGAGCGCCGCGACCTGTTGTGCAGTAAATTCCATATTACCATTTTTACTATTGCGTGCAAAGTTACGTAAAAAAAACGGTATCCGCTGTTACGCTTTCCCCTTTTTTGTTGCAAACAGCCCAAAACGGAGTGATTTGAGAGATTTCCACAAAGATATATCGATTCTGCCCTTTGTCATTACGGGATTTATCATTACTTTTGCATCGTTAATAACAAAAGCGTAAAAACTTACTGAACCAACAACTATTTAACGACAGACATTACAACATGAAACATCTAACCATCATCACGGCATTGGTCCTGTGCCTCGTCACCGGCGCGCGCGCCGCCAACACCGTCCAGTCAGTAGCACAGGTGACATCGGCTGTCACCGTAGACAACGGCATCGACTACTTCATCACCGGGGACACCCCCTTTGCCACCGCCGGAAGTGTGGAACTGTCCAGTACTTCACAGTCCGTGCTTATCATCCAGAAGATAAAGCCGAGCGTCGTCCTGAAGACCTGGATGGGCAACGTGTACATCGACGGAAAGAAAGCGGTAAACGGAACCAACTGCGATGTGCGCATGTACAGCCACGGAACCATCATCTTCCCCTACGGAGGCAGTGACTTCCACCCGCTCGTGTGCTACACCGAAAACGGTTTCCAGGGGGAATCATGCAACGACTACTCCGAAGGCAGTTCGGGCGGCTTCATGAAGACTCTCACAGCAGCCAACCTCAACAACAGGATAAGGTCCTTCAAACTCAAGCGGGGCTACATGGTCACCTTCGCCCTCGGCACAGGCGGTTGGGGCTACAGCCGCTGTTTCATAGCCGACTCGGAAGACCTTGAAATCGACATGCCGGCCAACATGAGCGGAAGGGCGTCGTCGTACCGTCTGTTCAAATGGTTCAACGCCCGGAAGGCGGGAATCGCGGACAACAACGACGCGGCCGCCATCTCCGCCCTCAACGCCTCATGGTGCTACCGCATGTGGCCCAATCCGGAAGGATTCAACAAACTGCCCGACTGCGAATACATCCCGCATCATTATAAGGAGACTTACCCTGCAATATCCACTTTGGGGTCCGCCGATTTCTCCTGTCACATAAAGACGAACAACGAGCCGGGCAATTCCGCCGACGAAGCTCCGTGTTCGGTGGACGACGTGCTTGCCAACTGGCAGACCCTGATGCGTACAGGTATGCGGCTCCTGTCAGAAAGTTCACACGACGGATCCATGTCACATCTGGCGGCGTTCATCGACTCAATAGACGCGCGCGGATGGCGTTGTGACATCCTCGACCTCCACTGCTACTGGCCAGCGAACCAGTTCTATAATTTCGGATGGTACAGCAGCACTTACGGTCACGGCCGTCCTATATGGATCAGTGAATGGGTGTGGGGAGCGAGTTGGAACCGCAACGGAATATTCGGGGCGGTCGATGACACAGGTTCATTCTCCGAAGCCAACCAGAAGGTATGCTACGACGGGACAAAACCCATACTCGACGCACTCAACAGCAATGCGCTCATCGAGAGATACGCTTACTGGAACAGTGAGGCGGTGGCGTCGAAAATATACTACAACGGAACTCTCTCTACCCTCGGCAAGTATTACGCTGACATGAACGACGGTCTCGGTTACAATGCCGAAAAGCAGTTTGTGCCGACCGTGGTATACACCAACCCCACCAATCTGGTTGGTACTTACACCAAGTCCACCGGGGCCTTCGCCCTGACATGGAACGACAACAACGGTGACATGCTTGACTCAATGGTTGTGGAGTGCCGCCGTCCGGGCGAGACCAACTACAGTTACCTCACGAAAATCAGTCTGAAGGACAAGAGTAGCGGAAGCGGCGCGGTCTACTCATACACCGACTACCCTGAAGCGGGAGCGAACTACTACCGTATCGTGGCGTACGGTGTGGGCAGTAAGGCTCTGAGGTACTCCAATGAAGCGTCTGTGACCGTAGGTTCGTCCAAGGGCGACGAGACCATGCAATACGGCATGATTGACGTGACCAACACCAACAGTATCTCCATCGACTTCAGTACAACGCTCAACGCCGTTCCGTCCGTATTCACTGGACTGTACACTATCAAGAACCCTGACACCACCCCGGTGTCACTCATCTCAAACCCGACCGTAAGAGGATTCTCCTACCAGTTGTTGCCTTGGACTCAGTCCGAGAGCCAGGAACTGACCGCGACGGAGCAGGTGCCGTTCCTCGCCCTGCCAGCCGGTAGCCATACCTTCGGAGATGTGAGTGTGGAGGTCGGAAGCGCAAAGGTCAACGCCGACACCATACAGGTGACCTTCGACCAACCGTTCCCTGAAGGAGTTGTACCTGTGGTCATCACAGAGATGAAACCCGCGCTCAAGACCAATTCCATAAACGTGCGTATCTGGGACGTGACAAACACCGGGTTCAAGGCGACTGCCTTCTACGAGGCGATAGTAGGCAAGGAACTGAAAATCATGCAGAACATGAACTACCTCGCATGCACACCGGGCCAGGGCAAGATAAACAACAGCCTGCTTATCAGTGCCGGAATCGGACCTAACCCCGTGTACGGAGTCACCTACAGGCAGGAAGCGTTCCGTGTCACCAATCCCGACGGCACTGTTTCCGATGACGCTGACACCCTCTACCTCAAGAACCCGTACATCTTCGGAGAGTCACAGACATACAACTACCCGACAGCCACTGTCATCCGCCGTTATGTTGACATGAAGACACTGGCCGACGACGGCACATACCTTGTATATGGTACGCGCGTGAAGCGTGTGGTGGACCAGTCCGCCGGCACATTCGCCAACAACGTGGAGTCGGGCGACAAGTTCGGATGGATCTGCATCTCCTCCGCCGACCCCGAGGACGTGAACGGTGACGGCATCGTGGACACCCAGGACATCATGATCATCTACGCCTTCATGTTGAGCGGGGCTGAAGTGACAGCCGGCACACCCGAGGACGTGAACGGTGACGGTATCGTGGACACCCAGGACATACTGGCGGTCTACAACTACATAAACGTGAAACAATAAGACCAAGCCATGTGAAACCAGTGGCTATGTGCTGAATAACAAACGATAGAGCTACCCTACACCCTATTCAGAGGATTTGTCCTGTACTTCACTCCAATCGATAAGTCCTCTGCCCATATTGTCCAGCTCCACAGCAAGGGCAATGACCTTTCTACCATCTGCTTCGAAAGGTCGGGTGTAGCCTCTATCGTTTATTTGGTTTTCGGCAGCGTCTAAACCTCCGTTGAACACAGCTGTTTGATAAGAGCTTGTCTGACATCATGGTTAGGAATTCCAAGAAGATACACACCGTCCTCGTAGCCTTTAATAGTGAGATAACCAGACTGATAGAGGAACAGTTCTGCTCCACCGTCCGTGACATCTGAAGTCTCGATAGTGGTTCTGTCGAGGCAGCAATTCTCGAAGTCTGACAGACGTATCTCCATGTCATCCACAAACTTAGGCAACATGGACGTGGAACCTGAAGCCGCCCAATAACTCTGAAGGTCGCTGTCGGCCAAGGCATTGAACAAACTGAATGGGTTGAACACGTCAACCATGTTTCGACGGCTGAAATGGTAGCCATCGTAGTACGCCTTGAGTTGCTGGATTGTCTCCTCGGGAGTCCAACCGTTCACCTTGCCCATAGTCTCAATCTCCGGCATGAAATTGTCCGCCACTTCATCCTTGGTAATGCCGCAGATAGCGGCAAACTGAGGGTCAAAGCTGATGTTGCTCAGATTATTGAGAACTGAAAACAGCGAAATCTGGGTAAACTTGGTGATGCCGGTTATGAAGACGAACTTCTCATATTCGTCATCTGCCTTTAGAATGGCAAAGACCGACTTGTAGATACTTGTACAGGCATCGTGTTCTGGTGTCTTCCATGAGTGTTGCAAGGGAGAGTCATATTCGTCGATAAGAACAGCCACCTGTTGACCGGTCTGCCTGCAAGCGGTCTGTATTATGTTATCGAAGCGATCCGCCAAAGAGAATCCTGTTTCCGGAGTGATGCCATATTGCTTTTCGTAGCGACTAAAGGCTATGTTCAGGTAGGAACTAAGCGAAGCCGCATCCGCACCCCCTCTACTCATATCGAACCGGACAACAGGCCTTCTCGCCCATTCCTTTTCCAACCGCATTATCTTTAACCCCTCGAAAAGTTCTCTGCGCCCCTCAAAGTAAGCCTGGAGTGTGTCCACCAGCAGTGACTTACCGAAACGTCTCGGACGACTCAGGTAAGTATATGCCTTCCCCTTGTTGGCAAGTTGCCAGATGAGATCTGTCTTGTCAACATAAACGAATCCTTCTTTTCTTATTTTCTCGAAAGACTGGATTCCTAACGGCAATCTTATGCTATTCACTTCAGCCATAACCTTCAGTTTGAGTCAATGACGGTGCAAATATACACAACATAAACGAGTAAACCAAACATTTCAAGGAATCTTTACGCCACAACGCCTTGTCCACACTACCCATCGTTGTTTTTGGCAACAACACGTTCGCATGAGTAGCCAAGTGGTTACCAACGAAGGGAAAAATCCAGTTAAAATTCGTTAAGCGCAAGCCGGTTTTTCAACATGCCCTACAGATACCTGTAAGGGGTCTCGAGAGATGGGGTCATTTCACTCGAGTGATTTGATCATTTCACTCGAGTGAATCGATCAAATCACTCGAGTGAATTCAGAGGGTGAATTTTGACGGTCTGAAAAGCCCCTCATGAAAACGTCTGTTTTAGCCAATAAATAATAAATAGCTAAATAAATGTATACGCAGGATTTTGTAACGATTCAACTTATCACGAAACTAATTTCATCGTATCGCAAATACTGTCTATGATTTGTTTGGTGGTTAAGAAACATTGTCGTACCTTTGCATCAGGAAATGGAACAACATAAAGGAGGAGATTATGGAGACAAAAGAAAGGTCAAAAGAACACTCTGAAGCATACAATGTCTCAGAGAAGCAGCACAGTAAGACCTGGCTTGCCATGCAGAAATACAGGGGTACTGTGACAGTATATGACAAAAGCTTATTTTATTAACTCAAAATGAGATATTTGTTGGATACCTGTGTAGTCATGAACATGATTGCAGAGCCTGACAGACTTTGTCCTGATGTAGAAGCACTGATTGACGATTATGACAATGTTCTATGTGTCAGTGCAGAGACTTTGCGCGAAATGATTGTTGCGTTCAACAACAAAGGACTGGCATCAAAGTGTTGGAAGACAGCAGGAGATATGATTCAATCTTTGGTGGATGAATATAACTTGACGGTGTTGCCATTGAAAACAGAACACATGAAAACTTACGCTCATTTGCAATTGAACGAAGCAATGGGACATAAGGATCCTTCAGACCATGTTATCATAAGCCAAGCTATTACAGAACGTTTGCCATTGGTTTCGAGTGACACCCGTTTCCCTTTTTATCGGGAACAAGGATTGGATTTGATAGAAAACAAATAGACTCCATGTGAGTTACCGCACCACGAAACTAATTTCATCATATCGCGAATACTGTCTGCGGTTTGTTTTTGCTGCGAAGCGTTGGGGTGTTGCGGACAAGTGAGGCATGAAGTGTCATGTCTTCACGCAAATTTCCAGTCCGATGTTTACATCGTACTGAAAAAACCGCTAACTTTGCACTCGATTTGAAGCATTGGAATAGCAACGTTATAATATTTTTTTTATGGACTTTACACTGTTTATCACCGTATTGCTGACGGCTGTGACTTTGGTGGTGGCGGCTTATGTCATCGCGAAGCTGGTCGGTCCCCGTTCATACAACCCGGTAAAGGGTGAGCCATTCGAGTGCGGTATCCCGACGCGAGGCAGCTCATGGTTGCCGAGCCACATCGGCTACTACCTCTTCGCCATCCTTTTCCTGATGTTTGACGTGGAGACCGTGCTGCTTTACCCATGGGCAGTCGTCGTCAAGCAGTTTGGACCTGTGGCTCTCCTGAGCATCGGGTTCTTCTTGTTGGTATTGGTATTTGGCCTGGCCTACGCCTGGCGGAAAGGAGCATTGGAATGGAAGTAAACAAAAGAGCCTCTATCAAGAGTA
>CAVBFD010000054.1:0-11957 GCA_963594655.1 Candidatus Methanomethylophilaceae archaeon
GGCAACATAAACGACAATGTTGTCACTTAGCACGTTACGTGTTGCAGCTCGCTCCCTATCTTGTGCAAACCGTTCACGATACGGCGGCGTTGTTCAGGACGTGGCTTTTTTATGCCGTTGGCGTAATGGGACAACAAGCCTTGGTTGATGCCGGACGCGCGGCTTATAGCCGCCAACGACACGTAAGGACCGTAGGCGTGGAGCAAAGCGGAAACGTCCTCGTAGTTATACACAAACTCGTAATCGCCCGACTTCAGCCACTCGGGTACGTTCTCGCCGTCCTCAACCATACCGCTGACGTGGAACTCCAAAGTCTCCTTTGCCACCCGTTGCAGCTCGTCAAACGTGCGTGCCGTAAACACTGCCGCACCCGGCACATTGTCACCGAATGATCCGCCAAAGTTCTTGTCGCACCATGCGACGTTTACCGTAATTTTTTCCATAATGATGTCTTGTCTAATGATTTTTTATCCGCTTATAGTATGAAAGTCTGCCTTACATGGGCGGTGGCGTTCATTTCCACCCTGCCTGATGCCAAATGCTGTTTAACAGGAACTGGTCTAAAACCTCGCTTTCCTTACCTCTTACCGTCACCGTGCCGGGCTTACCCGGATGCTTGTATTGTCGGTGGTCGCCTCTGCATCGTACCATGCGCCATCCGTCCTGCTCCAGCAATTTTAAAACTTCCTTTACTTTGTATTTCTTCATGCCCTTTATTTTTCAGCACTGCAAAGGTACGAAAAATAATACTCACACCAAACATTTACTACACTTTTTTTTACAGTAACATGGATGTACTGTTTATCGCCCTCAACTCCTGCGGTGACGCTTTCTTCACCATCATCGCTGACAGACACGGGAAGTCAACATAAACGACTTCCACCACTGACAGGGCGGCAAACAGCACATTTTACCGCAAAACACTTGCGCATTTGTTTTTTTACTCTAACTTTGCACCTGTATATAAGTAGACAATGGAATCATGGGACGACTGATAGTAGTACCTACACCTGTAGGGAACATGGAAGACATGACGTTCAGGGCGATAAAGGCCTTGAAAGAGGCCGACTTCATCCTGGCCGAGGACACACGCACCTCGTCCGTGCTGCTGCATCATTTCGACATAAAGAACGAGTTGCACTCGCACCATAAGTTCAACGAACACCAGACGAGCATGCGTGTGGTGGAACGGCTGCAAGGCGGAGAGACCGCGGCCCTCATCAGCGACGCCGGCACACCCGGTATCAGCGACCCCGGTTTCCTGCTCGTGCGCGAGTGCGTCCGCAACGGCATCGAAGTGCAGACCCTGCCCGGAGCCACCGCCTTCGTACCCGCACTGGTCTCCTCCGGTCTGCCCTGCGACAAGTTCGTGTTCGAGGGCTTCCTTCCCCAGAAGAAAGGACGCCAGAAACGGCTTGCGGAACTGAGCGGCGAGACCCGCACCATAATATTCTACGAGTCGCCCTACCGTGTGGTCAAGACCCTCGAACAGTTCCGTGAGGTGTTCGGAGCGGACCGACAGGTGTCGTGCTGCCGCGAGATTTCCAAGATCCACGAGGAGAGCGTGCGCGGAACGGTGGAGGAGGTACTCGCCCACTTCCGGGAAGTGGAGCCGAAAGGCGAGTTCGTCATCGTGCTGGGAGCCGCCTCAACAAAAGAAGATACAAACCCAATCAAATAAATTAGCAATGAAGAAAGTTCTATTATTACTCGCATGTGCCGCCACAATGGCTTCATGCGACCAGTTGTTCAAGGGAAGCAAGGCTTCTGAAGAAGAGACTAAAGCGGATTCACTCCAGAGTCTCCTGGACCAGAAAGACAGTGAGCTGGACGAGATGATGGCTGCTTTCAACGAGATTCAGGAGGGGTTCGACGCCATCAACGAGGCTGAGGGCAGAATCAACCTGTCGGGCGAGGGGACTGAAGGCAATGACGCGAGAGCCAATATCAAGGAGGACATGGAGTTCATCGAACAGACCATGCGCGACAACCGCAGGAAGATAGAGGAGCTGCAGGACAGACTCAACAAGAGCAGTGTGAACGCCGACAAGATGCGCGCGGCGATAAACAAGCTGACCGAACAACTTGAGGAGAAGACAAGGGACGTGGAGGCTCTCCGCGCACAGTTGGCCGAGCGCGACTCGAAGATTGAGGAACTGGGAACGAACGTGGAGAAACTGACCAGCGAGAACTCCAGGGTGAAGGCCGAGAGTGAGGCGAACGCGGAGATAGCGCGCAACCAGGACACACAGCTCAACACGGCCTGGTATGTCTTCGGCACAAGCAAGGAACTGAAGGAGCACAAGATTCTGGTGGACGGCGATGTCCTCAAGAGCAAGGAACTGGACACCAATTACCTCACCAAGATTGACATCCGCAAGACCAATGTCATTCCGCTCAACTCCAAGTCAGCGAAGATTCTCACCACCCACCCCCAAGGGTCTTACTCCCTGTTGAAGGACTCCAAAGGCGAGTACACCCTCCGCATCACCAACGCCAGTGAGTTCTGGAGCGTGTCCAAGTACCTGGTGATAAAAGTGAAGTAAGGCTACAGACAGCAGGCACCGCAAGACTTTAGTAATGTTCTAAGAATAACTTGCGCAACTTTTATTTGCGAATTGCGCCAAAGACGGGCTGAAAGCCCATAAAGCTCCTAGCCCAGGGCAAGCGAAGCGGCACCCTGGGTATGTATGTAAGGTGTAATGTCGCTCTGTAAGAGCAAAAGCATAATTCATTCAGAAATGTGTATTAAAGCTTTTGCTCTTACAGAGCGCACGTCCATTTGTGTCCGTTACCCAGGGTGTCGCTTCGCTTGCCCTGGGCTAGGTGCTTATTGGGCTTTCAGCCCGAGGTTTCACACGTGAAAAAGGAGAAATTGACCGACCCGTAGTTGCGTCGCTCAATGAAGTGCGGATGGGCGGAGAAGTCGTTTGTCTTGCCGTGTTCGAGGATGAACAGACCGCCTCCGGTCAGCAGCGGCCGATCCTGCCCGAAGATGTATTCCGGGATGTCGGCAAGGTTGTCCAACTGGTACGGAGGGTCAGCGAAAATAAGGTCGTACGCCCCACCCTGTCCTTTGAGGAAACGGAACACGTCAGCGTGGAGAACCTGCCAGTTCCTGTCGCCCAACTCTCCGTTCACCTTCTTGAGGAACTGGAAGTGCCTGAAGTCCTTCTCCACCGACACCACTCTTCCGCAGCCCCTCGACAGGAGTTCCAGCGAGATGCTGCCAGTGCCAGAGAAGAGGTCGAGAGCCGACGGACCGGAAGAGAAGTCCACATACACGTTCTGAAGGATGTTGAACAGTCCCTCCTTGGCGAAGTCGGTGGTCGGACGCGCGCTGAACGTGTGCGGCACGTCGAACCGCTTGCCTTTGTATTTTCCTGAAATAACACGCATGTCGTTCTGTGTAAAAACAAAAGCCCTCACGAGGATGAGGGCTTTCCATATGTTTATTGTCCGTTTATAAACTGTCCATTATTCCCAGTTACCAGCCATCTTGTTCTGCGGGTCTTTCAAGTCACCGATGCGGAGTCCGTACCAGTCGCCCTCAGTGTCGTCGGTATTGTCCTCGAACAGGTCAGCGCGGTTACGTCCCCTCTTCTTGAGGTCCTGCTTCAACTGGCGCACCTTCTTCGCGTTCAGTCCGTCGAGATAGTCGTCCAGACTCGCGCGCACCTCGCACACCTTGTCGAACTCGTTCGACTTCAGGTTGTAGGCCTCGGTCTTGCGCAACTGGAACACAGCCCCTTCCTTACCTACCGGAACCAACTTGAGCGAGTCGGCGTTGGTGATTCCCAACTTCTCGGCGGCAGACTGCCAAACAGTGTCGCTGTGGAACACACCTGCCGCAATCGCGTCCGCCTTGGTAGCATAACCCATTGCCAGGTCGTCAGTCCACACGTCCTCGTCAATCTTCACGATGGCGCGTCCGTTCTTCACGAAATCCACCAGCGAGTCTATCGTTCCACAGAACTCGCCTCCGTGGCTCTTCCTGAATTCCTCTTCCGCATCACGAATCTGCAGCAGACGTGCGATGACCGCCTTCTCTCTCTCAGACTTCTGTTCGTCGAATGAGATGTCCTCGTAAATACTCATAAAACATGCACCGACAAGTCCCAATGCACAGACGGCGAGCAATGAATTAATAACTTTTTTCTTCATAACGTATTCTTGTAATTTTATTTTTTGTATATTCGTGGCACAAAAATAAGGAATAAAATTGATAGTGGTTTCAACCCAAGCGACTTTTTTTTCAATTAGAATGATATTTGACTACTTAGAAGAGCTGATTTTAAATAATTTCGGGCATAAACCGACACCCGACCAAGCACGTGCGGTCAGTGAACTGGCCCGGTTCATACTTGCCGGACAGGGCGGTTACGGCCGTCTTGGCGGTGACGTGTTCATCCTGCGCGGCTACGCCGGAACAGGGAAGACCTCCCTCGTCTCGGCACTGGTCACCACCATGGAACAACTTGACCGCAAGTGTGTGCTGATGGCTCCCACAGGCAGGGCCGCCAAGGTGTTCTCCGTATATTCACGGCATCCCGCCTTCACCATCCACAAGCGCGTCTACCGCCAGAAGTCGATGGACGACGACTCCCTCTTCCAGATGGGGTACAACGGACTCAAGAACGCCCTGTTCATCGTGGACGAGGCTTCCATGATTTCCAACGACACCCCGTCCGCCACCTACGGTTCGGGCAGACTGCTCGACGACCTCGTGCAGTACGTCTACTCCGGCGAGGGCTGCCGCATGATCCTGTTGGGCGACACCGCCCAGTTGCCTCCTGTGGGCGAGACGCGCAGTCCAGCTCTCAGTCCCAACGCACTGCGCCCGTACGGACTCCACGTCACCTGTGTCACCCTCACAGAGGTGGTGCGCCAAGACAGTATGTCGGGCATCCTGCGCAACGCTACGGATCTGAGACGGATTATCGACGAGGCGGAGGCAAAAGAGAGGGGCGGCGCCGGACAGTACCCTTTCGCCCTGCCCCACATCCGTTTCTCCAGAGACGTGAGGAACGTGCCTGGCAACGAACTGATAGAGGTACTCGCCAACTGCTACCACAACTACGGTACGGACGACACCATCGTGGTGTGCAGGTCCAACAAGCGCGCCCACGTGTACAACCTCGGTATCCGCAACCAGATACTCGACCGTGAGGAGGAACTGTCCACAGGCGACATGATAATGGTCGCGAAGAACAACTACTTCTGGTTGAAGGAGAACAGCAAGGGGGAAAGTATCGGGGGGCTGCCCGAAAACCAGCAGAGCGACTTCATTGCCAACGGCGACACCGCCCGGGTCCTGAAGGTGAGGAACGAGAGGGAGCTGTACGGTTTCCGCTTCGCCGACTGCGACCTGCTGCTGCCCGACTACGGCGACCTGGAGATTCACGCCACGGTACTGCTCGACACCCTCCACACCGAGTCGCCGGCTCTCGGCAGGGAGCAGAGCGAACTGCTGTTCCGGAACGTGCTTGAGGACTATGCGGACATACCTTATAAGAAAGAGAGGATGAGGAAGATGAGGGAAGACCCCTACTACAACGCCCTTCAGATTAAGTACGCCTATGCGGTCACCTGCCACAAGGCACAGGGCGGACAATGGTCGCAAGTGTTCATCGACCAAGGGTTTCTCAGCGACGACATGATAGGAATCGACTATTACCGTTGGATCTATACCGCCTTCACCCGGGCGACCGACAATGTGTTCCTTGTCAACTGGAAACAGGAAGAGGAGGACTGAACGCTTGTCTCCTCAAAAAAAAAAATCATCACCTAAATGCTTATCTCCTCAAGACTCACCAGTTTGTTCACCACACAATAGATGGCTATACCTGCCGCCGAATGGATATTGAGTTTGCGGGCAATGTTGCGGCGGTGGGTAGTAACCGTATTTACACTCAGGAACAGTTGGTCCGCTATGTCCTTGTTCGACAAGCCCTTGGCGACACAAACCGCCACAGCCTTCTCCCTGTCGGACAACTGCAACGGAGCCGAAGCCGTCTCGTAGGAGTTCTGGGCCTTGTACGTCCCTGCGGTCATCGCCTTGGTGCGCCTGTGTTCCATCCGCCTAATCAGTGGCACGAGCAACTCGTCCTCAATGGTGCAGTGTATACGTATGTCCTGCTCCACCCGGTAGATTCCGTACACCACATCGTTCAGCGCGTCGTTGCTTCCCTCCTGCGGATAATACTGCAGGAACACGTTGATAAGCTCGTTCAGTTTGTCCACGAAATCCTCCGTATGGCGGTGGAACACACCCTTCTTGTCTGCCAGTGCGCCACCGTTCATCAGCGACTCGGCATACACGTACACCTCGTCCTCCTCAAACCGTATGTGGTTCCTCACCTCAGAGCAGTACATGTCGAAGTACTTCAGCAGAAGGAAGGTCACCTCGTTCTGCCGGGAGCAGTCCAGCGCGCCTAACAGGTTGCGCCTCATGCTCGGAATCTCGTGGTTCAATATATAATAATGTGTACGTTTCAGATAACAGAGCAACGAGTTCACGTCAATCATGTCGAGCGACACGTCCGACTTGCTGTCCGTAGGCTGCAATATGTGGCGCGCCAGGTTAATCACCGCAAGGAACGTATGCACGTCCACCCCATGCCGGTGGCACACCTCACTCACCGTCTTGTCGGCAAAGCCCACCGGGATGCCCAACCTCACCACCACCTGAATCAGACGGTAGTCGTATTTTATAATCACCGACAGCTGGTCGGTAGGTCTAAAGTCCCTCATGTCCATAAGTCTTCATTTATACGCGACTGCCCTTGACTGTCCTTAACCCATTCACCGCAGCCGCAACAGTCTACTTCCCCCCGTCCTTCTCCTTGGTAGTCAGCAGTTCCCTCGCCTTGTCCGAAAGGTACTTCTCCGCGGTCTTGGTGGGGATTGTGGCCTGTGGCATTCCCGCCGCGTAAGGGGCTATCTCGTAAGCGCCGTACACGAACGCCACCCCACTGTCCACAAGCCACGGTTGGGCCGCCGGCAGCGGCAACGATTTCCTCGCGTCGTCGAAGAGTAGCCCGTCCACCTCCGTGTGTTTCCCCGTACTGTCGTTTCCGTACACACTGGCGAAATAATTCTCCACACCCTCCCTGAACAGGGGCGTTATCCCTGTGGTGTCGGCGAACAAATCCCATCCGAGGGTCTGTCCTCCGTCCTTCACGAAGGTCACACCGTCCATGAAAGGCATTCCGTGCGCGCCTCCGGTGTACACGTAACCTTCAGCCACGTAACTTACAAACCTGTCCGTGTTGGCCACTACAGCCACCTTCACACTCGTCGAGGCACCCGGCCCCACAAACAGTCCGTTGTCCTCACAGTCCTGGAAATAGGCGTTGGCGTAATGGAGGATCATCGCATGGTCGAACTTCAGTTTTCCTCCGTACGAACCGCCCAGCCTGCCGTCAATCCATTTCCTCACAGCCGACACCAGCGGACCCGGGCCCGACACCGGCACCTCCAGGTCAACATCATAGTAGACCGTCACCCCGTTCTGCTCCAGACTGTCCTTGAACGCCACACGACTTGTCCTGAAGTCGAAGTCGCCCAGCGCGATGGAGTCAAGGTCCAACGAGTCCGGCTTATTTTCCCCGGTCTTCTCCCCTGTCAGTCCACACGACCCTACAGCGAAGGCAGACACACATGCCAGAACAAAATAAAACAATTTCTTCATAACAACGGATTTTGACAATTAGCGGTTCTGATATAAAAAAAATGTGTTCCCCTTTCCCAATGGCGGGACCGGGGAACACTGGACATACATATTTATTTCAGGAAGTCGTCCAACGCGCTCTTCACACCTTCAGCGGAAGCGTCGCCGCCGGCAGACTCGTCCCTTCTGGGTTCTCCGTGGCGTGACTGGTGACGGTCGCCCCGTCCGTGTCCCTCACGGCGGTCTCCACGGCCCTCACGGCGGTCGCCCCTACCCTGACGGTCTCCGCGTTCTCCACGCTCAGGCCGGTCCACATACCCTTCCGGTTTCTCCACAAGCACACGGTGGGACAACTTGAACTTGCCTGTCTTCTTGTCCACGTCGAGCAGTTTCACGTCAATCTCGTCGCCCTCGTTGATGCCGGTCTCCTCCATCGTGCCGAAACGCTTCCAGTCGATTTCAGAGATATGCAGAAGTCCCTCCTTGCCCGGCAGGAACTCCACGAAACAGCCGTAAGGCATGATGGACTTCACGGTACTCTTGTAGACCTCGCCCACCTCAGGCACGGCGATGATGCCCTTTATCTTACTCATGGCAGCCTCGATGCACTCCTTGTTCGGAGCAGACACCTGAACCTTGCCCACACCGTCCTCTTCGTCGATGGTGATGGTGGTTCCAGTCTCCTCCTGCATACCCTGGATGACCTTACCGCCAGGACCGATGATGGCCCCGATGAATTCCTTAGGCACGATAATCTGCTCGATGCGCGGCACATGAGGCTTGAGTTCCGGACGCGGAGCTGAGAGGGTCTTCATCATCTCGCCCATGATATGCTCGCGGCCTTCCTTGGCCTGCATGAGGGCCTTCTCCAGAATCTCGTAAGACAGTCCGTCGCACTTGATGTCCATCTGTGTAGCCGTCAGACCGTTCACAGTACCTGTTGTCTTGAAGTCCATGTCGCCCAGGTGGTCCTCGTCACCGAGGATGTCGCTGAGGATGGCGTACTTCTCCTCGCCGGGGTTCTTGATGAGACCCATGGCGATACCCGCAACCGGGTTCTTGATTGGCACACCGGCGTCCATCAGCGAGAGGGTTCCCGCACAAGTGGTGGCCATTGACGAAGAACCGTTGGACTCCAGCACGTCGCTCACCACACGTATTGTGTAGGGATAGTTCTCCGGAAGCTGTCCCTTGATGGCTCTCCATGCCAAGTGTCCGTGACCGATCTCGCGGCGGCCCACACTGCGCTGCGCCTTTGCCTCGCCAGTTGAGAACGGAGGGAAGTTGTAGTGGAGGAGGTACTTCATGTTGTAACGCTCCAGCGCGCCGTCCACCAGTTTCTCGTCGAGTTTCGTTCCGAGGGTGGTGGTTGCGAGAGCCTGTGTCTCTCCACGTGTGAAGATGGCTGAACCGTGAGGTCCCGGCAGCGGACTCACCTCGCACCAGATAGGACGGATTTCCGTTGTCTTACGTCCGTCGAGACGTATACCCTCGTCGAGGATGCAGCGGCGCATCGCGTCACGCTCCACGTCGGCGTAGTACCTGTCGATAAGTGTGTTCTTCTCCTCCAGCTCGTCCTCCGGGAGGTCGGCGTGCGCTGCGGCGTACTCCTCCTTGAAGTTCTCGCGGATAGCCTCGAAAGCGTCCGCGCGCTGGTGCTTCTCCAGTCCCTGCTTGGTCACGTCGTACGCCTTCTGGTAGCACTCCTTCTTCACAGCCTCACGCAACTCCTCGTCGTTCACCTCGTGGCAGTACTCGCGTTTCACGTCAGTGCCCAGTTCCTTCATCAGTTCCTTCTGGAGGCGGCACTGTGGCTTGATGGCCTCGTGGGCTGCTTTCAGAGCCTCGAGCAGCTCCTGCTCGCTCACTTCCTTCATCTCGCCCTCCACCATCATGATGTTCTCCTCGGTCGCGCCCACCATAAGGTCGATGTCGGCCCTCTTCTGCTGATCAAAGGTAGGGTTGATGACAAACTCGCCGTCCACACGGGCCACCCTCACTTCCGAAATCGGGCCGTCGAACGGTATATCAGAGCAAGCCAGTGCGGCGGAAGCCGCGAATCCGGCAAGTGCGTCAGGCATGTCAACTCCGTCGGCGGAGAAAAGTATCACGTTCACGTACACCTCCGCATGATAGTTGGAAGGGAACAGTGGACGGAGCGCGCGGTCAACGAGCCGGCAGGTGAGGATTTCCTCGTCCGACGGTTTGCCTTCACGCTTTGTGAAACCTCCAGGGAAACGGCCGTTTGCCGCATACTTCTCGCGATACTCTACCTGGAGTGGCATGAAATCTGTTCCCGGTACTGCATCTTTCGCCGCGCAAACAGTGGCCAGGAGCATAGTGTTGCCCATTCGAAGCATTACCGCCCCATCGGCTTGTTTTGCCAGCTTTCCCGTCTCAATGCTGATTTCTCTTCCGTCAGGCAGTGAGACCTTCTTTGTAATTACGTTCATCTTGTTTTCGTTAAAAAAATAAATTCGTGCAAAGATACGAATTAAAGGTGAAAGCAAGTCAGGCAGGGGCGCATTATTTTCTCCCCGGCCGATTTTTTAATCGAATTTAGGGTCAGTCTGCGTTTTTATACCTAATTTTGCGGCACGATTCACAGTAAGACAGACAAGACATGAAGCACAACAAGTATATCGCGGTCATCATCGCGGGGGCGGCTCTCGCCTCGTGCGACCGCACCCCACAGTTCCGTGTGGAGGGAACAGTCAGTGGGGCTGAGGGTTCTACCGTCTATCTGGAGGCGATGACCCTCGAGGGGGTACAGCCTCTCGACTCCGCCCGGCTTCCGGCAAGCGGAGCCTTCTCCTTCAGCGCGCCGGCTCCCGAGGGCCCCGAGTTCTACGCCCTGCGCATAGGCGACAGCCGCATCCACTTCTCCATCGACTCCACGGAGACCGTCACCTTCACCGCCAGTATGCCCGACATGGGTTCGGACTACACCGTTGAGGGTTCGGACAACTGCGAGCGGATAAGGGAGATATGCAAGGGCCAGGCGAGGCTGCAGGCGGATATTGTCGCCCTGGAGAGGAACACGTCGATGTACCCTGGCGACATCGTGGACAGTATCAACACCCTTGTCAGGGAATATAAGGAGAGGATGAAGCGCGACTACATCTTCAAGGCTCCGATGGAGGCCTCCGCCTACTATGCCGTGTGCCAGTCCATCACCGACCTCACCACCACCTACCAGCTGTTCAATCCGCTCACCGACCGCGACGACGTGAAGTGCTACGCGGCCGTAGCCACCGCCTGGGACGGATTCCACCCCGACTCCAAGCGCACCGAGCAGATCTGCAATATGGCGATAAAGGGACTGGGCAACACCGCCCCCAAGAAAGTGAGGGAGATGGAGATTGACGGGTCGAAAATCACCGAGGTGGGACTCATCGACCTCTCCCTGCCCGACATCAACGGCCGTGACCGCACCCTCACCTCACTCAAGGGGAAGGTTGTCCTGCTCGACTTCACCATGTACAGCGCCGGAGGGTCGGCTCAGCGCACACGCATGATGCGCGACCTCTACGAGAGGTACAAAGACCGCGGACTGGAAATCTACCAGGTGTCGCTCGACGACGACACCCATTTCTGGAAGTTCTCGTGCGAGAACCTGCCTTGGGTCTGCGTGCATGAGACCGACGGCACGGCGGTCCGCCTCTACGGGGTGCGCGACCTGCCCACCTACTTCCTCATCAACCGCGGGGGCGATCTGGTGAAGCGCAGTTCGGACGTGACTACCACCATCGAGGACGAGATACTGAAGTTGCTTTAGTAATCTGAATTTTGCATTATTTTGTAACGACTAAATGGTTTTATTCATTAAACTCCTGTAAATAAGCGCCTTTGTATGCCAACCTTTGTTTTAGGCTCAAATTTAATTGCTACATTTGTAACAGCAAAAGATATATGCAAGGCTTTCACCTTTGTTGTACCCAAGGGCTGCGAACCCTGATACAAATCCGTAAAGGTCTGAAGGAAACGTGGTTGGCCAAGGAAGAACCCTGCGCAGATTTAGTCGTTACAAAATAATGCAAAATTCAGATTAGTAACGTGTAAAAAAGGTTCTTCCGCTTTTCTCGTTGGTAAGACAGTGGAATGTCAACTGCCAAGCTGCTCTTAGTTATGAGTATCAGTGTCCCTGTCAGGACATGTGCGCCCCGAAGGGGCAGCCTGCGCCTAGCCCAGGGCAAGCGAAGCGACACCCTGGGGTAACGGACACAAATGGACGTGCGCCCTGTAAGGGCAAAAGCGTTAAAACACACGTTATGAATGAATTATG
>CAVBFD010000055.1:0-11412 GCA_963594655.1 Candidatus Methanomethylophilaceae archaeon
TGAGAATGTCTGAATCCCAATCGGGTACTTTCTTCTTTGCTGCTCCATAACGGTACGGTTTGTTTCTTCACTGCAAAAGTAGTGAAAAACAAGGGAAGCGCAAAACGAAACATGACTTTTCTTCTTTATTTCGGCACGATGCTTGATGCACGTGAGTTTATCGGCTGATTAATGTGGTCGTCTATACTTTATCCCTGCTTATTTGACAGTATTCTTCAGCCATAACATTGCTTGTAACTTTATGTCATCCACTATAGCGGACGGAATCTTTACACGTTTCGTCATTATTATTTTTGCAACCGAATCAGCGTGTACTGTGTCTTCTGTTTGCTGATAAACTCTCATCATGCCTTCAAGCCAAGAGTGAAATCCTTGTCAAAGGATATGTAGTGGCTCATCTGCTCCACGTAGTCATCTATAGTCTTACCATTTTTTGTGTTGACGAAGAACAGCATTCCTATGAAATCATATCGGTCTGCACGGTAGAATTCAACTCCATAACACTCGAAGTTGTTCCCCATGAGTGTTTGGTTGAAATTTGCGTCACAACATTGTATATTGTCAACGTGCGGAATTCTGACGATATAGACGCGGTCTGTATTGGTACGGTTATTAAGTTCAGTACCTGCTACCGTGCGTATATATTGCTTACGGCAGTCTTCAACATCCTTTAATGTAGCTTCGGACGGTTTTGTTCCGTTCATGCCTTCAATCAAAACGCCTCCGGTTCCTGTGAGATACCAGTTTGCCCATGGCAAACCGCAGTTGTTAAGCATCATCCCTGAAAACGGTGTAATATAATTGCTGATTGTGTTTGCATCGATATCAGGATAGGACTCTGGGGTTGGCTTTTGGACATCTGACAGGTCTCTCATAACTACGTGACAACCGTTGTCAAGAGCAACGACAGGTCCTGCATGGAATATAGGCCGTGTTCGCAACTCTGGCAGCTCTTGTCCAAAGAATAATACATTTAACTGGCTCTTCTCTTCTGGTACTGTCACAAAATTGGCAGGACAAGTCAATGACAATCCGTAGTACGACTTACAAAGTGATTTGTAATCGTCATAGTTATTGACAGCCATTACATTCATGTTGTTAACTGTACAAAGAACTGATGTACACAAAAATACAAAAAATAATTTCATAACACTTAGCATTTTCACTTAGTTACACATTAATCGAACCTTGTACGACCTCACGTCGAAATTCGTTGGCAAAGGTAGAGGCTTTTCCTCAGTTAAACCGATACAATTCTATTATTAAAAGGACAATTCTATGATTTTTATATAAAAAGATTGTGGCGCATTGTGAAAAACTTTACCTTTGTCGTATAATCCTGTAAAGAGAATTAATATCATGAACGGAAAGGAATCTAAGTGGAGAGCAATGACGTTCACCCGTGGTGTGGTGTTACAACGCATTGACAAGATATTGTTGACTGGAGAAGACTGCGGCATTGTGTCCAACTCCCAGATTCTGTTGTTAAAGCGCGTGCCACTGTCCGTAATTAAGGACTTTTCGGATAACGTGGGTGCGTTCATGGCTTTGGACTATGTGTTTTTTATTGTACGCAAGGGGTTCGTCAGTGTAATGGTGGATTCCGTAGAACGAACCGTAGTCCAGGGCTGTGTGGGTTTTGCGTCTGTTGGAAGCGTTGCGTGTATTACTGATTTTTCAGATGATGTAGACCTTGCTTGTGTTGTCGTTGACACAGATGAGATGTGGCTCGCCCTTAGGGAATCCATGCCCATGTGGATGCTCGCCATCGCCAATTCAATGTGCATAACAGTAAACAAGAAAGTCTGTACGATACTTGATGGTATATTGGACGTTGTATATAATGTGTTAAGTGCAAGAGTCAATGAGACAAGTTGTCATATACTTCGCGGACTGGTTTTCACATTTGTTCATGTGGTTGATTCAAGTTGTCCGGGGATTGAGGAAAATATGCATTGGGGAACGAAACGGCAGACATCGGTTGTAGCGCAGTTTATGCAACTGATAAAATATAGTTGTTTAACGCAGCATGGTCTTGACTTTTACGCTCGCAAATTATGCGTTTCTCCACAGCATTTATGCAATCTTGTAAAGGACGCACTTGGTGTGAGTGCGAAGATGTGCATTGACAAGACAATTACACTTCACATGAAGAAAATGATGATATGCGACAACCTGTCTGCTGAAGAAGTATCGAATAAAATGAATTTCAGCACAACATCCATTGCCAACAGGTTCTTCAAGAGGGTAGAGGGAATTACACTCAAAGACTACGAAAAACTAATTGTACGTACATCGGTGTGAAGTGGATGTGGTACAGGGCTTCTCCCTTATATATAAATAGGTGTACGCACACGGTTTCGTCATTTGACGGAGCCGTTTTGTGTTGTTGACTGCCCATTTTGTCAAACATACGTGACAATTTGCCCTTCACCATTGCGTATATGGAGAAAATAGAGGTTAAAAAGGGATAAACGACATTAAACAAAAGCACCATATGATACCCAATTTTCGTAACTTCGCAGTCGAAGGAGATAACATTAGGCTGACATAAGACTATTGAAGACTTTATAAATCAGGAAAGAGGACAATGGACAAAATCAACGTAGGCAAGATAACGCAGGTGATAGGGCCGGTGGTGGATGTCACGTTCGAAGGTGACGAGAAGGCGATTCCGCCAATATACAACGCCCTACATGTAAGAAGAGACGACGGGACGGACTTGACACTCGAGGTAGAGCAGCACATAGGAGAACACACTGTCCGTTGTGTGGCCATGGACATCACCGACGGACTGCGGCGGGGCATGGAAGTGGTAAACACAGGCGAGTCCATGTCAGTTCCCACTGGAGACGCGCTGCGTGGCAGGATGACCAACGTGCTTGGCGAACCCATAGACCATCTGAAAGGGTTCGGGCCAGACACACCGAAACGCGCCATCCACCAGCCTGCCCCGGCCTATACGGACTTGGCCATCTCATCGGAAATACTTGAAACAGGAATAAAGGTCATCGACTTGCTTGAGCCTTACAGCAAGGGAGGAAAGATCGGACTCTTCGGAGGCGCGGGTGTCGGCAAGACCGTCCTCATCATGGAACTCATCAACAACATCGCCAAGGGACACAACGGAATGTCGGTGTTCACCGGCGTGGGTGAGCGCACACGTGAGGGCAACGACCTGCTGCGCGAGATGATCGGGAGCGGAGTCATCAACTACGGTGACAAATTCAAGGAGGGACTGGAGCGCAACGAGTGGAACATCGGCGATGTGGACATGGACGCGTTGGCGCAGTCACAGACATCACTTGTCTTCGGACAGATGAACGAGCCACCGGGCGCGCGACTGCGTGTGGCCCTCGCCGGACTGTCCGTAGCCGAGCAGTTCCGCGACGAGGATGGAGGCGGACGGGACATCCTGCTCTTCATCGACAACATATTCCGTTTCACACAAGCCGGTTCCGAGGTGTCAGCCCTGCTCGGGCGCATGCCATCGGCAGTGGGTTACCAACCGACACTGGCGTCCGAGATGGGAGAGCTTCAGGAGCGCATCACATCCACCAAGAACGGAAGTATCACATCAGTACAGGCGATATACGTGCCGGCGGACGACCTTACAGACCCCGCACCGGCAACGACCTTCAGTTTCCTGGACGCAACCACGGTACTCTCTCGAAAGATAACAGAACTCGGCATCTATCCTGCCGTAGACCCACTGGAGTCCACCTCACGTATTCTCGACGCCAACATCATCGGTGAGGAACACTATAACGTGGCACAGAGAGTCAAGCAGATTCTCCAGAAGTACCACGAGCTTCAGGACATCATAGCCATCCTCGGTGTGGACGAACTGAGCGACAGCGACAAACTGGTGGTATCGAGGGCGCGCAGGGTACAGCGGTTCCTCTCGCAGCCGTTCCATGTGGCAGAGCAGTTCACCGGTGTGCCTGGAGTGATGGTTCCACTCGAAGAGACCATACGCGGCTTCAGGATGATTCTCGACGGAGAGATGGACGAGTATCCTGAACAGGCGTTCATGAATGTCGGAACCATTGACGACGCTATAGCCAAGGGCAAGAAATTACTTGAAGAGTCATGACACTGAAGATAATGTCACCACGGAAAGTGGAACTGGAGACCGAGGTGCAGTCGGTCACCGTTCCCGGAGAGCAGGGGCCGTTCACGGTTCTGCATGGCCATGCGGCTACCATATCCAACCTCACAGCAGGGAAGGTCAGCTACCGGCTCATGGACGGATCCCTACAGGAGTTCGGACTCAAGGGCGGTGTCGCCGACATAAGAGACAACCGGATAACACTGTGTATCATATAAACCCACGACGATATGAAGAAGCTAATTGCCATATTACTGACTCTCGTCTGTCTTGTGGACAGTCAGACTTCTCTTGCGGCTGAGTCCGACAAAGGGTCATTCGATGTCAAGGAGACTATCTTCGGACACCTCGAAGACCAATACGGATGGGAATTGCCGTTCACTGCAGGCAAGAGGATTCCCTTGCCTGTCATAGTGTGGAGCAGAACCAGCGGATGGCATCTGTTCAGTTCGGCAAGGGTGACCGGCGGACAGGAATACCAGGGGTTCCGCATCGCCACGTCGGGCGACTACAAGAACAAGATTGTGGAGTCCGTCGGAGACGAGGACGTGCGCCCAGTGGACTTGTCGGTTACAAAGAACGTGGCGGCGCTCATCATTGCGGCACTGGTGGCGGCGGCACTCGTCTTCAACGTCAAGGGATGGTACAGGAAGAACCGGATGAAAGCCCCGCGGAAGTTAACCGCCGGCACGGAGGCGCTCGTGGAGTTCATCTACGGGGGTGTCATCAAACCGACACTTGGAACCCAAGCCACACGGTTTGCCCCCTACCTGCTGACCGTCTTCTTCTTCATCTTCACCATGAACCTGCTGGGACTGATGGTAGTCTTCCCCGGCGGGGCCAACCTGACAGGCAACTTGGCCGTCACCCTGATACTGGCGGTAGCCACATTCGTGATTACCAACGTATGCGGCACGAAGCACTACTGGAAGGAGATTCTGTGGCCCGACGTACCGTTGTGGCTCAAGTTCCCGATACCCATCATGCCTGTCATAGAGGTGTTCGGTATCTTCACCAAACCGGTCACACTGATGATACGTCTCTTCGCCAACATGATGGCGGGACACATGATAGTGCTGGTACTCACCTCACTGATATTCATCTTCGCCAGTTACGGTGTCGCCATGCAGTGCGGAATGACGGTAGTGTCCCTGCTGTTCGAGTTCTGTATGCTCGCGCTCGACGTGCTGTTCAGTTTCATCCAGGCATTCGTATTCACCATACTCTCCACCATCTTCATAGGACTGGCGCTGGAGAAGAAATAGCATAACAATAGAAGAAACAACCAAAATAGATATATTATGTTAGGAACAAGTTTATTGCTCGCATCTGAACAGACAGTACAGATGACAGCGGAAGCCATCAAAGCTTATGGATTTGACAAGATTGGAGCGTGTGTCGGAGCAGCCATCGCAGTGATTGGAGCGGGAATCGCCATCGGCAAGATCGGAAGTGCCGCCCTGGAGGCCATGGCCCGTCAGCCAGAGGCGACCAACAACATCAGGAGCAACATGATTGTCATCGCCGCCCTGATTGAAGGTGTGGCTCTGTTCGCCATCATCACCTGCATCCTGTCAATGTTCGTTTAACAGCCTACAGCCATGGAACTGTTCACACCCGAATTCGGACTGGTCTTCTGGATGTTCGTCGTCTTTGTCCTGCTGGTGTTTGTCCTGGGCAAATTCGCGTGGCCATACATAGTCAAGAGTCTCGACGAGAGAGCCGAACTGATTGACAAGGGGGTGGCGTATGCGACTGAGGCCAAGGAGAAGCTCGACCATGCGGAAGCTGAGAGCCAGAAGTACATCAAGGAAGCCAGACAGAAACAGACAGAGATGCTTCAGCAGGTGGGCCACCAGCGGAGCGAGCTGGTGAACCAGGCCAAGACTGAAGCGCAGGCGGAAGCGCACAAAGTGCTTGAACAGGCAAAGACCGACATCAAGAGGGAAAGGCAGGAATCGGCCACACAGTTGCGCGGCCAGATTGGAGGCTATGCGATAATGGTGGCGGAGAAGATTCTGCGTGATAAACTGACAGACAAGGAAGCGCAACTCTCTCTCATCGACAAGATGATCGGGGAGATTGAGAGGGCGAAGTAAAGGGAGGCATCAAGAGTTATGGATAACGGTCTGATTCCACACAGGTACGCCAAGGCACTGTACAAGTACGCCGACGGACAGGGAACGGCGGAGCAGCTCTACGGGAACGTGAGGCTGCTGTGCAGGGCTTTCGAGGAAAATGCGGGACTGGAGAAGGCCCTGTGCAATCCGTACTCCCCCATGTCCGACAAGACACGTCTGCTGCTGACCGCCAGTGGGAATCCCACTGACGACACCCTCGAACGCTTCCTGCGACTGATGGAGGGCCATCACAGGCAACACTTCTTCAGGATGGCGTGTCTCTGCTATCTGGAGGTCTACACCACAGGCAAAGGAATCCTGCCTGTGGAGATACAGTCGGCAGTGGAGATGCCCGACCGGCTAAAGTCGAAGCTGGAGGACGTAATCCGCCGTCAATACCCCGACAAGCGGTTGGACACGACCTACACGGTGGTGCCTGACCTTATCGGAGGGTTCATAATAAAGACAGACTCATCAGAACTCGACGCGTCCGTAGTGGCGGAACTGAAACGTCTGCGTTCAAAACTATTAAATCAAAACCGCAATGATTAATCCAAGCGAAATATCAGAAGTACTGACGAAGGAACTCAGCGAAGCCTCATCGAAGCTGGTGTTCGAGGAGACAGGCAAGGTCTTGCAGATAGGCGACGGAGTGGCGCACGTGTACGGTCTCGACAGTGTGGGAGCCAACGAGCTTGTAAGGTTCGAGAACGGAGTGACGGGAGTCGCCATGAACCTGGAGGAGAGCAACGTGGGTGTCATCCTGTTCGACCGCACGACCTCTGTGGAGGAAGGCATGACGGCGAGGCGCACCCGGGAAATAGCGTCGGTCGAGGTGGGCGAGGGACTGCTGGGACGTGTGGTCAACGTCCTGGGCAAGCCTATCGACGGCAAGGGACCGGTGACAGGCGAGACGGTGAAACTGCCGCTCGACAGGAAAGCTCCCGGGGTCATCTTCCGTCAGCCTGTGAAGCAACCTTTACAGACAGGCATTCTCGCCATCGACTCCATGATTCCAATCGGACGTGGACAGAGGGAACTGATCATCGGCGACCGACAGATAGGCAAGACCGCCATCGCCATCGACACCATCATCAACCAGAAGGCAGGCTACAAGGCCGGCAAGCCTGTCTATTGTATCTATGTGGCAATCGGTCAGAAGGCATCCACCATCGCCGCCATAGTAAATCAGTTGAAGGTACACGGCGCGCTCGACTACACGGTAGTCGTGTCCGCCACGGCATCCGACTCAGCCGCCATGCGTTACTACGCGCCGTTCACAGGAGCCGCCATAGGCGAGTACTTCAGGGACACTGGCAGGGACGCGCTCGTGGTCTACGACGACCTGTCAAAACAGGCGGTGGCTTACCGTGAGATTTCACTCATACTGAAGCGTCCGTCAGGGCGCGAGACCTATCCGGGCGATATCTTCTACCTCCACTCACGTCTGCTTGAGCGTGCTGCGAAGATAATAGAGAACGACGGGATGGCAGCCAAGATGAACAACCTGCCGGAGACCTTGAGGGACAAGGTGAAGGGAGGCGGAACACTCACCGCACTGCCTATAATAGAGACTCAGGCGGGCGATGTGTCAGCCTACATCCCCACCAACGTCATCTCCATCACCGACGGACAGATATTCCTCGACACAGGAATGTTCAACAAAGGACTGCGACCTGCCATCAATGTGGGCATATCCGTGTCGCGCGTGGGTGGCAACGCCCAGATAAAGAGCATGAAGAAAGTGGCTGGAACATTGAAGATCGACCAGGCCACGTTCCGTGAACTGGAGTCGTTCACCAAGTTCGGTGGCGACATCGACCCGGTAAGCGCGCGGGCCATCGACAAGGGCAAGAAGAACGAGATGCTGCTCGTGCAGCCGCAATACTCCCCTCTCAATGTGGCGGAGGAAATCGCTGTCCTGTTCTGCGGAGTGGGCGGACTCCTCGCCAATGTGCCTGTGGACAAAGTGGGCGAGTTCAGAAAACGGTTCCTGGAGCAGATGCGCGCGGGCCATGCCGACATACTGAAGAGTCTGGGCGAAGGGGTACTCGACGACTGTATGGCCGGGACACTGAAGCAGACAGCCGAGACTGTATCTGAGAGCATATAAACACAAATAAAGAGGAGTAGTATGTCCAGTCTGCGTGAACTGAGAGAGAGAATAAACACGGTCGCCTCCACCGCCAAGATGACGGGAGCGATAAAGATGATTGCGTCAGCCAAGATGCGTGGATATGAACGGAAGCTGAAGGAGTCCGGGCCGTACCATAATGCGGTGAGACACATTCTCGCCCTACTCCACTCATCCGACGGAGCTGACCGTCTTCAGTCCGTGTTCATGTCGCGGAGCGAAGGCAAGCATGTGGCCGTTGTGGCGTTGGGAAGTGACGGAGGCCTGTGCGGAGCGTACAACATCAACATCTGCAAACAACTGAGGGAGCATACGGAACGGATGACGAGGGACGGCTTCACCGTAGACCTCTACCCTATCGGCATTAAGTTCCGCCTTGTGGTGGAGTCAGCCAAACTGAAGGACGTGAACATCATCACAGACACCGACATCAAGGCAGCGGCGGATGACGTACAAATCGACGGTCTCCTCGACCTGTTGAAGAGGAAGTTCGTCAGCCACGAGGTGGACAGAGTGGAACTCATGTACATGCATTTCGCAAGCATGACCCGCCAGACATTCTGCCACCAGACACTGTTCCCTGTGGACTTCGGGCTGGACGGTGACACAGACACGGACAACAGGTCCAACCAGCCGTGCATCCTCGAACCCGACGCCGGCAGGATACTCGACAACGTACTGCCCATGTACGCTTCGTCAAGGATGTACAACGCATTTCTGGAGAACGCCACAAGCACCTATGCGGTACGCGTCCTCGCCATGGAGACGGCAAGCGAGAACGCCACAAGGCTGAACGACGATCTGATACTGGAGTACAACAAGATAAGGCAGGAAGAAATCACCACCGAACTGCTCGACATACAGGGCGGACAGACTGCCCAATGATTTCCCTAACCAGAGAAAAATTGATGATTTTCAAGTATAAAATTGTCGCGCATACCATAACTGCTGAAAACACAGGCGAATCTCGCAAAAAAAGTGCCATAACAATTGTCGTGTGAAATAAATTGCTTACCTTTGCAGCCGATTTCGGTGCTTTAACACGCATCGGGGTCAAGCATTTGCAAACAACATAATGTCTAACATGTCAAAAGAAAAAGAATTTTTAATTTTATGACAGAAACAAAGAACATCAAACCGCTGGAAGATTTCGACTGGGAGTCATTCGAGCATGGCAAGAAAGTGGCTGACAAGGAAGCAGAGACAAAGGCTTACGAAAGCACACTGAACAACATCAACGACAACGAGGTCGTTGAAGGTACGGTAACAGCTATCAGCGACCGTGAGGTGGTCGTCAATATCGGTTACAAGTCTGAAGGAATCATCTCACGCAATGAATTCCGCTACAACCCCGACCTTGCGGTAGGCGACAAGGTGGAAGTATACATCGAAAGCCAGGAAGACAAGAAGGGTCAGCTCAGCCTTTCACACAAGAAAGCGCGCCAGGCACGCTCATGGGATCGCGTCACCGCGGCTTATGACAGCAACGAAATCATCAAGGGCTTCATCAAGTGCCGCACTAAGGGCGGTATGATTGTGGACGTACTCGGTACAGAGGCATTCCTCCCGGGTAGCCAGATCGATGTCAAGCCAATCCACGACTACGATACATTTGTGGGCAAGACAATGGAATTCCGCATCGTCAAGATCAACCAGGAGTTCAAGAACGTTGTCGTTTCACACAAGGCTCTCATCGAAGCTGAAATCGAACTGCAGAAGAAAGAGATTATCAGCAAACTGGAGAAAGGACAGATTCTTGAGGGTGTTGTCAAGAACATCACATCATACGGAGTGTTCATCGACCTCGGTGGCGTTGACGGACTCATCCACATCACAGACCTCTCATGGGGCCGCGTGAACGACCCAAAGGAGATTGTACAGCTCGACCAGAAGATCAACGTCGTTATCCTGAGCTTCGACGAGGAGAAGAAGCGTATCGCCCTCGGTCTGAAGCAGCTCACCCCACACCCATGGGAAGCTCTCGACGCGAACCTCAAGGTAGGCGACAAGGTGAAGGGCAAGGTTGTTGTCATCGCCGACTACGGAGCGTTCGTGGAGATAGCTCCGGGCGTGGAAGGACTTATCCACGTGTCAGAGATGAGCTGGAGTGCACACCTCCACAGCGCACAGGACTTCGTGAAGGTTGGCGACGAGGTGGAGGCTGTAGTCCTCACACTCGACCGCGAGGAGAGAAAGATGTCTCTCGGCATCAAGCAGCTCAAGCCAGACCCATGGGAGAACATCGAGGAGAAGTACCCTGTAGGTTCAAACCACAAGGCAAAGGTAAGCAACTTCACCAACTTCGG
Source organism: Candidatus Methanomethylophilaceae archaeon (assembly GCA_963594655.1). Taxonomy (GTDB): domain Bacteria; phylum Bacteroidota; class Bacteroidia; order Bacteroidales; family Bacteroidaceae; genus Colivivens. The sequence continues at coordinate 10,672 of CAVBFD010000055.1, forward strand.
AGTGTTCGTAGAGCTTGAGGAAGGTGTTGACGGACTCATCCACATCTCCGACCTCTCTTGGACAAAGAAGATCAAGCATCCTTCAGAATTCACTCAGGTGGGTGCGGAGATTGAGGTACAGGTACTCGACATCGACAAGGAGAACCGCCGTCTCAGCCTCGGCCACAAGCAGATTGAGGAGAACCCATGGGAGAAGTTCGAGAACCTCTTCACTCCAGACTCAATCCACGAAGGAAAGATCATCGAGGTAGTGGACAAGGGCGCTGTCATCAGTCTTGAAGAAGGCGTTGAAGGCTTCGCCACTCCAAAGCACCTCGTGAAGGAAGACGGATCACAGGCACAGCTCGGTGAAGTCCTCCCGTTCAAGGTGATTGAGTTCAACAAGGACGCAAAGCGCATAATCCTCTCACACAGCCGTATCTTCGAAGACGTACAGCGCGCTGAGGCAAAGGCAAACAAGAAGGATGCTGGTGCAAAGAAATCGCAGAAGAAGAGCGACATACCTACTATTCAGAACAAGGCTGCCAGCACAACTCTCGGCGACATCGACGCACTCGCTGCGCTGAAAGCTGAAATGACAAAAAAATAGGAAAAAGTAAATTTTCAAAATTTCATAGATGGGGGTGTGGCGCAGTGATTGCGGCACACCTTATTTTATTGTGTGACCCGACAAAAAAAACGCGGATTTTTTCCTGTTTTCCTCTGGCGAGGAACCCAAGTTCTAAAAATAGGAGGTGCTTA
>CAVBFD010000056.1:0-11248 GCA_963594655.1 Candidatus Methanomethylophilaceae archaeon
TGCCGAAATATTTGGTTAGGTCGCGTGGCTATCCACGGAAAATCACCCCTGAGCCCATTAAGGCTCTTGACCGCCTTAATGAGTTGATGGGGGAAATCCGTCTTTACAATATCGAAGAGCCTCTTGTACTTCTTTCGTCAAACTATGGAGTTCCGCAAAACAGGGAACGTGTTGTGTTCATAGGATGCCGTAATGACCAAGAGATAATCAATGAGATTCCGGCTACCGTCGCTGAAGAGGACAAAGTGAACGTGTATGAGGCGGTTTGGGATTTGGACATGGTGGCTGGTGGCGAAACCGCAACCTCGTACAGGCAGCCGAACTTGATTCCGCAATTTGAAAGCACTAAGATTCAAAGGGCTGTCCAAGGGAAGCCGGACAGTCGGGGATTACTGTTCTCTGAATGGTCGAAGAAAGGTCGTCTGGAACATAGGTTCACGTTCGACGAAGATCCTTTCTATGTACAGAACATGGACGATCTTGACAAACCAAGGAAACATCAGTACATGGAACTCTTCAATCACCAGACCAGTCAACAGAACGACACCGTTCGTGAGCGTTTGCGGATTATCGCGGAGCATGGTGACTATGACGAGGCTAAGGCGGAACTGAAAGAGAAGGGACTGGATTCCCAAAAACGCAACTATGTGGTGCTTAACCCTGTTGGACAAAGCCCGACTGTATGCACGATGCCTGATGACTTCATCCACTATTCGGCTTATCGACCGATGACAGTCCGTGAGATGGCACGTCTCCAGAGCTTCGACGATTCGTTCGTGTTTCAAGGCAAACGTCAGACCGGAGGCAATAACCGCCAGAAGGAGATTCCCCAATATACCCTTGTGGGCAACGCCGTGCCACCTCTGATGGCAAGAGCCATCGCCAACACATTGTTGAAACATATAAAGTAGGAGGAATTCGGGATGGTTAATATGCGCCTGTTCACTCCCTTTGAACAAAGGAACTTGAAGTTTTTGGTGAACCACAACGTCAAGTTCACGCAGGTTGAGATTACCCCAACAGGTTTGGACAAGGGTATACTTGACTCTACGGCTCCCATGCGCGCCTATTTCCTTGAAAACAAGATTCACAACTATGAGACTCAACTTCAGGGTCAAGAACATAAGCGGATAAAGACTGCTTGTGTTCTCACAGACACCACTCAGTTCATGACGAAAGTGTCCTTTTATCGTCCCAACACCAAGAAGGGTGACCCTCGTATGTGGATTTATGGGTTAGGTCAGTACACAAAAGGCAACGACATACATGTGCTGTTTTGGCATGAAGAAATCTTGTACAGTATCAACATCACTCACATTGATATTGAGAAATGCTACGATTCGCCTGTAATCACACCCTTGCAGGATGTGCTGAAAGCTATCGACAGTGAAGGTAATATTGTGGCGGATGAACTGCTCTGACGTTTCCGCTCGGTTAAAGGCCAGTGGTTTGAGTCGGAAGTGACAGCTGATACAGGCATTGGAAGAACCATTGAGTCTTTTCTTGGCATTAGCATGAACAGCGACAAGACTCCTGACTACAAGGGCATAGAACTGAAGAGTCACCGTGACAAAAGAAGCAGTAAGAAGAATGTCTTGTTTACTCAGACACCGGAATGGGAAATCAGCAAGTTGAAGTCGGGACGTGAGATTGTCGAGAAGTATGGGTACACCAATGAGGAGGGGTTCAAGACTTACCAGAATACGGTTCAATGTACACCTCCCAATAGCCAGATGCTGTTTCTGAATGTAAACCATTCAGACGAGTTGCTTGAATTACAGGCTCAGAAGCGGCATGTGGAGGATGTGGCGGCTTGGAGGTTGGTGAAATTGCATCAGAGGTTGCAGACAAAGCACCATGAAACGTTTTGGATAGAGGTAGAGAATGCTTTTAATGACGGCAAGGAGTATTTCCGTTACAAGCAGATAGAGCATACGAGGAATCCCAACGCCGGTCAATTTGATGTGCTGCTTGAACAGAACATCATTACGGTAGATCTACTTCTATGCCGTCCAAGCGGACATGGCGATACCTACTCGTTCAAAATCAAAAAGAAAGGGATGCCGCTGCTGTTTCCAGAGTCTGTAGTTTATGAAATATAAGCCCTCGCCATTTTCCTCGCTCCAAGTAAAACCCCTACATTTACAGTGCCTCGGTAAGGAAGTTGCGCATTCCTCCGGCGGCCTTGATAGCCGCAGCATCGAACTCGATGCCCATTTCCTGTGCCATCTTGCGTGCCTCGCTTGAAGGCTTGACCAAAGCGGTAAAGACAGCCGCCAGCTGTGTTGAGACCTCGGCTGTGTTTCCGCTCACGCCAGTGAGTGTCGCAAAGGTCGCCATAAGCTCATCGACGCTGACACCCAAAGTGGAGGCGTTACTCGTGACTCTCGGCAAAGCCTGTGCAAGCTGCTCGAACGATGTCACACCGTACTTTGCCGTGAGCTGTATCTTGTCCTGCACGTCACCTGCCATATCCCATGACAAGCCGTAGCTCTTGATAATGGTGGAGGTGACCTTTACGGTCTCACCCAAATCTGCAATACCGCCAACGGACGCTTTTGCCGATTTGTTGAGATAGTCAATCCAGTTGTCTTCAGGCACACCGTTACTGATTACCTGATACAGACCGTTGGCGAGTTCCTCACGCGCAACAGGAATGGTTTTGGCCAGTTCGGTTACCTCGTCCTTCAGCTTGGCGAAGCCCTCACCGTTCTTTCCCGCCATCGTGTTGGCGGCGTTCATGGCTGCACTGAAAGTACGGCTTTCCTCTGTCACGGTACTGAGTGTACCCGCGATTTGTGAAATGGCATTATTGATGCTTTGGAATTTTTCAACGTGCTGGTTGAAATTGACCAAAACCTCGTCCAACTTCTTAGCATCCGTCTTTGCTTGGTCAAGTACACGGTGCAAATCCGCCACCGATGAAGTGGCGGTGACGAGCTTCTCTTGACCGTCGACAAGCAATTTAACGTTAAACTTTATTTCTTTTGCCATATTTACAACGTATGCGTAACTAAGTAATCAATATTTTTCCTACCTTTGTGGCCAGAACAAAACATATGGAGCAATGGAAGCAAAGGAAGAGACTACAGACACTAAGCGAATCACCGCACAGATAAGCGTTGAAATTGATGACGATACCCCAAAGATAAAATACTCCAACCCCTGGGCTACGGTTGTCACCTTGTCCTTTGTCGCTATGGTCGTCTCGCTCTTCATAAACGGTATAGCCTTTTTCGTTTGTTTCGTGGTCTTCCTTGTTTCTATATCATTGTCGGCTGACAAATCTTTTGACAGGGTTAATAATCCGTGGAAATATAAGGATTGACAATTCAGTGCCTCACCTTCCCCAACACTTCCTCGAACCGCCTTAACGCATCTTCCTTGGATACTGCCGGGGCTGCTTTCGTATGCTTTGGCTTTCTCCTGTCCCATGGAAAGGACAGAAGTCCGTGAGGTGTTATGGCCTTCTTCGAGTACGGCTGTATGGTGATAGCCGCAAGCATACGCATACGTTCCCAACCGTCTTGATACTGCGCTGTCCGCTCCTCGCTGTACGCCTTGTATAATTTACAGTGCCATCATCACCGGCACTGCAATAGATGGTGAGCAGTGTGCCGCTGGCATTGTTCTCTATCTGGGGATACTTTATACCTTATTATATACAGGCAATACATGAAGCAGAACTGACAGAACTCCATGTCCGCCTCGTGCCAATCGCTGTGGTTGAGACACTAAGGTCAATTGTTAAAATGGGAGGCGATTTGTGTATAGCAATCGTAGAGAATCTGTGGTAAATTGTCATGAAAATGGCTGTTATGTGAGAATTTAGTCATTTTTCGGGGGTCGGCTGAAAGGGTCTCAAAACACCCCACCAAATTTCACTCGAGTGAATTGATCGATTGAGCCGAGTGAATTGATCAATTCACTCGAGTGATTTGACCCATTCAGTCGAGACCCCTCTGTAGGGGTCTGTGGTGGGGTTTGACAAAAAGTCACGAAAAGCCTGTGTTTTACATAAATTAAGAATTGTTTACATAGCGGCAAAACAGAGTGATTATTCGGCCGATTTTGCCGCAGGCATTGATGGGGTTTTCAGTCCGATTCTTGGGTGTTCTGAAGGGGAAATACGGAGGAGTGTAGGTGTTCTTGAAATAATTGTCCGAATTATTTTTGCGTTTGCGGATAAAAGTGTACCTTTGCCTACAGTAATGATTATAAAGGAGACGCATTATGAAGGATACAGAGAGTCGTTATATCAGCCTGTTGACCGACTTCGGTTTCAAGCGGATCTTCGGCACGAGTTCCAACAAGGACCTGCTCATCAATTTCCTGAACTCGCTTTTCGAGGGGGAGCAAGTCATCTCGGACGTGAAACACCTCAACAGTGGGTCAGTAGACGATGCCCATCCCATGCGCATGGCTGTGTCAGACGTGAGCTGCGAGAATGACAAGGGCGAGACATTCATTGTGGAGATGCAGAACTTATACCAGAAGTATTTCAAGGACTGCTCTCTGTTTTTATCCACTTACCCCATGATAGAATATGCTCAATGGGGATTTGACTGGTACATGAACCCAATGCGAATCTGTGCTGTGTCGTTTTTGAACTTTGACGTTCAAGAATGGGCGTTCGCCCCTAACTCAATAACCCACACTGCGTGTCTGATGGACGAAAAGACAAACAGGATGTTCAACGACAAGCTGTTATTCAAGTATATTGAGATAGCCAAGTTCAACAAGACAGAAGGCGAACTGGTGACGCTCTACGACAAGTGGCTCTACGTCCTGAAGAACCTGTCCCAACTTGACAGCCAGCCGGAGACTCTGAAGGAGGCGGTGTTCACCAAACTCTTCGCAGAGGCGGAGATAGCCGCACTCACACCTGATGAACTGAAAGAATACGAGGACAGCCTGAAGGTGTACCGTGACATGAAGAACGCCTTCGACTCCAACTTGTAGAAGATAGGAAGGACGTGCGTAACGGCGCGCGGAAGGTTTGCGGAAAGGGGTAGAGACAGGAGACCGACATGAAGAACGATTCCTTTGTCATACCTATTATATATAGTGTGCTTTACCGTTTCAAAACCTTCTTGCTGTCCTCAATATAAACGCCCTGACCGGCCTTGTCAATATCCGCAACCGCATTTCCTTCAATTCGCTCCGACTCCTTTGGCTATACCGGGAATTTGTCGTAACTTTGCGCACATTAATGCATTTCATGACATTGCAAGGATATTATATCCTATAGGCATTCAGACTGATGATAGCGACACTCGATTATATCCAACGGAAGTTTCAGGAATACAATGCGGTGATGTTTGAGGGGAGGTTACAGCCGCTGCCCTTCAGGCTCAGTAGTGCCAGGACGTTCCTTGGCGCGGTGAAATGCCGACGGAAACGGCAGTTTGACGGAACTTGGCATTACAGTGACTTCGTGTTTGTGATCAGCGCAAAGGTAAGCCTACCGGAAGATGTTGTGGAGGACACTATCATACATGAGATGATCCACTACTGGATATTCTCCAACCAGATGCAGGACAGTGGACCTCACGGCCACATCTTCAAGGGGAAGATGGAGGAGATAAACACGCGCTTCGACCGTCATGTCTCTGTGCGACACAGAAACACCAAGACGGATTGGGACAATGACAGGGAAGTCCGGCAACACCTTATATGTATATCCAAGTTGCGTGGCGACAGGACAGGTATCACCATCGCGAACAGGAGCAAACTCTTCATGCTGTGGGACTCGCTTCCCAAAATACCGCAGGTCTTGGAATGTCGTTGGTACTCCTCCCTTGACCCTTTCTTCAACCGCTATCCACGGTCTTCCTCACTGAAGATTTACCATATCTCACCGGATGACCTTGAAGAACACCGCAAGGACTTCGTGCCAATGGTGAGGGATGGCAATACTGTAAGGATAGAAAAAACACCTTAGGACATTTGTCTGGAGTCCTAAGGTGTTTTGTGATGTTGTCCCAATGGGGAATCAGATAACCTTTACGTTCACGATGTAGGTGACGGTGTAGTACTTGCTTGACGAGCTTGGCTTGTAACGCACACCCTGTTTGATGGTGTATGTCTTGCCTTTCGTCAAGTGACCGGGGTGCTGGCCTACGTAGCACTTGAATGTCGCTGGACGGAACTCTGCGAAGATATATGCGCTGTTGTCATATCCGCAGACGTTACCCGACGAGTTGAACCAGTGTCCGAATACTGTGGACGAACTGGTGCTGGTAGTCGTGCCGGTGGTGACACTGGAGTTGGCCCCGATGGCAATGAATCCCGGATTGGCGGAACTGCTGCATTTGGTTGCCTGCAACTGCTTGGTTGAAAGTCCAAGCGCCCTGCTCGCAGCCTCCATGTCGTACTGTACGACCACTGACGAATAGCTGCTGCCATCGTATGCCAGTTCGGTGTTGATGACAACGGTGGTGTCCTTGCGCACATAATCGTCAGGATACTCCTCGAAGTAACCGTACTTGTTGGTTCCTTCGAACTTCACCTGATAAGGCCACTGCTCGTCATTGGAAGGGGAGTTGTCCCATGGGTGACGCCAGTGGGATGTAGGGGCTCCGGTGACCACAAACCAAATCTTCTCCGTACCCTGTGGCACTACAAATTTGGCTGTGCCTTCACTCTCCCTGCCCGGTTCTCCGTACACGCGTGACCCGTCAGACAGGTAAGCCACGAATCCGTACCGCCATCCTGCTTTTCCCACGTTGTACTTGCGGTAACCCTTCTCGCCGGCAAGTCCCTTGAAGTGTGCCTTTATGGTGTCACCAGCATTGGCGGAGTTGACACGTATGTGGTTGTATCCGTAGTTTTCCACGCAGTGGGCTGAGTCCACCTGCCACAGGTAAGGGTCGTCAGCCGACTGGTTGACGTATGCCGTGTGGCAGTCGATGTAAGACGCGCCACTCTCACGTATGCCGTCGATGTCCCATGTGCAGGTGCGCCGGGCATAGTTGAATATCTCGTCGTTGAACTGAGACTGGTCGATGCCGGTCAACCGCATGTATGCCTCCACCGGGTCTTCCGGGTAGGTCTCCTCACGCCAGAGCTTGCCGATGAACTTCATGCCGTGGAGCATGCACCAGTAGTCCTGGATGAAGTAGTTGGCGTATCGCCAGTCCTCGTGCAGCAGGTTCTTGTTGCAGCAGTTGAGGTATTCGGCGAAATAATAGTTGGTGAACTGCTGTTCGGGGTACACCTTGAAGGCTTGCCACTGGGCGCAGCTCTCCCACCATGCGCATCCGCCGGAACCGTTGTCGCCGAAACCGTACCTCCATCCGTGTTTGTCGCCGAGGTCGCAACTTACCAGATACTGGAAGGAATGTCCGATCTCATGCGCCAAGGTATGGCCACCGCTTGCGTTCAGTGCCACGGGGGTACACCACAAGGCTCCTATCTTGGTGTCGTAGCCGGATCCGGTGGCGTTCCATCCTGTGCTGTCCGCTACGAATATCTCAATCTTGTACTTGTCGGTTGACGGTGAACTGCCTGGAACCACGAATCCCAGACTGTCGCTGTAGAATGCGAACAGGTTCTCCGCGCGTGTCAGCATAAGGTCCACGTCCAGTGAGTTGCCGGCTTTCTTCGGGTCACTGCCGAGCTTCGGTCCCCAGAACACTATGAAGTGTTCGCTCTCCTTGCTGCGCTGGAAGCACCACTCGCTCGCCTCGTTGTCGAAGTTGTTGTTCCTCAGCGCACTCGGCTTGTAGAGTATCCTTCCGGGGTTGCGGAAGGTGTAGTAGTCGTACTTGCTGGCATACGTGCGTGTGGCGTGGTCCATCTTCTTGTCGAGGTCCTTCTTATAATAAAGGTACATGGCGGCCTTGCGGAACTCAATGGAGTCGTACTGTGTCATGTCGATGATGTCATGCTCGGCAAAGCGGTCGCTGTTGTGAAGCCACAGAGTGTCCTGTGCGGAGGCGGTTGTGGAGGCAAGCGCCAACGCCCCTAAAATCCACTTTCTCATTTCTTGTAGAATTTAAGCGAAGTGTTTCCGACCTTTACTATGTACACCCCACGCTCCAGGGACGAGGTCTGCACGACGGTCATGTTGTCCGTCTTGCTGACAGTCACCTCCATCTTGGTCCCGTCGGTCTTGTACACGCCGACAGTTCCCTCGGTTGTGTTCAGATAGAGGGCGGAGCCGTCAAACGAAGTGGTCACCTCCTTCTTGTCGTTGATGCCCACAGCGTCAGTCTGGCTGACATAGAACTTCTGGATGTCCTCAAAGGTGAAGGCGTCGGTGTCTACCGACACTTTATTTCCCTCGAACTTCATGACCGGATTGGTTTCACCTCCGAGGTAGTAATAGACGAGTGTCCCGTCCGTCAGGACCAGAACAAGACTCTTCGCGCTCATTGCCACTGATGCGGCAAGCAGCATTGTCAATGTAATAAGTTTTCTCATAAGCGTTAATTTTACAGCACTTTGGTTCTTTAGTGTATTTTTCTCTGTTTAAGGAGTGTGCCGTGTGCCGACAGACTCCGATGATGCGGCAAATGTAGTTATAAATTCTGACTCTGTACATACTTTCACGCATTATTTCGGGTGGGGTGGGGCATTTTCTCATTAGTTAACCCCATATTGACAGTCTGTGTCACTCGCCGCAGGGTAGGACGGAGGGCGGACATTTTGTCAGCATGGGACCTTGGCACAATGTTTGTCTTTTGTTGCTGTAGACAATAGAGTCAAACAGAATAATATATATGAAAGGAAACATTGGGGTTACGACAGAGAACATATTCCCCGTCATCAAAAAGTTCTTGTACAGCGATCACGACATCTTTTTGCGTGAGATAGTAAGCAATGCGGTGGATGCCACACAGAAACTCCGTACTTTTGCCCAGAAGGGAGAGATGAAGGACGAACTGGGCGACCTCACCATCCATGTGTCAGTGGACAAAGAGGCCGGAACCCTGACGGTAAGTGACCGTGGTATAGGTATGACCGAAGAGGAGATAAACCAGTACATCAACCAGATTGCCTTCTCTTCCGCCAACGACTTCCTCGACAAGTATAAGGAGGACGCCAACGCCATCATCGGACACTTCGGACTCGGGTTCTACAGTGCCTTCATGGTGAGCAAGAAGGTGGAGATTGTCACCAAGAGCTGGAAGGAAAACAGTCAGGCCAAGAAATGGTCATGTGACGGCAGTCCAGAGTACACCATAGAGGACGCTGACAAGGAAAGCCGTGGAACGGACATCATCATGTATGTGGACGACGACTGCAAGGAGTTCCTTGAGGAGGCGCGCGTACAGTCGCTGCTCACCAAGTACTGCCATTTCCTGCCAATCAGTATCGCTTTCGGCAAGAAGAAGGAATGGAAGGACGGCAAGCAGGTGGAGACCGAAGAGGACAACATCATCAACGACACCACACCTCTGTGGACCAAGAAGCCTACGGACCTGAAGGATGGGGACTACAAGAAATTCTACAACGAGCTTTATCCGATGAGCGACGAGCCTCTGTTCTGGATTCACCTTAACGTGGACTTTCCGTTCCACCTCACGGGTGTCCTTTACTTCCCGAAGGTGAAGAACCATATCGAACTACAGAAGAACAAGATACAGCTCTACTGCAACCAGGTGTTTGTCACCGACAGTGTGGAGGGCATAGTGCCTGACTTCCTGACACTGCTGCACGGTGTCATCGACTCACCGGACATTCCGCTGAACGTGAGCCGCAGTTACCTGCAGAGCGACAAGAACGTGAAGAAGATCTCCACTTACATCACCAAGAAGGTGAGCGACCGTCTGCAGGGCATCTTCAAGAACGACCGTAAGGAGTTTGAGGAGAAGTGGGACTTCATCAAGATATTCATCAACTACGGTATGCTGACGGAGACCGACTATTATGACAAGGCGAAGAACTACGCGCTGCTGAAGGACACTGAGGGCAAGTACTTCACCTATGAGGAGTACCAGACTCTGGTCAAGGACACGCAGACCGACAAGGACGGAACGACCGTGTACCTCTATGCACAGAACAAGGACAACCAGTACTCCTACATCGAGGCGGCGAAGAAGAAGGGTTACAGTGTGCTGCTGATGGACGGGGAACTCGACTCAGCTCTGCTCGGACTGCTGGAGCAGAAGAACGAGAAGACAAGGTTCGTGCGTGTGGACTCTGATGTCATCGACAACATCATCAGGAAAGAGGACGCGGCGGACAACAAGGGAGACGAAGGCGGAATACTGAAGGACATCTTCAAGACACAGTTGCCTACTGTCGCCGGTACTGAGTTCAATGTGGAGGCTCAGGGAATGGGCGAGGGTAGTGACCCTATCGTGATAACCCAGAGTGAGTATATGCGCCGTATGAAGGATATGGCCAAGTTGCAGCAGGGCATGTCGTTCTACGGAGAGATGGCAGACATGATGAACATCGTGGTGAACACCGACCATCCGCTCGTGAAGAAAGTGCTGGAGGCTGGCGAGACTGCCACCGCGGAGGCTCTCAAACCGATTGAGGCTGAAATCAAGGGACTGACTGCCCGCAGGGACGCCATCAACCAGGGCAACAAGGACAAGAAGTGGGACGAGATAAGCCAGGAGAGCAAGGACGAACTCAGCAAGACGGAGAAAGACATTGAGGAACAGAAGGGCAAGAGGACTGAGGTCATCGCCGGCTTTGCCAAGGACAATGAGGTTGTACACCAGTTGATAGACTTGGCTCTGCTTCAGAACGGACTGCTCAAGGGCGAGGCCCTGAACAAGTTCATCCACAGGAGTGTTGACATGATAAAGTAAGTGACTGTGCCGTCGGCACAGAGTACGATAGACAACGAACAAGGGCTGCCGTTTGGCAGCCCTTGTTCGTTGGGTGTCGTGCATATTACTCTCGAAACTGCAATCACCGTCTACGTACTACCCTAAATGGCGCACGTCCGCCCGTGCCTGTTACAAGTATGAAGCGATGTCCTCGGGTGACTTATTCAGGATTTTGGCAATGGCCTCGACCTGCATCCCATTCTCATGCATGGCGAGTGCGGCGGAACGGATGGACTCTTCCTGTGCTTTTACCATCATATCCAGTTCCTGGAGCGACTTCTCCTGCTCCTTGAGTGTCTTGTCTTTCTCCATGAGTGACTTTTTCTGTTCCATGAGTGACTTTTTCTGCTCCATGAGGGCTGTGTCACGTGACTCCAGTTCACGGAAGTACTCATCCTCGACATTCATCCTGTAACGCATGTCCGGATTCGCCGCCGCAGACTGCAGACGGTGTA
>CAVBFD010000057.1:0-2516 GCA_963594655.1 Candidatus Methanomethylophilaceae archaeon
TCCGCTCTGTTTCCATCCGTCATAAATCTGACGGAAACGTTCAATTGTCATGTGTGTCATATGCGATTAATAAAATATCGCGCAAAGGTACAGACTAAAGTTCGACCGCACAATACGGGGTTTACAGATGGCTTACAATTGAATAATCCATAAATGAGCGTTATAAGCATTGGAGGAGCTATATACAAGGTGTATCTTCCGCCCAGGTTATAACATCCAAATGATACATTCCATCCGTTATATCCATAAAAGGAACATGCAACAAGTATAAAATATAGAAGATAAACGGCAACCAATGTTATCCAAAATGTTGTAAGCAGTTTGTTGTGATTGCGTAATCCAAGAAAGGAAAATAGGCCGACAAATATTGTCAAAGGCGCAAAAAGAAGCGGAGAACCGAATATGAATTGTATCAGACAAAATACTCCATAAGGTACGGAATGGAATATGTTCTTCCTAAAGACAGGATAATGAGAGACTCCTATCGAGTTTTGGTGTTCCATTTGTGGAATAAGAAAGAAGTAAATCAGAGGCGCGGCAAAGAAGACCATGACTACGGCGACACTCGCAATCATTACCGCAAGCAATCTTTTGTCGCCTTTCTTGGCTGTGTCTATGAACATCACGACACATAACGGAACCACTAACAGTATGGCTCCGTACTGGCTGTATGCAGCAAGTACGGAGAATGCGAGGAATCCATAAAAGCTGTTCCTCCGCCGCTTGAAGTCCGTCCCATTCAGAAATTTCACAAAGTAGTACAACGCCCACGACTCCATGCACAACATCAAATTATACTCTGCACATTCAAGTGCATAACACATGACGGATCTTGTCATCAAGTAAACCACAATGCTGCAAGTAGCCCATACAGAATTGGATATAACCTTTACTGACTTGTAAAAACCTATAGCTCCAACAAATGTGACGAGGACTCCTGCTAACCGGAAAGACTCCTCACTATCAAACAGTAATAGCCAGAAATACATCAAGACGTTATATAACGGTGGCTGAAAAGTGGAACATATTCGTTCGTACATGTTGGCACCTCCCGAATTGCCCGACATAATCTCCGGTAATGCCCCGACATACTTGGAATAGAAATATTCTATAGCTTCATCATACCATAGTCCACAACGTGTCAGTTGTGAGGCATACCATAGGAAGATTACCAGCAATACAAAGAACAGGATTATCCGTTCCTTGTTCATTTTCAAAGACTCTGTTTTCATTTTATGCGTTTTATTGTTTTACTTATTTCCCAAAAATCGCTGATGGCTTTCCATCCTATCTTGAATATTTTTCGGGGATTGATGGAGTTGACACCCCCTTGCCGTGGCTTGAAGGTGATGTCGATGTATTTCACTTTCTCGCCGAACTTGCTGAAACAGGCGGCGAGAACCGCATTGGGCAGATTGAAGTCGGTCGGCATCAGGTTCAGGTATTTTGCCACGACCGACGCTTTCATCAACCGGAAAGGGGCATTGGCGTCGGGTACCCAAACGCGGAAGAACATCCAGACGTAGGTGCGCAACACGTTTTCCACCATCTTACGGTCTTTGCCGTCCCCGCGCACAGGGCGACAACCCATCACACAGTCGTAATCACTGCTCGCGTTCAGAAACGCCTCAAACTCCTGCGGATTGGTCTGTCCGTCCGAATCGGTCTGGAAGATGTAGTCGGCACCCTGGTCTATGGCATAGCGGTAGAGGTACAAGACCGTAGGCCCATGTCCTTGGTTGGGCTTGTCCAATGGGATGAACTGAGGCAACTCCGCCTGTAGCGCCACCATCTTCTCATACGTCTTGTCCCTGCTGCCGTCATTGGCGATGACAAGCCTACAGTCAGCGCCGCATCTTTCCACCACGGGATACCACTGCCGGATAGTCTCCTCGATATTGGCCTCCTCGTTATAGGCGGGAAGCACGAAATAGATCTTACTCATAATTATTGTTGTGTTGGTTTGAACGTGATGTACTTGTTTAGCAGAAACTGGAAAAGCACCACCAGGACGATGGACAACAGTTTTGAGACAATCTTACTCATCTCCATCTGGTCGATACAGCACCAGAGAATAAGGTTACTGAGCATCATGCCGCACAGACCGACGGTGAGGAAGATGGAGAAGCGTTGTCTGGGCTTGTCCTTGACCTTGAAGTTGTAGCTGCGGTTCAGCGTAAAACTGGTGGTTATGCCGGCAAGGACAGAGACTGAGTTGGACACGATGTGATGCCATCCTAAGGCAGAAACGAAGAATGTGTAGATCAGGAAGTCCAAGCCGGAGGAGCAGCACCCGATAATGCCGTAGAGGATTAGATTACGTGATTTGCCGTAAACCTTACTGATGATAGTTCTGAAAGCCATAACGCCCCGAGTCGATAGTCTCTTGCAGCCACCCCTACAAGAATGTCATTAAATCGGTTTCAACTGGACGATATATAAAAAGCGTGGGTCGCTGTACTGTCACCCGTCCCACGTATCGAGGCCTTCGCATTGCCCATCACGGTTGAACGAGC
>CAVBFD010000057.1:2526-10233 GCA_963594655.1 Candidatus Methanomethylophilaceae archaeon
AAAGTTGCGAAGTTTCGATACGTCAAGAACAAAGCGTTAAGTAAACGCTTTCCAATATATGTCATCCCACCCTTCGGGCTTCTGCTGTTGCGTCGACCGTCAGACGAGACGGTGCAAAGTTATGGCTTTTTCTTTAAACAAATGAAGAAAAACAAAATAAAATGCCAATACGAGTGCATTTTGCACTGTATTCGGGAATCTTTGAATCGGTAATGCGCCGTGGCGGACTGGGCCAACAAAGCCCGTCCTGCCTCACTTGACCTCACTCGGCAGTATCCCGAACATCTCCTTGAACGACTGTGTGAATGTACGGTGGTCGTTGTAGCCCACTCTCTCCATCACGTCGAGGACACCGTTCATAGGGTCTTCAAGCATCCTGTACGCTGCTTTCAGCCGCAGGTTCTTGATGAACTCGAACGCCGTCTGTCCGGTTATGGCCTTTATCTTCCTGGAGAAAGTGGAACGGCTCATGTTCATACCCCTTGCCAGATACTCCACGTCCAGTTTGTCGCTGTCGAGGTGTTCCTCTACGAAGAGGATGGCGCGGTCTATGAATTCCTGGTCAATCTGGTTGGCTGCAAGTTGCTTTGCCGATGTCTCGTTGACGTTGTTCCTGAACTCCTCCTGATGGCGCAGGTGCTGCTCCTTGAGGTGCGCCAGAAGTGAGATAAGCACGTCCGTCTCGAACGGTTTGGTCACGTACGCGTCGGCTCCGGCGTTGTACGCCTCAATCTGCGACTGGCTACTGATGCTGGCAGTCAGCATCACGAAGACGAGGTGACTGGTGTTGATGTCCTGCTTGACGCGTCTGCACAGCTCTATGCCGTCCATCTTAGGCATACTTATGTCACTGATGATGATCCGGATGTTCTCGTCGTGTATGATGTCGAGGGCTTCCAGTCCGTTGGTGGCCACACACACGTTGTAGTGGCGCGACAGGACCTCCTGCATGACATAAAGCAGGTCGCGGTTG
Source organism: Candidatus Methanomethylophilaceae archaeon (assembly GCA_963594655.1). Lineage (GTDB taxonomy): Bacteria > Bacteroidota > Bacteroidia > Bacteroidales > Bacteroidaceae > Colivivens. The sequence goes on from CAVBFD010000057.1 coordinate 3,500, forward strand.
TCCTCCACAATCAACAGGTAGTCCTTGTCACCGTCGGCGGAGGTCTGTACGCTGTTCTTCGTCTCGTTGAGGAGTTTTATCTGCTCGTCCTCCACAGTCTCACGAATCTCCTCGGGGGCGAAACTCTCCTTGTCGGTAGGCAACTGCACGATGAACTCGGAACCCTTGCCCACCTGACTGTTGACGGATATGGTGCCGTGGTGGAGTTCCACCAGCTCCTTGGTGAGTGACAGTCCGATGCCGTTGGAGATACTGTTGTTGTTCTTCTTCGACGAATAGAAGCGGTTGAAGATGAACTTCTGCTCCCTCTCCTCGATGCCGACCCCCTCGTCCCTGACACTCAGCCACAGGATGCCGTCGGGATTGATCTTGGCGCTGAGGGTGACAGTCTTGCCGTTGGGGGTGTACTTGAACGCGTTGGACATGAGGTTGAACAGTATCTTCTCCAACTTGTCACGGTCGAAGTAACCGATCATGTCCGACACGTTGAACATCGTCTGGAACTGGATGTCCTTGTTCCTTGCGAGCGGATCGAAGCTCTCCTTGCAGACGGCTTGCAGGAACCGGGTGATGTTGCCCCTCTCTACGTACAGTCTCATGTTCCTGCTCTCCACTTTGCGGAAGTCGAGCACCTGCTGGAGCAACCGGCGCAACCGCGCCACGTTGGACTTTATCAGATTCAGCTTGTGCGTGTCGTCCGCATTGGCCGGCCTCATCTCCTCCAACAGACACTTGATGATGGTGAGCGGAGTGAGCAGCTCGTGTGATATGCTGGTGAAATACACCATCTTCGCCTGTGTGATGTTCTCCTGAAGCGTCTGGCGGCTCTTCCTGTCCAACCGCCGCTTGTATGTCAGTCCCACCACACCTATCGTGAGGATAGCCAACAGGACATAAACGCAACAGGCGAGGTTGGACTCGTACCATGCCGGACGGCGGATGACGGTCAGTTCGGTGATGTCGTCGCTCCACCTGCCGTTGGCGTCTGTAGCCCTCACCTTGAACACGTACTCGCCCTTGGGCAGACGGTTGTATGTGGCTTTGTTGTCCCCTGCCATAAGCACTGTCCAGGTGTCGTCCACCCCCTCCATCTTATAGGCATAGCGGATGTTGTGGATGGCTTCGAAGTCGAGTGACGAGAAGTGGATGCTTATGTTGTGGTCGCCTGACTCCAACGTGAACTGACTGTCCTGGGAGTGGCGCGCGTGGTCGAACCATACGGACTTGCCGTTTGTCCACAAATCCGTGATGCGCACACGCACGCTGTCCGACAGGTATTCCATGGTCTGTGAGGGGGTGAAGGACACAAAGCCTGGAATGCCACCTATATATATATGGTTGTCCGCCGGACAGATGAACGCCGACTGTGGCACGAAACGTATCATCTGGCAGCTGTTGTCATAGGTGGATATGAGCCGGAACGCCCCGTTGTTCGGGTTGAACTCTTTCGCTTCGTGGCCGGTGATAATCCACAGGTGGTCGAAGCAGTCCGCCATCACCTTGTCCACCTTGTCGGTGGTGATGCCGCACCTCTCCGTGTAGTCCTCTACCTGCTGCCCCTCCGGCTTCTTCGGGTCAACCCGGTAGAACCGTCCCTCGCGCGCCCCGACCCACAGCAGTCCGTCGGACGTGGCGGCCACTGTCTGAAGGTCGAGCTGTATGGGAAGTAGTGTGACCGTGCCTTTCCGGTCGATGCGCGCCAGTCCCCTGTTGCGGACGGTACACCAAATACTGCCGTCGGGAGTCTCGGTGAAACCTGACACCTGCCCCACTGATGCCGAGACCACCTCAAGTCTTCGTGTCTTGTCCTTATACACGCACACGCCTTTACTTGTACCTATCCACAGGTTGTACCGTGTGTCCTCATACACACATATCGCCGTTCCCGCGTCCTGTCCCGAGTCGTTCATGTCCACCGTCCGTGCCGCGCTCACCTTCATGCCTGTTCTCTCCAGCAGGTGGATGATATTACCACCGTTGAGGATGGTCCACACATGATTGTCCCTGTGCGAAGGAGCGAGACCGCTTGCGGCGTACAGGGGCAACTGTTTCCCGTCAGAGTACTGTGAGGCGGACACGTATTCGCCTGTCTGCTGATTGTACAGGTACATGTCACTGCGTTTCTGCTGAAGCCAGAATATGCCGCCGGAGTCACGGTACATGGATATGACGGCAGGGGAGAACCGGGTCGTCTCCTTCAACCAGTCCAGATGGTCATACGTCATGTCGTGCTTGTTCAGGTTGATGATGAAACTGTTGGTGTCGAAGCCTGTGACCCACAGGTGGCCGTTGCTTGACTTCATGATGCTGTAGAGAATCTGCTTGGCCTGTGGCGCGAACGATGCCGTCGAGACCTCCTGCAGCCGTCCCTCGTCAGTTACCTTGAACACCTGCAGTCCTTTGTAGTACGACAACGCCCAGATGTAATGGTAGTTGTCGTCCTGCACAATATGTGTGTAGAAGTCATTCAACTCATAGTCCAACTGTGTCTGTTGCTCCAACCTGCCCGGCTTGCCGCTTTCGTTCTCCGTGTATTTGAAGAAACCCTTGTAGCGGTCGAACATCCAGTAGCACTCGTGTGTGGAGTCCTCCAGCATGACCGTGACCCGGAAGTAGGGGGCGATGTTGTGGAACTCGTCGCTGCCAGCCTGTTTCATCATCAGTCCCTGGTAGTTCCTCGACACGTAAAGCCGCTGCTTACTGTCCTCGTAAAGGCATGAGATGCCCTCGGGCATGTCGTATCTCTTTATGACCTTGGTGTCGGGCCGGATATGGAACAGAGCCTTGTGGCCCATCGCCCATATCGTGCCGTCCGCACTGGCTATCATGTGGTTTATGACGTAGTTGTTCAGACCGTCAACGTCCATGCGCCTGATCTCGAATGTGGTCTTGTCTATTCTCAGCAGTCCATTTGCCGTACCCACCCACAGGTGGTAGGCTCTGTCCTCGGCGATACTGAATACCGCATAGATGTCAACGGAGTTGGGCTCTGACACGTCCTTCCTGAATATGTGTATGCCGTAGCCGTCGTCCCTGCACAGTCCGTCGTTCGTTCCGTACCATATATATCCTTCGGAGTCCTGGAACACCAGAGTCACCTCGTCCACTGCAGTCTGCACGCCGCGGTTCAGCGGTTCGATTTCCACATTGTCGAATTGGGCGATGCCAACGATGAAATAAACGATGGAAGCCAGTGTGATCAGTGTCCGTTTCATATTAGTCCTTCTGAATTTTCAGAGACGAAGGTAGCAATTATCGTACGAATACCAAACTTTCCACGCTTCTTTTTGTGTAATTCATTTTAATCAGCTACCTTTGTCCGATGATTATGCAAGTGCGGTGTGCTGTGGACTACAGGACACGGCAATGTGCGTGTATATCGTAAAGGGTTATGAGAATAGGGTTTGACGCCAAGAGGCTATACAATAATTTCACTGGTCTCGGAAACCACAGCCGCACGACAATAGACATATTGACGGCAATGTTTCCGCAGGGGGACTATTGGCTCTACACCCCTAAGGTGACGGACAATGCCGTCACGCGTCCGTACCTCAGTAAGGCCCATTGCCACACTGTCGTGCCGGACGGTATGATTAGAGGCGGCTTATGGCGCACGTGGGGCTTGCCCGGTTGTCTGGAGAGGGACGGCGTAGAACTTTTCCACGGACTGAGCAACGAACTGCCTGTGGGATTGTCAGGCAAGGACATGGCGTCCGTGGTCACCATCCACGATGTGGCGTTCAAGACCTTCCCCGACATGTACCATTGGATGGACAGGACCATATACGACAGGAAATGGAGTTATGCCTGTAGGCACGCTGACCGCATAATAGCGATCAGCGAGTGTACCAAGCGTGATATAATACGCTTCTACGGAGTGCCGGAGGAGAGGATAAGCGTACTCTACCAGCCCGTCAGTCCCATCTACTACAACGGCGGTGGGGACACCACTGACGGCAAGGCCGCGGTTGACCGCCCTTACATGTTGTACGTCGGTTCGGTCAACTCACGGAAGAACCTGTTGGGTATAGTCAGGGCGATGGATCTTTTGCCGCGCGACTTGCAGATACCGCTCGTGGTGGTGGGCGGTGGCGGAAGTTACAAACGGCAGGTGGAGCGGTATATTGCGGAACACGGCATGGAACGTCTGTTCATCTGGAAACGGATAATGGATGGTCGTGAACTGAGACGGATTTACCAAGGCGCGAGCCTTTTCGTCTACCCCTCGTTCTATGAGGGCTTCGGTCTGCCTGTAGTCGAGGCACTGCTGTGTGACTGCCCTGTCATCACCAGTAACGTGAGCAGTCTGCCCGAGGCGGCAGGTCCGGCGTCGGTCACGGTAGCCCCCGATGACATCAGGGCGTTGGCTGACAGTATGGCTACGGTGCTGACGGACACTGAACTGCGCGCGAGGATGATAGAGGAGGGCCACAGGTATGCGATGGACACGTTCCATCCTACGGTACTGGCACGGCAACTGATGGACATATACGAAACCGCATTGGGAAGAAAATAGAATTGGACAGATGGCAAACTATGATATAAGACAACTGCAGTTGAGGCTGCTCGATATCCTTCAGGTGATTCATGACATGTGTGTGAAGCACGGACTCAGGTACTACCTGATTGACGGGTCACTGATCGGAGCCGTGCGCCACGGCGGTTTCATTCCGTGGGACGACGACATGGATATCGGGATGCCAAGGGACGACTACGAGGCTCTGATAGCGCACAGCAGGGAGTGGTTGCCCGAACCGTATGAGTTCGTCTGCTTTGAGAACGACAACCGCTATCCGCTCCATTTCGGAAAGATACAGGATGCAGGCACCACACTGATTGAGCGTCCCCACCTCTATTATCTTGGTGGCGTCTACGTGGACGTGTTCCCCATTGACGGTGCGCCCGACGGCAGACTGACCCGGCGTCTTTACCAGATGGAGTACGAATATATGAGGAAAGCACTTTACTTCCTGTGCAGAGACCCCTACAGGCATGGTCACGGGATGTCGAGCTGGCTTCCTCTCGCGGCAAGGAAACTCTATACGTTGCCTGGACTTCAGAATAAGATAAAACGCCACATGATGAAGTATGATTTCAACAGCCACAGGCTGGCTGCGGTAAACCATAACGATGGACTCAGGAGTATGGTGGACAGGGAGGCTGTGCTGGGCGACCCGACCCCCATCCGGTTTGAGGACAGAACCGTATGGGGCATGAAGGATAACGACGCTTACCTCACGCAGTTGTTCGGTGACTACATGACTCCGCCTCCGCCCGGTAAGGTCCACCAGCACAACTTCCATTTCATGGACTTGAACCTGCCTTACAGAGAATTCGACGAGGGTATAGTCCGGCATGAGTCAACACGTTAGTCAATTAAAACCTATACACGATATATGAAGAGAATATTCACGGTGGGAGTGTACGACCTTTTGCATATAGGACATGTGGAACTGTTCCGTAAGGCAAAGTCACTTGGCGACAGTCTGATTGTGGCTGTGCAGGAATCGGACGATGTAGTCAAGTTCAAGCCCGACACCAAGCTGGTGTACGACACTGAGCAGCGCTGCTACATGGTGCGCGCCATACGGTATGTCGATAAGGTGGTGGTCTACAGGAATGTGAAGGACATAGTGAGGCAGGTGGACTTCGATGTCTTCGTGGCAGGCCCCGACCAGACACATGCCGGGTTCCAGGAAGCGTTTGACTATTGCCGGAGTGTGGGCAGGGAGGTCGTGGTGCTTCCCCGCACGGAGGGCATATCGTCATCGGAACTGAAGGAGATAATAGCCGGTATGTGATGCCGTCATGACGTGAAAAATAATGGTGGTACGATGCCGCTTCGGATTTTATTCGTAACTTAGCGGCGTGAAAACAAATATGAGGAATCAATTGCGATGTAGGATAGGAGAACTCTAATGAGTAACGAGATACAATTTCTGTTTTATAATATGCCAGATGCAGACGGCAAGGTACAAGTCTTCATTGAGGGTGAAACGCTTTGGTGTACGCAAAAGGCTATGGCGCAGCTCTTTGGGGTTGGTGTTCCTGCAATTAGCAAGCACTTGAAGAACATCTTTGATGAGGGTGAACTTGTGGCAAATTCAGTTATTTCCAAAATGGAAACAACTGCCGCAGATGGTAAAAACTACACAACGACATACTATTCTCTTGATGCGATTATTGCCGTAGGCTATCGTGTGTCTTCTCTGAAAGCCACTCGTTTCCGTCAGTGGGCAACTAAGATTCTCAATGAGTATATCAAGAAAGGTTTTGCTATGGACGATGAGCGATTGAAGCAAGGAACAGCTGTCTTTGGCAAAGACTATTTCCGTGAATTGCTTGAGCGTATTCGTTCCATCCGCACAAGCGAGCGCCGCATTTGGCAACAAATTACGGACATCTATGCCGAATGTAGCACAGATTATGACCGCAATTCACCGACCACACACGATTTCTACGCCATGATACAAAACCGTTTCCACTATGCCATCACTGGCCATACAGCAGCGGAGATTGTCTACTCCAGGGCAGACCATACAAAAGACCACATGGGGCTGACCACATGGAAGAACGCTCCAGATGGGCGTGTGCTGAAATCGGATGTGAGCATCGCCAAGAACTATCTGCCAGAGAAGGAAAGTAAGCAATCAGTAAACCCCGTCCGGGTTGCGGCGGTTCTCCGGTGTGCCGTATAGATTCAAGGCATGTCAGAGGATTCCCTTTTGTCTGAG
>CAVBFD010000058.1:0-9506 GCA_963594655.1 Candidatus Methanomethylophilaceae archaeon
CAAGACTGCCCTGGGCAGCCCAGAGCGCTGTATTTAGAAAGTTGGAGGAGATAGCGGAAGTGGCGTCCCTTTCACGTGAGGACCGTTTGAAATATGACGAGGGTCTTCGCAAGTACCGTGACACTATATCCGTGCTTGAAGGAGCCAAAATAGAGGGCTTGAACCAGGGGCGTACAGAAGGCTGGGCCCAGGGCAAAGCGGAAGGTATAGTGGAAGGCTTAACCCGGGGCAGAGCGGAAGGCTTAACCCAAGGCAGAGCGGAAGGCAGAGCGGAAGGCGAAGCCGCAAGTAAGATTGCGATGGCTAAGGCAATGCTTGAAAAAGGAATATCTGTAACGCTGATTTCCGAGATAACAGGACTGCCAACAACCGACATTCCCCTTGATGTCAATTAAAAAAAAGTAGCTGCCCCTCAGCAGAGAGCCATAAACCACGGACATAACAATTCCGCAATCTAAATGGAAGCATTTGCAAACGCAGACCAATGTTCCATTTTGTAAAGATGCGCGAAATAGTTCCATTACGCTAACTTTTTGACAAAATACGCCAAGACCCCCTACAGATACCTACAAGCCCACTCGAGACACCCCACTTTTTTCACTCGAGTGAATTGATCAAAACACTCGAGTGAATTGATCGATTCACTCGAGTGAAATGACACCTCCTCTCGAGACCCCTTTTCCGCGTTTTATCAAAGTGTAAACAAATCAGGGGTGTGGCTGGATTTCACAGGAAAATCAGCACACACCAAGCATTAACAAAGCAATTGTTAATGCATTAAGACATTCATGTCGGCATTTGGTTTGCAGACCGCCCTGCTGCCCGACGCTTACCGGGCGAGCAACTTACGTACGACGGTCTGGTTGGCAGCCCCCACCACATCGGAGTCCAGTGACGCGAGGTAGATGGCGGTGGTCTCCGTACTGCTGTGTCCCATCGCCTCACTGATGACAGCCTCCTCCACTCCGCTCCATTTGGCGACGGAGGCCCAGGTGTGGCGCGCCACGTAGGAACTGATCGGGATATCCAGTCCCATACGGTCGGATATTTGCCGCAGCCGCCGGTTGTACTGCCGCAGTGCCGTACTGTACTTCACCGCCCTGCCACTGTCCACGTTGTAGAGCAGCGGAAGCAGGAAAGACGACGGGCCGGTGCGGCCCTGATACTTGCGGAGTATCGCCCGGGCGCAGGGCAGGAGTTCCACGGCAAGTGGCTGGCCTGTCTTGTGCCGCCGGTAGGTGATCAGTCCCATGTGGAGATTCTCGGCGGTGAGGTGGGCGACATCCACGAACGCCATTCCCTGTGTGTAGATACAGAACAGGAAGATGTCGCGGGCCAAGTCGAGTGACGGGTCGTCGGACAGGTCGAGGTCGACGATCCGTCTCACCACATCCTCCCTCACCGCCCGCTTGCGTGTCTTCTCCACCCCGGTGAACACCTTACGGAAAGGCCGCTTGTCCTCGCCCAACAGTTCCTCGTCGAGAGCGTAGTTGTAGGCGGCGCGTAGGTTGCGGTTGTAGAGCGAGATGGTGTTCATCGACAGTCCCTTCCGCCTCATGTGTTTCTGGAAATCCCCCATCAGGGCTGCTGTCAGTTGTCCCGGGGCGCAGTCCTCTCCCCCTCGGAACTCACGGAATGAGTCGAGCGCGCAACGGTAGTTGTCCGCCGTGCTGTCCTGTCCCGCCGCGCGGAGGCAGCGGATGCGGTACTCCAGCAAGGCGAAGAAACTGCGCCGGACAAGGTTTCTCACCGCCCCTCTTTTTGGTTTCGGACTCTGGAAGTCCGTCTCAATTGTAGTCATAATCACGTATTCTGAAATTAAAGTAACATGAGACCAAAAAAGGGGATGAAAACGGAAGAAACAAAAAAAAAGGGTTCGGCAGCCGACTAGCAGCCACCGAACCCTGCGGAGCGAGGTCGGTACCCGATTCGAACGGGTGTACACGGTTTTGCAGACCGTTGACTAAGCCTCTCATCCAACCGACCAGTTGTGTATTGAGCTTTAAGCGAGTGCAAAGGTAGAAAAAACATTTGATTCGGCAATGCGTTACTGGCGATTATTTTCTAATTTTGCAGTGAAATTCGTTTCCTAATGGACAAACTTGACGATTCATACCTCAAAATTAGGCGGTTCTGCCACGACAAGGCACTGACGGGAAATGGCGACCGCATACTGGTGGCTCTGAGCGGCGGGCCCGACTCGGTGTTCCTCCTGCGCTACCTCCTGCACTGCCGTTATCCGGTGGAGGCGGCCCACTGCAACTTCCACCTGCGGGCCGGTGAGAGTATGCGTGACGAGCGGTTCGTACGCGACCTGTGCCACAGGCACGGAGTGAGACTCCACGTGAAGGACTTCGACACGGAGGCTGTGGCTAGGAGCAGGGGCATAAGTATCGAGATGGCGGCAAGAGACCTGAGGTACGGATGGTTCGAGCAGGTGAGACAGGAGACAGGTTGCACCTGCATAGCGGTGGCCCACCACAGGGACGACAATGTGGAGACCCTGTTGCTCAACCTCGTAAGAGGCACGGGACTCAAAGGACTCAAGGGAATGTTGCCTAAGAGCGGACACATCATCCGTCCGCTGCTGTGCGTCAGCCGCAAGGACATCATCGACGGACTGCGGGAGATGGGACAGGACTATGTGACCGACAGCACGAACGCCGTGGACATGTACAGCCGCAACAAGGTGAGACTGGACGTGATGCCTCTGCTCAGGACCATCAACCCCGCCGCTGACGCGAACATAGCGCGGACAATGGAGAACCTCAACGAGGCTTACAACGTTTACAGTGAGTGTATGGACCGGTGCGCCGCCGACTGTACCCAAGAGGACGGCGACACCTTATTTATATACAGGGACAAACTCTGCCGCTGCACCTCCCCCCTATCCGTACTCCACGCCGTACTGGAACGGTACGGATTCAACCGTGAACAGACCAAGGACATCCTTTCGTGCGGCGACACAGGCAAGACCTTCGGGTCGTCCACCCACAGTCTCGTGACCGACAGAAGCAGGTTCATAGTGCAACCCACCGGGGCGGACGCACCACTCACGGATCTTCCGCTCGAAGACTACCCCAGCATCTCCGTGAGGACAGTAAGCAAGGACAATCTCTCCATAATCAAGCGGCCCGAATACGCCTACATAGACAAAGCCAAGGTAAGGGGATGGCTCACGGTGAGGACAGTGAGACAAGGCGACAGTTTCGTTCCCTTCGGGATGAAGGGGAGGAAACTCATAAGCGACTACCTGACGGACCTGAAACTCAACCTGTTCGAGAAACGCAGACAACTGGTGGTGTGCGACGGCGAGGACATAGTGTGGGTAGTGGGCCGCAGAGGGTCGGAACTCCACAAGGTAGACGCAGCCACAGGGGAGGTCATCGTACTGGAACTGACGGGCCACTAAACCTTCTCGCCGTAAGCCAAGTCACCCGCGTCGCCCAGTCCAGGCACTATGTAAGCGTGTTCGTTGAGTCCGGGGTCGATGGCGGCGCACCAGAGTGTCACGTCCGGACAGTCACGGAACGACTTACGGATGTAGTCCACCCCCTTCTTGGAGGCTATGATGCAGCAGAGATGCGCCTCGGAGGGAACACCCTTCGTGCAGAACGTCTCGTAGCCCAGTTCCATACTTCCGCCGGTGGCGAGCATCGGGTCGGCGATGATGAGGGTCTTGCCGTCCAGCCGGGGACTGGCGATGTACTCAATCTTTATCCCCACCGTCTCGCACTCCTTGTCCTTATAATAGCGGTAGGCGGACACGAACGCGCTGTCGGCACGGTCGAACACGTCGAGGAACCCCTGGTGGAACGGCAGTCCCGCACGGAAGATGGTGCCGATCACGATGTCGTTGTCCGGAGTACTGACGGGAGCCATGCCCAGCGGAGTCTGTATCTCCTTCGTGGAATAGGCCAGCCGCTTGCTCACCTCATACGCCATCACGTTGCCTATGCGCATCATGTTGTTCCTGAACTTCGCCCTGTCGCCCTGCACCGCCACACTCCTGAGTTCGGCGAGATACTGGCTGAGGACAGAATTGGTCTCCGATAAGTTGATTACTTTCATCTACTCTGTTTATTAAACGGTTTGTCCCGCAAATTTACAAAGAAAAAGTCAAAAGGCTTTGTCCGTTGCTTTTATTTTAGTAACTTTGCAGAGTATATCGTATTCTTACAAACGAACTATGGGATTATTAGATATCTTCAAGAAGAAACAGAAGGAGAACATCGGAGGCATGGAGGACTTCATGACCTTGATAAAGGTCTACTTCCAGAGCGTGCTTGCCGCCAACCTGGGAATATCCAACCTGGCGGCGCTGCCCGACATGGCGGCGTTCAAGCGGTCCCTGCATGTAGCCACTGTCAACAACAAACTGGGAATCGGTGAGAAGAAAGCGTGCCAGAAGATGCTGCAGGACCTCTACGGCATCAGCGACGGCTTTTTCAAGGAGATTGACCAGAGTATAAAGAAAGGCTGCAAGAACCAGATGGAAGTGAGGAACTACCTGTTCCTTTTCCAAGGCTACACGCAGGAGCTGATGATGCTGGTGGGCAACCTCATGAAATGGAAGTTCAGGATACCGTCGTTCCTCAAGAAAGCCCTCAGGGTGATGATAGAGAAGACGGTCAGCGACATATTCACCAAGAACGACTGGACGGACGACAGTGTGCGCAAGTCGGTCTATTCGGTCAGGAAATACCAGAAAGCGCTGGGATTCTCCGAGGCGTGGACCACTGAGTATGTCTACAACATGATCACTCTCGCCAAGAAAGAGCCGAGACCCTCGCAGGACGACCTCGACAAGGCGGAGAGCAAGATGAAGAAATGAACGACTGTCCATAACGGCTCAGGATGACCAGCGAGGAAAGGAAGAAACTGCGGCTGTTCGAAGCGAAAGTGGAGCGGCTCATCGACCTGTACAAGTCGCTGCGCCGGGAGAACGACAGCCTCAGGGATGTCATCCAGACAAGGGACGACACGATAAAAAGCCTCAACGCCAGGCTGGAGGCAAGCCGGGAGGACTACGACAATCTGAAGACAGCCAAGATGATGGTGATAAGCGACGGCGACCTGCAGTCCGCCCGCCAACGCCTCAAGAGGCTGGTGCGTGAAGTAAACAGATGTATGGAGTTGCTCAAGAAGGAAGAGGTCAGCGTTGACGACTGAACCCGCTCCGGAGGGCATACAGACAATACACAGAGATGGAAGGGTACAAGCTGACAATACACGTGGCGATAGACGGGGTGTCGTTACCGATGACCGTCACCAGCGCGGACGAGGAGGAAATCATCCGTAAGGCCGCGGGCAACGTGAACCAGCTGCTCATCGAGGTACGCGGGAAGTACAGCAATGTGCCTGACAACAGATATTACGATGTGATGGTGATGCTCAAATCCGAGGTCAAGGCACTCAGCGCCGCCAAGGAGAAGGACACCGCTCCAGTGTTTGAAGTGCTGGACGACATTGAGAAGGACATAGACGAACTGCTCGCGGGGCAGTGAACCGCCCTGTCCGCCTCCCCACCCCATCGCACATAACCGGGAAAACCACACGCACAATTTCAGGATGCATACGGCAACGGTGCAGACTGGTCTTGTGCGTATTTATTAATAAACAAAACAAACAGTCAATGACAACAACAACCATTATCATCGTATCAGCGGCAGCTCTGCTCGTAGGAGCCGCCATCGGATATGTTCTGTTCAGATATATTCTAAAACAGAGTTACAACAAATCCATTGCAGAGGCACAGAAAGAGGCGGAGAACATCAAGAACAAGAAACTGCTTGAAGTGAAGGAGAAGTTCCTCAACAAGAAAGCGGAACTGGAGAAGGAGGCGTCGCAGCGCAACTCGAAGTTCCAGCAGATGGAAAACAAACTCAAGCAGAGGGAAATCTCGCTCAACCAGCGCCAAGAGGAACTGAACCGCAGGAAACAGGAGTGCGACAGTCTCAACCAGAGTCTGGAGGCGAAGATGGCGAGCAACGACAAGAAACGGGCGGAACTGGAGGAACTCACGGCACAGGAACGCACCAGACTGGAGCAGATTAGTGGACTGTCCGCCGAACAGGCCAAGGACCATCTCGTGCAGAGCATGAAGGACGAGGCGAGGGCACAGGCGCAGCAGTACATCAACGAGATTGTGGACGACGCCAAACTCACGGCCAACAAAGAGGCGAAGCGGATAGTCATACAGACCATACAGAGGGTGGCCACGGAGACTGCCATCGAGAACTCCATCACCGTGTTCCATCTGGAGAACGACGAGATCAAGGGAAGGGTCATCGGACGTGAGGGACGCAACATCAGGGCGCTGGAGGCGGCCACAGGTACGGAACTCGTGGTTGACGACACTCCGGAGGCAATCGTCATCAGTGCGTTCGACCCTGTACGCCGTGAGATATGCCGACTGGCGCTGCACCAGCTCGTGGCTGACGGAAGAATACACCCGGCGCGCATCGAGGAGGTGGTGAACAAGGTGAAGAAACAGCTCGAGGAGGAAATCATAGAGACAGGAAAACGCACCGCCATCGACATAGGTGTACACGGACTGCATCCTGAACTTATCCGTCTTATCGGTAAGATGAAGTACCGTTCGTCCTACGGACAGAACCTGTTGCAGCACGCGCGGGAGACAGCCAACCTGTGCGCCATCATGGCGGCGGAACTGGGACTCAACCCCAAGAAGGCGCGCCGTGCGGGACTCCTCCACGATATAGGCAAGGTGCCTGACGAGGACCCCGAGACACCACACGCCCTCTACGGAGCGAAGATTGCCGAGCAGTGCAAGGAGAAGCCGGACATCGTGAACGCCATCGGGGCGCACCACGACGAGACAGAGATGACGACCCTGCTGGCACCGATAGTACAGGTGTGCGACGCCATCTCCGGAGCGCGTCCGGGAGCGCGGCGCGAGATTGTGGAGGCGTACATCAAGCGTCTGCACGACCTTGAGGAACTGGCGATGAGCTATCCGGGAGTGACCAAGACCTACGCCATCCAGGCAGGACGCGAACTGCGTGTCATCGTGGGTGCGGACAAGATTTCGGACGCGGACATAGAGATTCTCAGCGCGGACATCGCGAAGAAGATACAGAACGAGATGACCTACCCCGGACAGGTGAAGATCACGGTCATCCGCGAGACCCGGTCCGTAAGTTTCGCGAAATAGGCCGAAGGCAAAACCACAGGGTCTATGGAACGCAAACTGTATGCGCTGATGCTGGCGGCAGTAGCCACACAATGTTCTGCACAGGTGAAACCACTTGTGCGGGACATTGCGTATATGGCGGAAGTCAACGCCGCCGTGAGCGACCACGACACAGCCCCCTTCTGGTTCACCAACAACAGGTACGGCCTGTCGTCAGCCGAGGGCAACTCAGGTTACCTGCGCGCCGCCCTCAGCCGTAGTCTGGACGCAGACTCCACACGGACATGGCGCATAGGCTACGGAGCGGACATAGTGGTACCGGTGAACCACACGTCGGACTTCTTCATACACCAGCTCTACGCGCAAGTGGGTTACAGGCGTTTCCGTCTCACCCTCGGGTCGAAGGAACTGCCCATGGAGTTCAACAACAGGGAACTGAGTTCGGGCGACATGGTTGTAGGCTGCAACGCGCGGCCCATACCGCAGGTGAGGATTGAGATGCCCGACTACTGGATCGTTCCCGGAACGGACTGGTGGCTGGGGATAAAGGGACATGTGGCATACGGATGGTACACCGACAACAACTGGCAGAAGGAAACGACACAAGGGCGCAAGCTCTACTCCAACAACTCGCTCTTCCACAGTAAGGCGGTCTATGCCCGGATAGGACGTGAGGACAGGTTCCCCATCACCCTCGAAGGAGGCCTGCAGATTGCCACACAGTTTGGCGGCGAGGCGTGGAACGTGGCGCAAAGGGCGGACGACACCCGACCCGGCTTCAGTTCACACGTGCAGATGGGAAGCGGACTGAAGAACTACCTCAACGCGCTCACCATGGGCGGCGGCGACCCCAACGACGGAGACTACCGGAACGCCGAAGGCAACCATCTGGGCAGTTGGCACGGAAGCGCGACCCTCCACATGCCCGGCTGGTCGGTACGCGGCTACTTCGAGCATTTCTTCGAGGACCACTCACAGCTCTTCCTTCAATACGGATGGAAGGACATGACATGGGGAGTGGAGGCACACCTGCCGGCCAACCCGGTGGTGTCAACCGTCGTCATGGAACTGATCTCGACCAAGGACCAGACAGGCGGCATCTACCACGACCGGACATCCAGTCTGCCTGTGCAGATAAGCGGAAAGGACAACTATTACTACCACCATATCTACGGAGGGTGGCAGCACTGGGGTATGTCTACAGGCAACCCGCTGATCATCTCCCCCATCTACAACAGTAACGGCGACATCAGTACGCGGCACAACAGGGTGAGGGCGATCCACACCGGCATAAGCGGTGACCCGTGCCGGTCGGTCCACTACCGCGTCCTCTATACCCACATGCGTTCATGGGGTACGTACGACGCGCCGCTGCAAGACACCAAGACCAACCATTTCCTGTTGGCGGAAGTGACTGTCAGACCGTCACGGCTGAAGGGATGGTCGGCCACCGCCGCCGTGGGACTCAACCGTGGGGACATAATAAAGGACAGCGCCGGACTGTCGGTGACACTGAGAAAGGAGGGACTGATAAAATGAAGAGGAACACCATATTACTGTTGGCCTTACTGCCGCTGGCGGCATGTGACAAGACAGACGTGAACGGAGACCTCGACGGCAACTGGCAACTCACCAGTTGGGTGGACAAGCAGACAGGCGACACCGTGGCGACCAACCACAGCCGCAGGATATACTACACCGTCAAGTACGACATCCTACAGACGAGAGACCTGGACAGGGGGTACGACACGTTCCACCTCTCCTACTTCCACTACACGCGGGACTCTCTCTTCATCGACCGCACGTTCCACCGGCCGTTCGACACCAGTGAGCCTCTCGACTCACTCACACGGTACGGTTGCGCGCCCGACGGCAAGTTCGCCATCAAGACACTTACGGGCAAGCGGCTCGTACTCTCGAACGACAGGAACGTTCTTACCTTCCGCAAGTACTGACAACATGACCATGACTCTAACCAACAATACAACAAAATCGTTATATGGACAAACAACTAAAGAAAGTACTGGTTCTCGGATCTGGCGCGCTGAAGTGTCCATTACCCAGGGTGTCGCTTCGCTTGCCCCGCTGCTCGGAGCTTTATGGGCTTTCAGCCCGAGGTTTCACACGAAGAGCCGCCCCATGGGACGTTTTCTGCTTCCTCTTTCATTGCCTTTGCATCATTCTCCAGCTGCTGGATGTCAGTCTTCGCTTCCTGTTCCGCACACTCGATGATGGTGTTGGTATCGCGCAGTTTATCGCAAAGCGCAGCCAACTGCACTGTGTCCGAAAAACACGTTACCACAAGGCAACCTTTCCTGCAATGCCCAAATCAATGGTTGCAGTCATTACG
>CAVBFD010000059.1:0-9432 GCA_963594655.1 Candidatus Methanomethylophilaceae archaeon
CACTATCAGCAGATTAACGCCTTTGATTGTGGCCCGACTTCACTGCGCATGATAGTCAAGTATTACGGAATAGATTATTCCACAGTTGGTGCTGTAATATTTCTAACTGGTGATATTCCATTGTTTCTAAGCGGCTGAACACAGAAGCATTATTCACCATGAAATGGCGCATGGAAACAAAGTCTCACATGATCTGTATATTGACCTCAATGGCTGTTTTTGAACGGAGAACACTACTAAGCATTGTCACGCCTTGTTCAGTAAAAGCATACGGCATATACTTGAGGTGTTGACCTTGTTTTTCGTTTAAGGTCACAATTTGTGACCTTAAACGTATTGTTACTTATTATTGTATGCAAAGAACCACCATAAGTGATCATTTCACTCCAAATTCCGGTAACTCCTTATTTCGCCTTCTGCAAATCCTTGCGGCTCTTGCTGGTGGTCACCAGATAAACGCCGCCGAAAATGAGGACGATGGCGATGCCCTTGGTCACGTTGAACGAATCCATTCCCCAGCAGACAGCGGTGACGCAGGCCACGATGGGCTGAACGTAATTGTACATTCCTGCCACAGTAGGACGCAGGTTCTTCTGTCCCACCACGATAAACATGTAACTGATGAACGTGCCGCACACCACGATGAACGCCAGACCGGCGACGCGCATGGTGTCGAGACCGCCCCAGTCGGTCTTCACAAGGTCGTTGGCTGAGAAAGGCAAGGTGACGATGAAGGCGTAGGTGAACATCCACTTCATGATGGTGAACAGGGAGTACTTGCTCACGAAGTTCTTGAACCGCACGATGTAGAAGGCGTAACAGAACTGGGCGAACAGCACCAGAAGGTCGCCCCACACGTAGGTGTCGCCCGACGACCCTGAAATCGTTCCATGGCTACTGCCCAAGATGAGCAGCAACGCTCCGCCTGCTCCCGCGGCGATACCCATCACCTTCTTTCCCGTAATCGGCTCTTTGAGGATGTACGCAGCCAGAAGCATAGCCCACAGAGGCATACTGGTGGTTATTATGGAAGCGTCACCGGGGGAACTGAGGCTCACCCCGAAAATGAAACTGCCCTGATTGAGTACTATGGCGAAGAGGGAGGCGAAGAACAGCGCCACAAGGTCTTTGTGGCTCACATGCTCCTGCTTCTGGAACAGCGATCCTAACCAGAAAAGCACCATGGCCCCGCCTATGCGCATGTCGGTTACTACAAAAGGGGTGACCGCACCACCTGCCATTACGAACTTGGACACAGGCGACATAAGTCCCCACATCACGTTTGCGCCCAACATTGAAGAGTGTCCTTTCCAAGAAAATCCTTTCATCTCTTTCTCAGTTTTTATTTACCTATGATAAGTTCCACATGTCGTTCAGCATACGTATGGCGGAGGCTGATCGGAACACGTTGTCGCGGAAGGCGACAACGCCCTCAGGGGAAACACCGTCCTCGAACGAGTTGACAAGGAAGTCGGCCTCCAGCAGGATACGGTGGTCTATCGACGTGACTCCGGTATAGGTATGGTGGTGGGCGATGAGCCAACAGATGCGTTCCTCCTGCCAGGGCGTGAATCCTTTCACCTCAGCCAACACCTTACGCGCCTCGTCAGGTCCAAGTTCCTCCTGGTACTTCCCTCCGCAGTTGCCGTACTTGGCTTCAGCCGCATGGATGCCCACATCGTGCAGGATGGCTGCCGCCTCCAGCACAAACAGGGTGTACTCGTCCAACCCCTCAGCAATGCCTATCGTCCGCGCGAAGTCATGTACCTTCACCAGGTGCTGGATGCGTCTGGCATCCCCTCTGTCATATTTTATCATTGCCCGCATAAGTGCGGCAAGTGCCTGTTCCGTTTTCATAGTCCTTATACTAATTACAAGCGTTCTCCTGCCACAATATGAGTTGGCAGTCTCAATCGCACTGCAAATTTACGAATATCTCTCTGGTCTGCGAAAGAATATCGCCTCATAATGAAAAAAAACAAGACTTTCTTTTGTCCGTATCACAAATTTTGTCTTACTTTGCACACAGTACTGACGGAAAGTTACGTCAAAAGACGAACAGATAACTAATATAACAAAAAAAATTCATCTTATGAAGAAAATCTACTCATTAGTGGCTGCCTTGGCGGCCAGTGCGTTCACGATGACCGTGAACGCGCAGAACGAGTTGGTGGTCGGCGATGTGAAAGTCGGCGACATGATTACCCTGAGCGACGGTTCTCAGTGGTATGTCGGTGCCAACGAGATTGAAAACGGTTCGTTCAGTATGGATCCCGCTAAAAACAACGGCAACATTGTCGGTTGGACTGTGGGTACATACGCGCAGATGACCACAAGCAATTTCACATGGGTTGCCGAAGGCGGTTATGACGGTGGCGCGTACATCAAGGCGTCAGGCCATACTGGAGCCGGCGGCGTGAACTCCATCGCCAAGCACTGGCCTCTCGAAACGAACACCAAGTATTACTTCTCTTTCTACGTGAAAGACCAGGGAGCGAACAACCAGTATTCACCTGTCATCACCCTCACCGACCTGGAGTCTACGGCTGGAGGCCAGAACGAGACCAACTACCTTATCGGTATGAGCGGCAACACCGCTGACGGCGCGCTCGGTTTCTCCACCTACGGCAACGGAGAGTGGGCGCAGACTGCCTGTGCGTTCAACTCTGAGGAGTACAGATGGTTGCAGTGCAACGCCCGCTGGTTGAACAGCACACACAGCTACGACGGTTTCTTCCTCGCGAAACTTTATGACCCTGAGACCACATCCGCTGAGAAGGTGGCAGAGATTTCCCTCCTCGCGGTTTTGAGTCAGGCTGAGTCAGCTCAGGAGAACGATCTTGCCGACTATCCGGCACTGGCCGAGGAACTCGGCGATTGGATTATGAACAGTGGCTATGCTGACTATACCGCAGACTCAAACACCAAGGAGGAGCTTCAGACTGCCATCGACTCAGTCAACAATAAGTTGACCGCAATCACAGCAAGCATTGAGTCCTTCCGCACGTTCGATACTGCCCTCGTGGAGGCTTATGCCCTGTATGAAGGCACATCATATCCCGGACAGGACGCTTTCGGGACTGTCATCGAGGAGCTCTTGGACTACCAGTCAAACGGATATTACTCACTTGACAAGGACAAGTCTGCCACCGAGTATGTCGCAGTGGCACAGAAGGAACTCACTGACGCGGTGAAGGCTTACCGCTTCTCCCAGGAGGCAAGTGAGGAGAGTCCAGCCGACTACACCTTCTTCATCGACAATCCAAAGTTTGCGGCTAAGGGCAGTTGGTACATCGGACAGACTGGCGGTGACCAGCGTCTGCACTCTGGTCTTACCGACAACACAGGCAACGCGATGACAGCATGGAACGCATGGAGAAGCGACCTCAGCGACGAGACACGATCCGTATCCATCAGCCAGAACATCTCTGGTCTGCCAAACGGTAAGTACACCGTTACCGCCGACATGCTCACACAGGACGGCTGTATCACCGACCAGCATGTGTTCGCCAACGCATCAGCGTCAAGCGCGGTGTCTCCGGTCATGACTCAGACAGGATGGGATCCATACGTATGGGAGACTCTTACTACAGGAACTGTAATCGTTGTTGACGGTCAGCTCACTATCGGCGCCATCGGCCATGGTATCAACCAGACTCCATCTGAACGTGGCGGAACGCAGACCGACAACCGTTGCGGTTGGTTCTGCGCATCCAACTTCACACTGAACTACCTCGGAGAGGCTTCTGAAGAGGAGTACACCGCTGCCATCAAGGCAAAGGTTGCCGAGGCCCAGGCTATTGCCGACACAATGCACTATGCGGCAGACAAGGCTGCATTGCAGACTGCCATTGACACCACCAAGACCGCTGACGACGCAAGCGCGCTCAACGCGGCTATCTCTGTGGCCCTCGCTTCCGAGAGCGACTACGCAAGTGTCGTTGCCGGTACATACAAGACTCTTCAGGACTCTATCGCAACTTCCGAGTCCTACACTGAGAACGCCAAGAAGATCACACAGGTGGTTGTTGACCACATGACCGCTTACCTCGCTTGTGATACCGCCTCATACAACTACTCCGGCGCCATCACAACAGTTCTCCGCTACTACCTCAACACTCTCGTGCCTACCCTCCTCAAAGCTGAGTCAACAGAAATCTCCGACGCTACAGGCAAGGCTGCCCTTGAGGGTACAATCGCCGACGTTGTGAAAAAACTCAGCAGATACATCGGCAACACTACAGTGCTTGCAGCTTATGTCAGCGACATGGAGAACGCTATTGCTGTTGCCCGCAAGGCTGACATCAAGTACGGTGACGGAGAAGACGTGACCGAATACATCACCAACGCAAGCATCGACGACGCTAACGTAACAGGATGGACTGTCAACAATATTGACGGTGACGGAACAGGGGCCAAGAGCGGCCAGGCTTCTGACGGTGTTTCAGGAAACTACTACATCGACACATGGAACAGCACTGCCGGAAAGGCCCGCGCTACTATCTATCAGGTAATCGATGTTCCAAACGGTACTTACAGACTCTCAGCTGAACAGCGTAACTCAGGTGGTGGCTACTACCTCTTCGCTTCCAACGCGGCTCCTGTTCTCAACGCCGACACCGCACTGGTGCTCGACCCGACTGCAACCAACGTTATTTCTCTTGCCAATCCAGTGGCTACTCCAGGCAAGTATGTCGTAAACGCTACTGCTGATAAGGACACTCTCATGACTGACACTTACGGATCTATCTGGATGGAGGCAGCCGACAAGCTGATGACTAAGTTCGGTATCACCGGTGCTGTCAACGCTGACACTGAGTCTGGAGTCGAGGCTATGTCAATCTACGACCAGGTGATTGAGGCTAACGGTGGCGAGACCACTTGTCCGGAAGGTATCGACGAGGCCGACTGGACTCTGTTCACCACCAACAACGGTATCGGTCGCGGCTGGTTCTACAACTCTCTTGAGATTACAGTGGACAACCACACTCTCTGTGTCGGTGTCACCAACGACTCTATCTTCACTGAAGGCATCACAGACGTTGACGGTAACCTCGCTGTTCAGTTCACAGGCACATGGATTTCCGCAAACAACTTCAAGTTGACTATGGTTAAAGCCGGTGACAATGACGGATGGAACCCGGCTACAGGCATCGAGACTGTTGAGCCTACTGCCGGCAAGTCCGCTACTGTAGTTGCCGTATTCTCTGCCGCAGGTGTTCGCCAGAACGGCTTGCAGAAGGGCATCAACATCGTGAAGTATGCTGACGGAACCGCAAAGAAGGTTCTTGTGAAATAACAGACAGGACGTGTTCCCCATGTCGCCCTGCGTCATGAGGACAACGGAATACAACCCGAAACGGGGATTGGCTTGAAAGAGCCAGTCCCCGTTTCCTGTAAATAATTTTGAAAAAACTTTTGTATTTCAAAGAAAAGCGGTAACTTTGCCGCGGTTTTGTTCCGCCAAGCTAACGCGAGGCGGATTAAAAGGGAATCAGGTGTGAATCCTGAACAGTCCCGCTGCTGTATTTCCATTGTCTCCTATATATTATAAGGTATAAGGAGAGTGGTTGCCGACATGCAGACGCATTTCTTGTCACTGGCTTGCACACGGGCAAGCCGGGAAGACACGGCACCACGGATAAGTCAGAAGACCTGCAAGACCGTCCACTGTTAACGCCCTCTCGAGGAAAGAGGACAGAAACGAAAATAGCGATGGAAGGAAATCGACGAGGGCAGTCCCCATGGGACACTGTTGCCCCATGATGCCGTTACAGAATCTGATCACTATCATAATTCATAAACCAATTTAAACCAAAGGAAAGATGAACAAGTATTTTCTTTATGCGTTCGCACTTGCCGCACTCACATTCACGGCTTGTAGCGACGACGATGATGACAAAGACGACAAGGGGAAAGTAACCCCAAGCACTTCGGCTGTTGTACTCAACACAGGAAACTGGGGCGGTAGCGACGCGTCTATCATGCGTTACTACCTGACCAACGACTCCATCACAGCCGACCTCTACTATCAGGCCAACTCCGAGAACCTCGGTGACCTCGGACAGGACATCATCAAGTACGGCAGCAAGTACTATGTGACCGTAGGCACTCCATCCAAGGTGGTGGTACTCGATGGGAACATGTCCGTCATCAAGACCATCCCGTTCGAAAACGATTCGTCAGCAGCGACCACTCCACGTTACATGGCTGCCGCCAACGGTAAGGTGTACGTGACCGCATACGACAACACTGTCACACGTATCGACACCATCAATCTCGCCATAACAGGTAAGGTTGGAGTGGGCGACCATCCGGAGGGTATCAGCTACGCCAACGGCAAACTCTATGTGAACAACAGCGGTTACGGAACTGGTACTACTGTGTCTGTGATTGACGAAGCGTCGTTCACCAAGACCAAGGACTTGAAAGTGGTAGTCAACCCATACACCGAGAGTGTGGTGGCTGCTGACGGCAACGTGTATATCGTGTCAAACGGAAACTACTCTGACATTTACGCCACAGTACAGCGCATCAACACCGTTACCGATGAGGTTGACAGTATCTGCAACGGTTCTTACATCGCCACATACGGCAACAACCTGTATGTACTCTATTCTGAATATTATTCCCCGGAACGCAGCAAGGCGTTTGTCTATGACCTGAAGACAGGCGAGGAATATACCCTCACTGACATCAGTCAGTTCAGCTATCCCGGCGGCATCGATGTAGACCCTACAACAGGCTTCATTTATATCTACGACACTCCTTACGGCTCTAACGGCAAGATTTGTGGGCCTATTCTGTCTGACGGCACTCCATCCCACACTGTAGAGGCTGGACCGTTCACAAGCAAGATGATATTCGAATAATAACTGTAAACAAAAAGACAACCTGCCGGAGGCTACCACGCCTCCGGCCAGTTGTCTTCTACCGACACACATGAAACTGTTTTCAATCGCCCTTCTCACCCTCGCCGCCACACTGCTGTACTCGTGCGGTGGAAGTACCCGACAAGACGGCACTGCCGGAGATACCGTCAGCATGAGCTATGCGGAGAACATCTGTATAGTAAGGTATGACGACTATGTAAAGGTGGAACTTGCCAACCCCTGGCGCAAGGGGGCGTTGCTCCACACCTACGTACTGGTGACGGAGGACACAAAGACTACCGACCTGCCACAGGGTACGGTGGTGGAGGTTCCGCTGCGCAGGTCCGCCGTGTCGTCAGGCGTACACGGAAGCCTGATTGACGAACTGGGTGCGGTGGAGGCCATCGGTTCCGTGTTCGAGGTGGAGTACTTCACCAACGGGAACATACTCCGAGATTACAAGGAAGGACGAATCGTCAACCTCGGCAGCAGCATGTCGCCCAACATCGAACTGATCATCGACGCACGTCCCGACGCTTTGTTGCTCTCGCCGTTCGAGAACAGCGGAGGCTACGGACAACTCGACAACCTCAACATTCCCGTCATCGACTGTGCGGATTATATGGAGACCTCTCCACTGGGCCGTGCCGAGTGGATGAAGTTCTACGGACTGCTTTACGGTAAGGAGCATGAGGCGGACTCCCTGTTCGACTCTGTAGAGAAGGAATACAACGCGCTTAAACGACTGGCACAAAAGAACCCCCACCGTCCACAAGTGGTCAACGACCTTATCACAGGGTCCACGTGGTATGTGCCTGGCGGCAACAGCACCACAGGTCAGTTGATTGCGGACGCTGGAGGCGACTATGTGTTCAGCAAGGAGAAGAAGAGCGGTTCCATAGCCCTGTCACCCGAAGTGGTGTTCGAGAAGTCACAGGATGCGGACGTGTGGATATTCAAGTACACGCAACCCACCGACAAGACCTACGGGCAACTGGCTGCGGAGTCTCCCCTGTACAGTCAACTGAAGGCGTTCAAGGAGCGTCACGCCTACGGCTGCAACCTCAGTTACGTGCCGTTCTACAATGACCTGCCCTACCATCCCGAGCGTCATCTAAAGGACCTCATCAGGATATTCAACCCAAGCGCACTGCCCCACCACCAATTGAAATACTACAAACCTGTCGCCTTAGAGTAAATAAAAGGCGAAACATTTGCTCATTCTAAAAAAAATAGTCTACCTTTGCACCACGGTAGACCGAAGGAAAGATGCTCGAGCGGTTGAAGAGGCACGCCTGGAAAGCGTGTATACGCCAAAAGCGTATCGGGGGTTCGAATCCCCCTCTTTCCGCACCATTAGCGGTAAACCACATTACCACCTCCCCTTAAAGACTTATTTTGTGGAACATCACAGTGCCACACTGCCTATGCCCTTCATATCAAGGGACACCTGCACTCCGAGAGCCTTGAACACCCTCATCATGGATGCAAAGGTGATGCTCTTACCGCTCTCAAGCCTACAAATCTGGGCACGCTTCACACCGATGCGCTCGCCCAGTTCCTCTTGCGTGAGGTTCTGCTGAAGCCTTGCTTTCTTGATGGCCTCTCCGATGTGGAAAGCATGGACTGCCTCTGCAACGCTTCTCTCATGTTCGTCACGCCTGGGAGTGCCGACAGGCCCCAATGCCTCGTCAAGCACCTCACCCATTGAATACAACTTGAACTTTCCTACTTTTTCCATATCTTCTATCTCTTTTCGTTGAAATACTCCTGTCTAATCCTCTCTGCCTTGGCAATCTCCTTGGATGGGGTTTTCTGCGTCTTCTTGACGATGCCGTGCGTGGCCACCACCAAGGCGTTGCTGCTCGTGTCCCAAAAGGCGAACAGCCGATACTGGATGCCGTTGTAGAGGGTTCGGAACTCCCATATCTCACTGCCATCAAGTTTCTTGAACAGCTCTGCGTTCTGCTCCCCGTCGGCAACTCTGTGGACGTTGTAGAGTACCTTCTTCATTGCCGACTCAGGCAGCCCAAGAACGAATTTCTTGGCTTCCTCCAGCATTACTAATCGGAATCCTTTCGCCATGTCAGAATCTATTTTGCCGGTGCAAAGGTAGTCATTTGTTTATAAACTACGAAACATTTTGCCAGATTTTTGTACTTCAACACAAACTTTTGGTATATCTGCCAAAAAGAGACCTAAAGTAGTGACAAAATCACCCCTGGACCCTAATTCCCCACCCAAACAATCTCGGGAGGATGTGTGACGATACTGTCAGCAAGCTGTATCGGGGAGAGTGCAATTGGCTTTGCCGATAGAAGTCGATTTCAGGCGGTTTTATCGCCCATTTTGAAGGCTATTCGTGGCGTTAGGAGTCGCTTCATGCCCGATAGAGTTTCCATTGCCAATGGCTCATAAACGAAACTGCGGACATGGAACCAACCTGTCGCTTATATTCCTGTGCGGTAGTGCCGGACAATAGCCTAACGGTTGTACACATCCTGCGTGTATCAGCATCGGAAAAAGGCGGTAGCACATGGCCATTTATATCGGCAAAACG
>CAVBFD010000060.1:0-8954 GCA_963594655.1 Candidatus Methanomethylophilaceae archaeon
TCATCAGGTAGGCGCTGTCAGCCATTTCCTCCATATCCTTGTCCACATCCTCGTCACTGTTTCTCCGTCTCGTCAGTTTGCTGTTGCAGTGCGGACAGCGGCACTTGGTGTTCACCACCAGATGCCAACCTGCCGCCGAGGGGGTGCTTACGGTGGAAGCCAACAGTTTTCCGTCCACCACCTCCATCGACACGTTATTGTCTCCGTTCTCGTTGTCCTTGTCCGAGAGTCCGATGATGGCAAGCGGCTGCTGTCGTTCCCCGTCACCCTCGTCCACAAGGTCAAACATATCACTGTCCTCACGCTCCACAGCCTTGTATTTGCCGAAGTCATCCCCCGGTTGGTTGTTGATTTGCGCAAGTGCCACATACTCGCCGCAGTGTTTGCAGCGGCTCAGTTCCAACAAGGGGTCGTCTTTCTCGTCCTCCTTGGCATTGTTCATCGTGTAGAGTCTGAACGCCCCATCCTCATGTTCGGTAAGGCGCACGTAGAGACCGTTGTTAGGCACACGGTAGAAGTAATGCACCTTCGCCTTGATCTGTGGCAATCCGTCCTTCATAGGTACACGGTCACAAAGTTCATCGAGCAGGGCGAGTTTCTCCTCTATGTTTCTGCCCTCGGTTATCAGTTCGCCAAGTGGCACGTACTCCCTGTCAAATAGCATCCGCCACTTCGCCCCATCCTCATTGGCAGGTATGCGGTCCTCGCCGATACGCTTGCCGCCCACCACGCTCACTTGGTCGGGACGCACCCCAGTGATGCCACTTATGAAGTTCTGTAGTTGCCGCTTTTCTCCGTCGGGGTCAGCCCCGTTGCCAAAGGTGGCGGAAGAGGTGGCAAAGCGCACTTTATTCGCCGACACGCCGAAAGCAATCAGCACACGGCGCAGCAGCATCGCCAGTTCGGCGGCGCCAGCCCCTGTATAGGTGTGCGTCTCGTCTATCGCCACCCATCTCAGACTCTCCAGCTCGGGGTTGGTCAGCACGGCATCCTTGGCACGCAGCAGGATATATTCCAGCATCGTGGGGTTGGTGAGCAAGATATTGGGCGGGTTCTTCCTTACTTGGTCACGGGTATAGAGGAGATGCTTGAACTTATAGTCCTTAGTCTTCTCGTCCCATCCGCGTATCTGCATGATACGTTTTCTTGTACGCTCGGCGTTTACGGTATGGTCGTCTGCTTTAGGCTCCTGCTCGGGTAGGTCACCGTTGAACACGGTATAAGTCAGGTCAGTTCCGTCCAAGAGTTCTTCCAGTCGTTGCTTCTGGTCTTCCATCAGTGCATTGAGCGGATAGAGGAAGAGGGCTTGCACCCGGTCTTGTTTCCTGTTGTCCAACAAGTCCCTCACCAGTGGCATCATAAAACACTCCGTCTTTCCCGAACCTGTGCCAGTTGTCACACATACCGACTTGGGCAAGCCGTCGGCGGTCTTTTCCGCCAACAGAACCTTCCAGCACAAGTACTGATGCTCGTAGGGCACATATCTGTCACTCTTCCACAGACCGCCCACCAAAGCTTTTGCCTCCTCTGCCGTCACCGAGTGTACCGCCTCGTACGAGTTCATGCACTGCACCACAGGTTGGGCATCAGTTGGCGCGAACACCTGCTTGATTTCCTCCCGCAGTTTCCTGGCATATTCAGTCTGACTCGCATTGCCTGTCTCGCCACACCACATGGCTGTCAACGCGCGTTCCACACTTTCGTGATTATCGTGATAAAGTTTTGCAAACTTCATATTTATGTCGTATTATGGGTTGATGTCTAATTTTCCTGTCTCCAACTGAAACTCGTCAGCCAACCGAAGCAGTTCCTTGTGGTACTTCTCCGGCAACGACACGCCATATCGTTCTTTCAGTTGCGCTATGAGTTTCTGGTTGGTCTCACCTTTTTGTGCCATCTGCCGGATGGGATGAAAGCCCGAAAAATATGTCCGGTACTTCACCGCCGTCTCAAAACACCTCAGTTCGATGTCCTTGACTTTCTTTCCACCGAACACATCGGGTCGTCCCGGGTCGGTATAGAAGAACGTCAAGTCCGCATCGGGCTTGTTGGCATCCATGAAAATCACCTCACCTTTCTTCTTCTCGTAGCCGTCCACGAACACAAAAGGCTGCGGATCTTCATCCTGATAGATGTTCATCTTCAGTAGGGGCAACACACTCTGGGGCTTGCCACCGTTCTTCGACAGACAAATCCGCAACCATTGTGGGGCGTTTGCGTCCAACACAGTTGCCTCCCAACAGGTGCATTTGCCTAAATGGTACATTGCCTGATTGTCGGCAGTTTTGTCGAAGGTGGCGAAGGGCGAGACCATATTGCCGCAGTCATACACCCGGTAGCCCTGTCTACTGAAATCCGCGATGCGTAAGCGGTCTTTATAAATCCACGGCAAGGCAAACGTTTCCCGGTCTTCCACATACCTCATCGCCTCACCGTCCAGATAGAGTACCTTTACCAAGGTTGGTCGGTAAACCTCCACTTCACAGTCACCAATGCGCCACTTTATGGTTGGTTCAACCGGTTGTCCGTTTCTATCTATGTGGTCTTGACAAACCTGCGTCTCGCCATTATTGTCCTTATATATAGTAGAGGTGTCGGTGAAGTTGCGTTGGATGAAACCGTCCAGGTAGTATACCGTCATGCGGTAGTCCACGTCCTTCTCCGTGACGCGCAGTTGCACCAGTCCACGGTCGGGCCGGTTGTCTTCCGTCCATGCCTCATACCTTCCGTTTCGCTTGAACCATACATTCTTGCACACACATTCCGTCTCCATCTCCGCCTCTTCGATGGTGTCCTTCGTACGGAAGTGGCGAAGGTGCAGGTCATCCTTGCAGAAGATAAGCGGATAGCGTTCCTCCGTCACGCCCTCCTCGTCGTCCTCTTCCCACACGGTCACCAGTCCGCCGTCCTTGTAGCATATCGTGTCCTTATGCAATACGGCGAACAGTTGGTCGTAGCCGTTGCGGTTGTACAGGCACAGGGTCTGACCTTTGCCGTTGCAAATGGTAATGTCACTCTGTATATAGCACCAGTTCCATACCTCCCCCATGCCCTCCGCCTTGTTCTTGAAGGCCTTGCGCATATCCACAGGAGTGGTGCTTTGCCATTCGTCGGCGAACACTACGGCTGTTGCATGTTGTGTCTGTTGCTTACTGCTCCAGCGGTCATAACCGTCGTTCGTGCGCCAGAGCTGCATCCACATCGTCGCCTCTTCCGTCTGTGCCACCCACTCCCTGCCATCCTCATCGTATGCCACGATGTCGAGATGGGTGAATCTGCCGACAGGAATATTTCTTTCTAGGGCTGTACGCTCCTCCGAACCCCACGCCACAAAACCGTGGGTAGTGTTGGCATAGACCAACAGGGGGTGCTGCCTGTCCAAGTCCCGCACGCAGTCGTCCCCATTTCTCCAACGTATGCCTATGAACAGGTTGCGCAGTTCTTCCGGATTCGGCACGCCCCACATCCCAAGACGGTCGTAGCGCAGATACTGGTGCAGTCCTCCGCCCGTCTGCTCCGGTTTCAGTGCCACCCGCAGCATCCGCCTCATAAAGGGTGATGCCGGTTCATTCACCACAATCCATTCCAAAGAGAACTTCCGTCGCAGCACCTCGTCGTTGGCGGTGCGGATGGCTTCCATCAGGGCAGCGGTCTCCTTGTCTTGTGGCAGGGCTTCACCTCCGTCGAGTACCTCTTTCAGATACTCATACAGACTATGCTGCCGTGCAATTGACTGGCGGAAAGCCACGGCACGGCTTTCGTCGTCCAGATTTTCCAGCGTATAGTCCTCGCCATGAAACAGTCTACAGAGAGCTTTCAGGAAGCGACCGTCATCGCGCCTTCCCAACTCGTGACGCACGGCAAGTCCGCCCAATACATAGATGGAGTATTTCCAGAGCCTTGTGCCGGCCTCGGTTTGATAGACATAACGATGGGTGGCGATGCCCGACTTCTCCCACACCCTCTTCGGGTCGATGCCGTCGGCGGCATTGGTCTGTCCTGTTTCCGAACCTTTGTACCTGCGCCTATACCACTCCGCCAAGTAAATGACAACAAGGCGTGCATCGGCTTCACTGGGTTTTCTGTTTATAGCCGAACTATTCTCGGCGATGTAGCTCTCCAACTGAAGGAAAGTCTCCTCGTCAAGGTGCAACCGCCAGACGTAAGGCTCGTCGGGGTTGAATCTTTCCAGTATATGTATCAGTGCGTCCGTCATCAGTCCTTGTTGTTGTGCGTTTGATAAATCTCTTTGAGTGTCTGTAGGCTCATGGGCTTACCGCCGTTTCCACCACGGTGTATCATGGAGTGGCAGTTACTGCAAAGCGGCACCAGTCCCTCCATGGGGTCGAGAGCGTGTTCTCCGTCGGTTTCGGCTATGGGGTTGAGATGGTGTACCTCAATGAAGTCCTTGCCTATCTCGCCGTAGCGTGTTTCGAAATCCATGCCGCACACCTGACATTGGTAGCCGTAGTGTTGCAGACAGAGTTGCCTCAACCGTGGATTGCGCTCGTGCCGTGTCAGGTTCACTTGCCGAATCTTTCCCTCAGTCAGTTCTTCCTCCTCATCGGATGGCGGCATCATGGGGTCAGGCTTTGGCTGAGGTTCTTTCTGCTTGGCTTTGTTGTGGCTTGCAGCGTTCTTCTCATTCTTTTCAAACGCTGTCAGCGCAGCTTTCGGCTTGCCCTTGAACGTGGTGGAGTCGAAGAAGTCCGCAAGCAGTTTCAAGGTCTCGGTGTATCGGTCATCGGCAGTCTCATTCTCCATGGCGGCCTCGTGGTTGTCGAAGACGCGTTCCCTCCATTTGACATACGCCTCATGCTTTGTCTGTGTGTAGATGTCGGCAAAGTTCCCGTCCATGTATTTGCGGACGAAAAGGGGCAAACTGTCCTCAGCAAAGCGTATGATAGTCTCGCTCTGCTGCTCCGTCTTCCGTTTCGTTTGGAGCAGGAAGGTCTGCAGTTTAAGCCTTATTACATTGTCTATCATGCAGTTTAGGTCTCAGATTAAAGAATTTACAACACTCCAATAGCCACCTTTGTCTGCCCCTATACGTTCTATCACTCCAGTTCTTTTCATATTTGCCAATTGCTTCTTTACTCCATCTTCTGTTATTCCGACCTTCTCGGCAATCTCTTTCCTGCTTATATAAGGATTTTCTTTTATAGCATCGACAATCCGTTTCTGGGTACTATCGGCAGTTTTCTGGGTACTTTTCTGGGTACTATCAGCGGTTTTCTGGGTACTTTCCTGGGTACTATCGGCAGTTTTCTGGGTACTTTTGCCCAACAACACATCCTTGTCCGTCTCTCTATCGGTAATTTTACCCGATAAATCCCCTTGAGCAGTACCCTCATTCTTTTGCAGAGTGCGCCACACCGTTACCTTAAACTGGTTGGCGGACTCTTCGTTATCGAAGTCTATGCGGACGTTTTCGCGTATCACTCGCTTGATGCCCGAGCCAAGTCCACGGTAAATCATTGTACGGGCGGCAAAACCTGCCATCAATGGGTTGCGTTGGCGTGAGACACCCAGTTTGATGTCGTCGATTTTGAGTCCGCCATACAGACAACCGGGATTGACAATCTCTATCCTGTCGTCAAAGATAAGCAGACGGATGGCGGCATGGTGGAGCAGATCGAAATGGACGAGTGCGTTCTGCAGTAGCTCTTCCAGCACCACTTCCGAGATTTCGAGTATGCCTACCGAATTGAAGTTTTGTCCCCTCTGCTCGTGATGGAGATACGACTTCATGAAAGCCATGCCGTCCTTGAACATTCGTGGCAGAGTTCCAGTGATGTCACGGCTGTCCAGATAGTTGGTGTCCCCGATGTCGTTGCCGGCAAAGGCAACGGCCTTGACAACAACGGACGGCTCGTACTGCTGCGGATTCTTGCCAAAGAAGAGCATTCCCACTCTCGTCACCTCACCCTTTGCCGTCAGCACACTCAGTGACTGAAGCATACTGTCAAGCGGTTGGTCGAAGTCTTCTATCTCCTTGCCATATACGTTCTCGAAATATTCACGGACGTAAGCCATCTCCAGGTCTTTGATGCCGGTCCCAGCCTCAGCGTCTTTTTCTGGTTGGTAACTGCCTGAGTCCTGAAACAATCCCAGTATCTCCGCATTTTCCGTTATGCGCCTTTTGTCTGCTCCCTGCTTCACCCAGATTTCACCCTGCTGATTCTTGTAGGGTTTGTTGCGCCCTTCGGCGATGGCGCATACAAGCACGTGCTTACCGTCCACACGCACCACCTCTGTCTCTATGTATACGGTGGGCTTCACCTGCTCGTTGGCAGCGTTGCCCAGCTCACGGCTCGTCTGCTGTATCTCGTCATACGACAAACCCACCAGTTCGCCAGTCTTGTCTTTGATGCCGAAGAAAATCCGTCCGCCATGCGAGTTGGCAAACGCTATCATTTCCTTGGCAATCTCCTTCTGCCCAGTAAACTCTTGCTTGAACTGCACAGTGGAGGTCTCGCCACAAAGGGCTATATCTTTTATCTCTTCTTGCGTCATACTATTATGCTTCTTCTATTTCCATATGCTTTCCAGCCAACTTTTTCACCTCGTTTATTTCGCTAATCAGCTGTTCCGTTGTTGGCAGATAGAGTTGATACTTGCTGGCAAGGATTGTCTTGTTGTCTTCCGGCAGGGCAAGCCGGACAGCTGTATCGTTCTTGTCGGTACAAAGCAGGATGCCGATAGTGGGATTCTCGTCGGCTGTTTTCTCATTGCGGTCGTAATAGTTGACATAGAGCTGCAACTGTCCGAGGTCTTGATGGGTCAGCTTGTGATTTTTTATTTCAACCACCACAAACGAACGCAGCAGACGATTGTAGAAAACCAAGTCGGCAAAATACTCGTCATCCTCTATCAACAAGCGTTTCTGTCTTGCCACAAACGAAAAGCCTTTGCCCAGTTCAAGCAGGAAGTCTGCAATATGAGAGATGATGGCACCCTCCATGTCTTTCTCGTAGTAAGAAGCCTTACGCTCCAAACCAAGAAATTCCAGCACCATAGGGTCTTTGATGATTTCCTGCGGTGACTCAGGTATGCGTTCTTTGCGTGCCACTGCCAGCACCGACTCCTTGTCGTTACTCAGCAGCAGACGTTCATACAGCATGGAGTTGATTTGGCGTTCGAGCTGGCGACCAGACCAACCTTCGTTTACCGCCTCAAGTTCGTAATACTCTCGCTTGTCTGGATCTGGGATCTGAATGAGCATTCTGTATTGTGACCAGTTTAATTGGGAACGCAGTGCGTTCCCAATTGGATATGTATGGTAAAACTGACGACAAAACTTCAGTTGACGTTCTCCAAATCCGCTTCCATATTCCGGTTCTATCTCTTTGGCAAGGTTCTTTATCAGGTAGGTGCCGTAGTCGGCCCGCTCTTTCCCTTGCTGCTCTTTTTCTGCGATACGTTTGCCGATAGCCCAGTACATTTGCACTCGGCAGAAGTCAACGCTACGCACAGCATTCGTGCGGGCTGAGTTGATTATGGTCTTTATGTCATTGACAAAACCTTGCAATGTCACGTCTTTAAGTTCTTCTTGTATCATTGTCTATAACGTTTGTACTTGTTGTTCCACAACCCATTTGCCGTTTTTGTTGCTGCCCTCGCGTTGCAGGATGCCGGCGGACTTCAGGGTGGCAATGTGCTTTCTTATCATGCGTTCCGACATACCCAACGCTTCGGCTGCCATTGCAGCGGAGGCCCTGTTGTGCTTGCGGAGATAGTCGAGTACACCCCATGCTGTATCTGGGATGTCCGGATATTTATCATGAACTTTATCATGAACTTTATCATGAACCATTTTCAGTTCCTCCCCTTGATGGCCCTTCAGTGTTTCGAGTATCTCGGAGAGCATAAAGTCGATGAATGTACCCGAGTCGGCAGCTTGGGTACTTGCCGTTATTGCATCGTAGTAGGCTTGCTGATTCGAGAAAACCATATTTTCCACAGGCAGATGTTCGAAAAGCGGATGCAACTTGCCAAGAATGAGCGACTGCCACAAACGTCCCATACGTCCGTTGCCGTCAGTAAAAGGATGGATAAATTCAAACTCGTAGTGGAACACACACGACCGTATCAGCAAATGGTCTTTGCTTCGACTTAGCCATTCAAACAAATCACCCATCAGGAACGGAACTCTGTCTGCTAACGGTGCCATGTGTACAAGTCCGTGTTCGGAGAATACCCCCACACCACTGTTCCGGTATCTGCCGGGATTGTCTATAATAGCCTCCATCATCTGTGCGTGGGCCTTGAGTAAGTCTTTTTCCTTGAATGCGTCAAGGTGTGGGTACATCTCGTATGTCTTGATGGCATTTTTCACCTCTTGTATTTCCTTGATGGGTGCAACAACATTTTTGCCGTTGATGATGTCGCGCACTTCGTCCTCGGTCAGTTTGTTGCCCTCGATGGCCAGCGAACTGTGTATGGTACGTATCCGGTTTGCCTTGCGCAGATGCAGCGCGTCACTTTGTTCAAGCCGGATGGCATATCGCTCTATCAGACTTGAAATCTCCGCAATCTTATTGATTGCCTCTGCGCTTATCGTAAATGGTGGCGTGTACATGTTCTTAATATTTTATGGTGTTACTCCATCGGTTTAATCATTCGTTATTCGTACTTTGTACTGTAAGTTCTGTTCTTGTTACCTCCCTCGGGAGTTATCATTTCAATGGATGTGAGAACTTGCAGATATTTCTTTGCACTCTCCTTGCTGCGTCCTGTAAGGAGAGCTATATCTTCCACCGTTGAGTGAGGGTGCTGCTGGATGTACATATAAATATCGGTAATCTTGGCTATGTAAGCGTCCGTTATCGGTAATTTTACCCGATAAGATTTCCAGATGAGTATCATCATTCTTTTGCAGAGTGCGCCACACCGTTACCTTAAACTGCACAGTAGAGGTCTCGCCACAGAGGGCTATGTCTTTTATCTCTTCT
>CAVBFD010000061.1:0-7721 GCA_963594655.1 Candidatus Methanomethylophilaceae archaeon
ATATACATTATATATAAATATTTATTAATAAGGTACGTGAGGGAAATTCATTTTTCATTTTTCTAAATGACACATGACACATGACACATGACACATGGACGCATGGATGCCGCAGATGCGGACGGTGTATGCAAAGTGTTGGCACTGTGTGTGTTATGCACTTTATTTTTTTTAGTCGCCAAAAAACTTGCATTCCGCCCCTCCCGTGTCGTAACTTTGCGGCGGCTAAGGCGGAAAACCACCGCGGGGTCGGGCGGAGAAATCCCCGAGACCTTGGAAAAAAATCCCGGAGACGTTCGGGAAAATCCCGGAGACGTCCGGGGCGGGACAGAGGCCCGGCGCCGGGAACTCTGGCGGAGGAAGGAAGCCAAGGCCGGAAGTCATAAACCAAGTTACAAACCTAATCAAAAAAAAACTAAAGCTATGTCAATCAAAATTAAGTCAAAGGAGACTCTCCAGTACGTGGGAGCTTACAAAGGCACTTACCGCTACGTCATGAGTGCCGAACTCTACAACCGTCTCAGTTCGGAGAAGGTGATTCAGGAAGCCGCCCTGCGCAGCGGACTCAGCCGCGGAGTGATGCAGGCGGCGTGGGACGCTGCCGGCGAGGTGATAAAGGCGTGGGCCACGGAAGGCCACTCGGTGGCTCTGCCCGGACTCGGGTCGATGCGCTTCGGGGTGAGGGCCAAGAGCGTGCCGACGGTCGACGAGGTGGCCCACGGACTCATAACCTCACGCCACATCATCTTCACCCCAAGCACCGCCATCAAGGACGAGCTGGCCGCCGCCTCAGTGCAGATAACCTGCTACGACCGCAACGGAAAGGTGGTCAAGACCGTGCAGTCCGACGACGACGGCACCGTGGACGACGACACCACCCGGGGCGACACCGGGTCCGGCAGCGACACTTCCGACAGCGGATCGGGCGGATCTTCCGACAGCGGCGGCACTTCCGGTCCGGACTCCACCACCACGGTGACCCCCGGCGCGGGCGACTCCGGTGACGACGGCACCATCGGATCGGGCGAGTAAGTGAACCTTCATTTTTTACTGACCTTAAAAACCATTCAGAACCATGGACAACAGCAAGAAGAACGTCTGGAGCTTCATCCTCCAGACCCTGGCGGCCATCATCACCGCCGCGCTCACGGCACTCGGCACGGCATCCTGCGTGAGCATGCTTTGACACTCCACACCCTCATTCCGCACGGGAGCCCGGGGCATCGCCCCCGGGCTTTCGTGTCTGTTGATGACGCTGTCTTACCAACTCGAAAACGGATGAACCACCAAATAATTGATGGAAATGTAAAAAAAAACAGGGACTTGACAGTGTTGGTTCAAGAAAAATAAGTAAATTTGCAGATGTTTATAAATCAAAACATCATTGTTATGGAAAATCAAATCTCAAAACCGGACAATTATCTGGTCTGGGCAATTCTCAGTACAGTCTTATGCTGTCTGCCTTTTGGCATAGTGTCTATCGTGTATGCCGCTAAAGTGGATGGACTCTATGCAAGCGGGGACTATTCCGGAGCGAAGGAAGCCTCTGACAAAGCCAAGCAGTTTGCGCTTATCAGTTGCGTTGCCGGAATTGTCGTCAGTGTGCTTTATTGTCTCATACTGATTTTGAGCGGAATGTAAACGGAACACAGGTGGCGCGCATGTCGTCTGTCTGACGCGCGTGCATTGTTTGTTGGAGTTAATGAAAAAGTAACACACTAATTGATATTGATATGGGAAAGAACCTTAAAGGACTGGTTGGTCTTGTTTTGATGGCGGTATTGTCGGTGTCTTGTTCTGACAACGCCAAGGTGAAAAACCTGCTGCAGCAGATTCCGGCTAATTCGGATGTTGTGGTTGTCGGCAATGTGAAGACGGTGGTTGAATCTGCCGGCGGCACGTTGGAAGACTCCAAAATCAAACTTCCGGCCAACATAGCGGACGCGTTGCCCAAAGATGTGATGAACAGTCTGGATGATGTGAACGACCTGCTCAGGGTGGCCGGCATCGACCTGGAAGCCTGTGCCGCCGTGTCCAATTACAAGGACGAATATCCAGTCATCGTTTTTGCGCTTGATGACAAGGACAAGTTCATAAAGGCGATTGAGGACGATGGATTCAAGGAGAAGAGTACGGAGGGAAGTGTGGCGTTCTACACGAAGAAAGTGTATGAAAGCTCGTATTCTGACGATTACGACGATTATGGGTATATTGCCGTTAACGGGTCATACGTATATTGGATTGAAAAGGTATGGTATGGCAGTGACTTCAAACCTGTACGCTACCTGCAGCAGATGATAGACGAAGCGGGGGAGAAGAGTTTCGCGGAAACCAACTGTGCTGATTACATCACAGACGGCAATATGGGCGGCGTGGCCTTCAGATGGCCCAGGGAGATGCGGCAAGAGATGCGTGAGAACGGTGTTCCGTCGGATATGCTCCAGTTGTTCGAGGGGTCAGTCTGTCTGCGTGGCGACTTGTCGGCAAACAAATGCACGATGGACGTGAAACTGTTTGACGAAAACGGTGAAGAGATGTCTGTAGACTACTTCAAGCAGTTTATGGATGTGTCCACTACCATCAGTGACGACGCCCTGGCTCTTCTCGGAAGCGACGAGTTCATGATTTATGCGGCCAGTCTGAAGGGATACAACTGGGACAGGTATTTCGACATTTTCGCGGGCGCCGCCAACCTGTCACGTTCCGACAAGGCGGAACTTGACGCGGTGATTGGTTACCTCAAACAGATTGACGGAACAGCGGCTGTCGGGTTCGGCTTCACTGACGGATTCGAGTCTATAGCCAATATGTCCGCCGACAATGACGTGATGGGCCAGTTCTCTGCAACGATGGTGGTGGAGACCAAGGACGGCAAGGCAGGCAGACTGGTGGAGGAACTGAAGGCCTTTGTGGAGAAGGTGGCTGACGTGCCGTTGGATGTGACTTCTTCCGGGTTCTCTGTACTTGACAGGTCTGGCAACAGCGCTGTCCACGTGAAGCATACAGGCAATTTCGTTGTAATAGCAAACCACCCGATAAAGGAGAAGAACGACAATCCGGTGGTTAAGAATGTCGGGTTCTCCGACTGTCTGTCAGCCATGTATATAGGTCTGTATAAGGGCAACAAACTCATGGAGGACCTGGGACTCAAGGACGACATGAGTATGG
The DNA here is from genome assembly GCA_963594655.1 of Candidatus Methanomethylophilaceae archaeon. Classification (GTDB taxonomy): domain Bacteria; phylum Bacteroidota; class Bacteroidia; order Bacteroidales; family Bacteroidaceae; genus Colivivens. Next base: position 3,169 of record CAVBFD010000061.1, read on the forward strand.
CTTTCTATTGCAAGCCCAACACTCTGGAGATGTCGGTCTCACTTGAGATTGACGGCGATTCCGGCACCGGCGTCTTGGCAAAGGTGGCAAGGGTTGTTCTTGACATCGTGTCCAAGTCAAAAGAACTGGGGGAGAAGTTCGGGAGGGCTTATGACAGCCACGACGATTATGACTATTATGATTATGATACGGTCGATGTTGCAGATGACGACTACGGCTATGATATTGACTCGGCAGCGGTAGAGGATGACTACATGTACTGACAATATTGGCGGCGCGCGCTTTTTGAACAGACTGTTTGCGGGAACATGTTGGAAACAATCACAATAAAGAACCTCCTGCCCACCGTGTTTGTGGGTATGGAGGACACGGAAAAGATACGCTCTTCCCAGATTTGGGAAGAGCCGTCTTTCGTGTTCCGCCGTGGATGCAGACTGTGCGTACAGGCGGAGTCGGGAAGCGGAAAGTCGTCCTTGTTGAGTTTCATATTCGGAAACAGGAGGGACTACGAGGGCGAGATTCTCTTTGACGGAGAGGACGTGAGAACCTTCGGTGTCGACAGGTGGTGCGCAATCCGCACGGGCGCCATATCCCTCCTTCCACAGGACATGGGTCTCTTTCCCGAGCTGACGGTGGCGCAGAACATAGACTTGAAGAACAACCGCACGAACCACAAGAGCCGGGGACAGATTGCCGACATGCTGGAGAGGGTGGGGATTGCGGACAAATACAATGTGCAGGTAGGAAAACTGAGTATCGGGCAGATGCAGAGGGTCGCCCTCGTCCGTTCGGTCTGCCAGCCATTTGACTTTATCTTCCTCGACGAGCCGGTAAGTCATCTTGACGCACGCAACAACAAGGTGATTGCGGACATAATCATGGAGGAGGCCGACCGTCAGGGCGCGGGTGTGGTAGCCACGTCGGTAGGCAACCATCTTCTGCTTGACGCGGCACAATTCATATCACTGTAAGATGGGAAAGAAATTCAACAATGAAATATGGAGTCTCCTCAGGAAGAATGTTTCCAGGGGACAGTTGCTGGGCTATGCGGTAGCCAATCTGGTGGGCTTGTCCGTCATCCTTGTAGGGGTACTGTTCTTTGCCGACAGCCAACAGTCCATATCCGATGACGACAGGTACTTCTCGGATGACTATATAGTGCTTTCAAAGAAGGTGAGGGGCATAGGGTTCACTCCCGTCAGTTTCTCCGGGGAGGAGATAGCGGACCTGCGGAAGCAGAAGTGGGTTACGAAAGTAGGGCGGTTCACCTCCTCGCAGTTTGCGGTCAACGCGTCTGTGAACATGGGTGGACGCGGACTCTCCACATACCTCTTCTTTGAGTCCGTACCCGACGATTTCTTTGATGTCATCCCAGAAGACTGGGTTTTTGACCCGAAGGACAGGTTCGTCCCCATCATTCTGAGCAAAGACTACCTCACTCTCTACAATTTCGGGTTTGCCATACCGCAGGGCTTGCCGCAGGTGAGCGAGAGGATTGTGGGCGCCGTGCCCATCACCCTTCGACTTACCGGCAAGAACAACGAGACGGAGTACCTGGAGGCGGCTGTCGTGGGATTCTCCTCACGGTTGAACACCATCGCCGTGCCGCAGAGTTTCATGGACTGGGCCAACCGCAAGTATTTCCCGGGCGACACTCCGGAACCGTCGCGTCTGATTGTGAAGGTAGACAGGTTCGCGTCCGCTCCGATGGACGGCTACTTCAGGGAACATGAGATAGAGGTGGCGGGTGACAAGGAGCAGACAGGAAACATATCGGCGTTCCTCCGTGTGGTGTCGAGTGTGGTCGCTTCCAACGGTGTCGTCATCAGTATGCTCGCGCTTTTCATACTTACCTTGTCGATCTTCCTCTTGTTGCAGAAGAGTAAGGATACATTGCGGAAACTGATGCTCCTGGGTTTCTCTCCAAAAGAGATAAGCCGCTACTACGAGATGATAGTGGTTGTCGCCAATACGGCCATAACTGTTTTGGCCACGTCCATAACCGTGTGCTGCCGCACACTGTGGTCCGGCCAACTACAGGAAATCGGACTTGGCGGCGCGTCTGTCATACCCACGTTGTGTACTGCATTGGCGTACCTTGTGTGTGTGACATCTTTTAATGTATACGTCATCCGCAAACGTCTATACGGCATTTGGGGTACTTCCATTAAGTCATATTCAAAAAAAACAACCATACGAATAGAACACAAAATCGCATAACATGAGGAAATCAGGGACAATGTTGGCTTTGCTGTTGTGGTGCGTGCTGGCACAGGCGCAACAGCGCAGTGAGAGTGACGCGGTACGGATTGCGCGTGAGTTCTTAGGGACGGCCGGGCAGACCGCATCCTTGTCCGTTGTGTCCGGTAGGGCAGTGGAGGCTCAGATACGGAAGAATGTCGCTGCCGCAAGGAAGGAACCGGCACGTAACAGGGCCTACTATGTGGTGAACGACGAGGCGAACGGACGGTTCGTCATCGTGTCTGCCGACGAGAGGATGTACACTGTCCTTGGTTATTCGGACAGCGGCACTTTCGATGCCGACAATGTGCCGGCGGGACTGACGGACATGCTCTACGGTTATGACCTTCAGTATGACTACCTTCTGGAAAGTGCCGACCCGACACGCAACTATAACGCCAAACGGTTGCCGGTGAAGGCGATAGACCCGCTTATCACTTCCAAATGGGATCAGGACACCCCGTACAATGCCCTGTGTCCGATGGTAACGGCGGCTGACTCGCTTGTCCGCCATGCCTATACAGGGTGTGTGGCTACAACCATGGCTCAGGTGATGAACTACTATCAGTACCCCAATCAGGGAACGGGGTCGATTTCGTACACCAGTGGGGATGAGAAGTTCGACTTGTCGATGGATTTCTCCACCGTACGTTTCGACTGGCAGAACATGTCGGACGTGTATGATGACACAAGCACTGACGCTCAGAAGAATGCCGTTGCCAAACTGATGTATACGTGTGGTCTGGCGGCTCACATGGAATATTTCGCTTATGGGTCGGGTGCGGAAACCGCGGACATGGCTTATGCTTTGGTACACTACTTCAATTATAATCCCAATCTGAAGTACTACAAGAGGGATTTCTTTTCAGCTGAAGAATGGGAGGCTATCATACAGGATGACCTTACCAACGGCCGGCCGGTACCGTATGGCGGAGGGCCGGAAGAGTGGGGGCATCAGTTTATTCTTGACGGTTGTGACACGGAGGGCAGATACCACTTCAATTTTGGATGGAGCGGGTATTGTGACGGCTATTATGAGCTGTCGGCGATTGACCTGGGCTACGACGGCTATAATTATTCGTATAATCAGGACATGTTGTGCAACGTTACTCCGGAGACAGTAGGCACTCACGAGGATGTTTTCTTTGCTGATTCTGTCGTGTACGACAAGTCGGAGGTGGCTGTCGGTGACAAGGTGAAAGTGACGTTCAATCCCGAATGTTGCACGACGGAAACGAATGCCTATGGCGCTGAGTTGGGATATGAAGTCGGCATCGGTGTGTTTGACATGGACAAGCAGTTTGTCAAATCCTTGGGTAGCTGTACAGTGGCATTAGGCAACCATTTCTATGTCGTGTTTGAGGCTTCCCTCAGTTTCGACGCTGCTACCTTTACTGACGGCTCCACATACTATATCGCTCCTTATGCGAAGGCGGCCGACTGTGACAACTGTTCATGGATACGTACACTCGGCGGTAGGGACGACTGCCGCTTGGCAAGTGTCAACAACGGTGTCGTGACACTCGGAACGGTTTCTGCCCCCGATATTCCTGAAAATATACCAGTAGTTGATACTGACGCTGCGGAAGGACTTGTAAACATCTACGGCATCGACGGAGTGTTGAAGAAGACACTGCACATCCAAAAGGGTGGGGACATCAAGGCTGACCTGCCAAAGGGACTGTATATAGCCGGCGGCAAGAAGCTGCTCGTGAAGTAGCGACACCCTGTGTGTTTATGTGGCGGGACGCGCAAGAAGATATATATAAGGTAAACCAATAAATTAGAGTGAAAATGAAAAAGGATTATGTAAAACCGACAGTGAGTGTCCGGAAGTTGAATTATGAGGGCGTGTTGTGTGGCTCTTTTGCAGAGGGCGAAACAGACAAAATAGGTGTTTCTGATAAACATTACACAGGAGGCGGTTTGTAAGCAGACTTCATTCTCGTGAAAAGAGGGGGCGATGCCGGGTAATGACACCCACACCGCTCCCTTTTTTTCCTAATTGACATCATTGTGGATGTCGGTAGTTGGCAGTCCCGTTATCTCTGAAATCAGCGTTGCAGGTATTCCTTTCTCAAGCATTGCCTTAGCCATTGCAATCTTAGTTGCGGCTTCGCCTTCCGCTCGGCCTTCCGCTCTACCTTGGTTCAAGCCGTCTATCCGGGCCCCTTCAAGCACGGATATGGTGTCACGGTACTTGCGAAGACCCTCGTCATACTTCAAACGGTCCTCACGGGAAAGGGACGCCACTTCTGCTATCTCCTCCAACTTTCTAAATACAGCGCTCTGGGCTGCCCAGGGCAGTCTTG
>CAVBFD010000062.1:0-6900 GCA_963594655.1 Candidatus Methanomethylophilaceae archaeon
GGCCAACTGAGCTAAAGAGGCTTGAAGAATCCCGTGCGAAATGCATCACACGGAAAACGGCTGCAAATTTAGTCAAAAGTTTTTACACACAAAACTTTTTGAGCGTCTTTTTTTACTTTTGGCTCTGTTTTTCCTTGTATTTATCCAGTTGTCGCTCGATTGCGGATAAACTTTGCGTGATTGCTTCTTCAAAAGAGTCAGCTTGCTTTTCCACGAAAACCTCGTCACCCGGAAGCGAAACAACGATGCTTACCTCCTTGTTCTGGGCAGTAGCAGGCTTGACCACCTTCAATGACACCTCTACCTTTCTGATATTGTCACAGTACCTATCCAGCTTTCCTACTTTCTTCTGGATAAACTCATGCAACTTGTCCGTTGCGTCAAACTTGATTGCTTTTACTTCTACTTCCATAGTCCTATTGTTTTTATGAACGCGGATGCGCGTTCCGGTAAGTCTTTTTCAGTTCCTCGAACGACACATGTGTGTAAATCTGCGTCGCGTTGAGACTCGCATGACCGAGCAGCTTCTGAATGGACGACAAGTCCGCATCATGGTTAAGCATGGCTGTAGCGAACGTGTGCCTCAGCACATGTGGGCTTCTTTTCTGTTGGGTGGTGACCTTCGACAGGCACTCCTTCACAATCTGACCCACCTTGCCTTCCGACAGATACTTGCCTCTGGTGTCGATGAAGAACTTCTCGAATCCCCTGCCGAACTCATTGAACCTCGACTCCAGGTATTCCCTCACGCAGTCTTCCAGTTCTTTGCCGAACGGTATAATCCGCTGTTTGTTCCTCTTTCCCGTCACCTTGATTTGCCTGTTCACGAAGTCTATGTCCTTGTCTTCCAGACCGAGCAGTTCCGCCCGTCTTATACCTGTCAGATAAAGTGTCAGGACAACCGTCTTGTTCAGCACCCCCGCATAGGACTTGTCCTCTTCCAGCAGGTCAATCAGCAGATCCATCTCTTTCTCTCTGATGAACACTGGCAGGACCTTTTCTTTCTTAGGTCCGGTGATGCGGGTCATCGGGTTCACTTTCAGTTCCCTGATTTTAATCAAGTAGTGATAGAACGACCTTAGCGTACTGAGTTTCCTGTTCACCGACGCACTTTTCATCTTCTGCTCGTCGAGCAGATAAACCATCCACTCTCTGACAACCGACTCGTCCACCGACGTCCATGTCACTCCTTCATGCAGACTTTCAAAGAACCTTTCAAACTCAGTCAGATCCGTGCCGTAACTGACGATGGTCTGGTCCGAGCAGTTCTTTTCAGACTTGAAGTACTCCAAGAATTTCTCCTTCAGCATAACCCGGTTCTTTATTTCGGGGACTAATTTAGGGGATTATCTTGGAACAACCAAATTTTCAACGCTCTTTTTCTCGTTTTTAACTCTTTGTGGCGTCAACCCTTATTCTTCAGCTGAGTGAAGCTTGTTGACATAGATGGCGTGCTGCATCTTCACACGCTTCACTACAGATGGTTTCTCATACTGCTTGCGTGTTCTCACTTCCTTGATGACGCCGGTCTTTTCAGACTTTCTCTTGAATCTCTTGAGAGCTCTCTCGATGTTCTCGCCTTCCTTAACAGGTACGATAATCATGAATCTTACTTTTTAGTTACGTTTAATGAATTAAGTGGTTTATACACGGGTTCTCACCCATTGGGCGGCAAAGGTACGACTATTTCAGCAAACGGCAATGAAGTTTTACCGTTTTTTCACCCGGCAGCCCCTACACCTTATTATATTATAAGAGAGAGTCCCGAGATTGCAATCTCCGGGACTCTCTTTCACTGCGTTTCCCGTCGGGTGTCATTCCACCTTCGGGAGCTTCGCCAGACTCTCGGCGATCTGCTCGTCTGTTGGGATGGAATCCGACATAGTTTTGTCGTTGAACTGCTGATAAGCCACAAGGTCGAAGTAGCCCGTACCGGTAAGTCCGAAGACTATGTTCTTAGCCTCACCTGTCTCCTTGCACTTCAACGCCTCGTCGATCGCCACCTTGATGGCGTGGCTGCTCTCAGGCGCCGGCAAGATACCTTCCACACGAGCGAACTGCTCCGCAGCCTCGAACACAGAGGTCTGTTCCACTGCCCTCGCCTCGAACACTCCGTCAGCGTACAACTGGGAGAGAACCGTACTCATTCCGTGGAAGCGGAGACCGCCGGCATGGCTTGGGGACGGCATGAACTGACTTCCGAGGGTGTACATCTTGGCCAACGGACAAATCATGCCTGTGTCGCAGAAGTCATAAGCGAACTTGCCGCGGGTGAAACTCGGGCATGAAGTCGGTTCTACGGCGATGATTTTATAGTCGCTCTCCCCACGAAGCATCTCTCCGATGAACGGAGTAGCCAGTCCGCCGAGGTTAGAACCTCCACCGGCGCAACCGATGATGATGTCCGGCTTCACGTTCAGTTTCTGAAGAGCCTTCTGGGTCTCCAGACCGATGATGGTCTGATGGAGCAGCACCTGGTTGAGTACTGAACCCAACTCGTACCTGTAACCCTCATGGGTCACAGCCGCCTCCACTGCCTCAGAGATGGCGCAGCCGAGAGAACCTGTTGTTCCCGGGTGTTCAGCCAGTATCTTGCGTCCCACGGCGGTGGTGTCACTTGGGGAAGGGGTCACCTGCGCCCCGTAAGTCCTCATGACCTCACGGCGGAACGGCTTCTGCTCGTACGACACCTTCACCATGTAGACCTTACAGTCGAGGCCAAAGAAGGAGCAGGCCATACTGAGGGCTGTACCCCACTGTCCCGCGCCGGTCTCGGTGGTCACACCCTTGAGTCCCTGCTGCTTCGCGTAGTACGCCTGTGCGATTGCGGAGTTGAGCTTGTGGCTGCCAGAGGTGTTGTTGCCCTCAAACTTATAGTAGATGTGGGCAGGAGTGCCGAGAGCCTCCTCAAGGAAATAAGCCCTTACGAGGGGCGACGGACGGTACATCTTGTAGAAGTTAAGCACTTCCTCCGGGATGTCAATCCATTTGGTCGTATCGTCGAGTTCCTGCTTCACCAGTTCCTTGCAGAATATAGGTTCGAGTTCTTCCGGTGTGAGGGGCTTGCCTGTACCCGGATTGAGCAGCGGTGCCGGTTTTGTCTTCATGTCGGCGCGCACGTTATACCATTGGGTAGGGATTTCGTCCTCCGCCAGGTACGTCTTGTAGGGAATATTCTTTTCTTCCATTGCTTGTATTGAGTATGTTTTATTTGGTTTATATGCAAAGTTATGAAATATAAATTGCCCGGGCAAACGTTTTGGGTTTATTAACTCAGACATACCCGGCTTTCTTCAACTCCTGTGCCACAAGGTGACATTCCTGCCACCACTCCATGCCAAACCTGCGCACAAGAGGGTCTTTCAGGAACTCGTACAGTGGCATACCTATCTTGTCGCCAAGCGCACAGGCGCAACTACAGATGTCCCACCTGTCGTAGTTCAGTCCCACAGTGTCGCCCATCGTCTTGACCCTCACCGGGTAGAGGTGGCACGAGACCGGTTTCTGGAACTTTATCCGTCCTTCCCTGTACGCCTTGTCAAGCACACAGTAGCACACCCCCTTGTCGTCGTGGTTGGCGAACACACAGTCCCTGCCGTCCACGATGCTTGTCACCAGTTCACCCGACGGGTCGGAGTACACCGCCCCGTCCTTCTCTATCACCCTCCTCGCCTGTGGAGTCAGTTCGTCCCACACGGTGTCGAGGGCCGCCTCCATCTCCGCTATCTCATCCGTCTCCACCGGCGCGCCCGCGTCCCCCTCCTCGCAGCAACAGCCCTTGCATGTGGGCAAGTCACAGCAGAAACGCTTGGAGAACAGTTCAAGCGACACCAGGATTCCTTGTATCTCAATCATTGCAGTTGTCCTTAATTCAATCCATATCAGTTGACTATCTTAGCCAACAGTTCCGTTATACTTTGTCGCAGTTGCTGATACTGCGGCAGGTTCTTGTAGCCCGTGTTGCGTCTCAGCATCTGTTCGAGGTCAGTCATGCTGTGCTGGTAGCTCGACAGTTCATTGTTCATCTGTTGCCTGTGTTCGGCGAGCCTCATGATTTCCTTCTCGCGCGACTTGCGCAGTCCGATGCACACCGGTTCCATCACACGCATCACTATATTGTCCTTCAGATGGTGGCCCTGCACATAGAGGTACGTGTTGTCGGGCGTGAGTCCCAGTTCCTCCAGTTCCTTCTTCAGCGGTCCCAACTTGCCCTTCGCCTCGGGATAGTTGCGCTGTAGCCACGCAATCTTGCGGTTCACCTCCTTCTTCAGTCGTTCCAGTGCCTCCTCGGGGTTGTTCACGTTCAGTTTCTGCATCATCGTGATGTTACAGAACGCAGTGAGGGGAAACTCGTTTCCACGGTTGTTCCTGCAGAACCACATCGACCACACGAACAGGTCGTATATGGTGCGCGAGTAAGCCTGGAGAAACGCCACGAAGTCGAACACCTGCCTGTCGTTGAGTGTGGTCATCACGCACACGTTGTGGAGACTCCCGGCACAACACTGGTAATTCTCTATGGCATATACAAAAGTGTGTATGACGTAGGGGTTGTCGAGCATCGACCTGCTGGCGGCTGTGTGTCCCTGCATGAGGTAGTCATAGTCCGCGTCCACACACGCTATCATACTTGTGCCAAGTCCCTTGCCCAGATGGTTCACCATCGCCGACTTCTTGCCCCTCGACAGGTTGGTGCGTGAGGGCAGCACAATCTCGAAACCCACGGAGTCGGTCTCGAACTCAGCCAGCACGTCCCTCCAGAAGAATATGTCGTCGTAGCTCTCCACATAGACAATCACCTTATTCTTCTTCCACTTCGGGCGCATATGGTTGGCTGCCTCGAAGTACCTTGAGTTGACGTTCTCTACTAATCTCTTTGGCATCCTAATCCTTCACTGTGACATCCTCCACTTCCGTGACAAGATCCATCCATCCGTTCATAATCAGCGCGGGTGAGTGTGTCGAGAGAATCACCTGCGCGTTCGGGTTCAGCTCCCTTATCAGTCCCAGCAGCTCCTTCTGCCATTCCACATGCAGACTTATCTCGGGTTCGTCCATCAGGAGAGCGCAGTGGTCACCGTCCTCCACCAGCACGGTCAGCATGATGACCAGCATCTGCTTCTCGCCCGACGACAGTTGGTAGGGCGTGAGCGGTTCACCGTTTTGCAGGAACCGTATCTCGTTGCTCTTACGGTCAATCACCTTGTCCGTGTCCTTGAACAGCTCGTCCATGATATTCTGGAACTTGGTCTTCGGCACGGACACTACCGCAGCCTTCATCTGGTCGTCCGCATCACCGCTGGTGAGCAGACCGATTATCTTGTTCCCTATGTTCACCTGATAGTCCAGATAGCGTTTCTGCAACTGGTAAATCTGCCAGTCGAGTTCTGTCCTCACGCTCGGTTCGGACAGCTTCTCGAACAGGCCGCTGTTGAGGAGCGGACGGTCGAACGACCGAATCACGTCGAACCTCATGAAGGTGGCGTCCTCCGGACAGAGTTTCACGGTGACGCCATCTGCCACCTCCCCGGCGTGCAGCTCACCGCTGTGCATCTGCTTCAGCATCTTCGCCGAGTAGTTGATGATGGTACTCTTGCCCACGCCGTTTATACCGCTCAGGATGTTCACGTCCGGGTGCAGTTCCCACTTGATGTGCTTGCCTCCCTTCCACAGGGCCTTTATCTCTATGCTTTTTATGTAATCCGCCTGTTTCATGCCTTCATACTTCTTGTATGCAAATTTAGCAAAAGATTATTGAAGTTGTCACTCCAACAGCGATAAATCTTCGGATTATCACATTTCCTTTATTATCCAGTCACCTATGGTGCGCTGGTTGCTGTCATAGTTGACACAGATTTTAACCAATCGTTTGCCGTCCGCTGAATAGGGTATCAGGTAACCCTTGTCGTCAATCTGTTTGAGGGCATCCCAACTCTTGCATGCGCATTTTTACCTCCATGTTAGGGTAGTCCAAATGGTAACATCTAAATTGTGAATCGTAGTTCTTGATGGTTAGGCAACCAACCTGGTAGAGCAACGGCAAGGCAAATGTTATCATATCCAGAGGTCTATAGAAATCAGTTTCATCGCAATACTTTTGTTCCATATCCAGTACTTTGACATTGTATTTCCGCAACGCCTCGATGAGATAGGACGGAGCGTCAGATTCAAACCAATAGGCTCCTATCTTCTGTCCGTCCAGAGCCTTTATCAGACTGAAAGGATTGAACACGTCTTCTGACTTCCCACTGAAATGATAGCCGTCATAGTAGCGTGTCAGTTTGTCAAGACACTCCTCATAGGTCATGCCGAGAGCCTTGCCCAGTCCCTCCACATCGGGCTTCATCACGGTGGTGAGTTCGTTCTTGCTGATGCCGCAGATGGCAGAGTACTGGTCGAGCATGCTGATGTCACAAAGATTGTTCAGTTCGCCGGATATGCTGACAAACCTTGTCATGCCTGTGATGAAGAAGAACTCCAGATACGGGTCGAGCATCTTGATCGGACTGTAGAAGTTCTGCATTATGAAGCGCAACTGCTGCAGGGTAATAATTGACTAAATCTGCCATATCCTCGCGCTTTTACGGTTTCACGCCGCTAAGTTACGAATAAAATCCGATACCACCAAACACCACGGACGGTTGATTGGAAAAAAAAGGGGTTCTTCCGCTTTTAATTCCCCGACTCTGTTTCCCAGGTCCATCAGAACCCTTTGGTTCATGATGTTTTCAACACCACAAAACAGTATACATTTGTTTAGGTTTTTATGGTTTATTGACTAAGTTGGCCCATTTGTAATGTGGTTCGCAAGACCGTCAAAATTCACCACCTAAATTCACTCGAGTGAATCGATCAAATCACTCGAGTGAATTGATCAAATCACTCGAGTGAAATGACCCC
>CAVBFD010000063.1:0-6561 GCA_963594655.1 Candidatus Methanomethylophilaceae archaeon
TGACGAAACGCAGAAACAGCGACGAGGATCTGGGCAAGGATATGGAGGAAATGGCTGACAGCGCCTACCTGATGAAGTTCAGGACATCGTCCGAGTTCATCTCCCGGCTGTTGGCTCCGTCGGTGCTTGACAATCTCGACAAAGTGTCTTCTGAAGAAGCGGACAAGATTGTCCTGCACGACGGTCAGCAATACATCAGTTTCGCCGACAGCCGGCAGATGGCGGCAAAGGCTACCATGAAGCAGAACCTGGAGCAGGAACGCGACTGGGTGTACAGCCGTATCTTCCATGAGTTGTGCCGCAGGGCGGAAGATCAAAGGAGGGTGGATGCGGAAATCGCCAAACTGCAAGCGGAACTGCTTGGCTGTGGTGCTGACGTTACGAAGTTGATGGACATCGCAGGAAAAATCCAGAAGCTGAAAGACTCCGAGAAGTCTTGGATAACATGGATGGAAGTGGCAAGCCTGTTGAAGACCGACCGACTCAGCAGAGTGTTTTGCGCACAGTTCGTGAAGCGGAGCGGTGACAGTGAGGAACTCGACATGAACGGAGACATCCGCAATGACGTGATGGACAAATACATCCAGTCCATCATGGTGATGTACCTGTCCTCACGTCCTGTATCAGCAGCAGCCCCGGAAACCTTAGGACTATTCTGTACCTGCTATCCGCAAATAGAGCGCATAGAGTTGCCGGAGGCTGTGGAACGGTTCAATGAGAACATATGCAACGAGGAAAACAGGATAGGTAGGGAGGACTGGCAACATCTCATACAGATATTCATGGACTATACGGTGAGGTCCAACCAGTCCTTGTATCTGAAGATTGACGCTGGCACACCGATAGACATCTTTGCCTGTGAGCGTTTCGCTACGGAGAAGCCTCGCCGCCGTCCTGTGAAAGAACCTGTACTTGACCCGAAGAAGATGTCGAACGCGCGTACGGTACGTTTCATCTGTGAACTGCTGAGACAAGACAGGGACGGAAACGCCCCAGAGGTGTATCGGGAGAACTTCGGTTTGATTAGCGGCCTGATCAAAGCCCTGTGGGAAGACGTTACACGTGAGGGCGGTGACCTGTTGCAGTTGTCACAGTCGTGGGATAAGGACAACAAGTGCTTCATCACAGACCGACAGAGGGACGAAAACCCTCCTTATCGTTTTAACCTGAAGAACTTGTGCTTCAAGCTCTACGAGGATGTGTACCTGTGCGACACGAATACGGACGCCAGCCGGCAGCATACGGTGTGTCTGCGTCCGATAGAGAACCACTTCAAGAACTTCGCTCCCTATCTTGGCGGCAACAAGGTGTGCCTACTCAATGAAGAATGGCATGAGAGATGGTGTGTGTTCCCGACGGCGCAAGTCATGTCGAAAGAGGAGGTGAGACTATGGGCGAAGGACAACAGACGAATTCTCTGGGACAACCGTCTATGGGGTGAGAACGGTGTGTTTGAGAACCGTCTGACCGACATCTATGCCCGGCCCAACCTCTTTATACAGGCGGAACACACGGCCCAGGTGGACAAGGACGTGTCACGGACTTTACAGACGGATTTCAGGGAACACACCATCAATATCCTGGCTTGTTCCACCACCATGGAGATGGGTGTGGACTTGGGTAATCTGGAGGTGGTGATGCTTTCGGGTGTGCCGCCCACACCATCCAACTACAAGCAACGTGCAGGTAGAAGTGGACGAAACAATAAGGTGAAAAGTGCCTGTATCACACTGTGCGGAAGCGATGCCATAGGGTTGAGAACCCTGTTCAGTCCGGTCGCTTCCATCATCAGTCGGCCTGTGCGTGTGCCGATGGTGGACCTGATGAGTCCACAGGTGGTGCAGCGGCACGTCAACTCTTATCTCATCCGATCGTTTGGCGTGTTCAAGGACGGCGACTGCGGCGGCAGGTTGACACAGGCGGTCTATAACTACTACTCCCCTTTCATCGGAAGAAAAGAAGGCAACCGTACGGTCGTGGTGAACTCCGATGACAATGGGGAATGTTCGCCAAACAACAAGTTGGGTGACCGGGACGGAACCATGTACGAGGTGTTCAACCAAAAGTGCATGAACGCCCTTGACGACGGCATACGCAAAGGTCTGGAACAACTGCTGCGGGGAACGGTGTATGACGGTATGGTGACGGAAGTGGTGGACAATGCGCTGAAAGACAACAAGCGTTGCTACACTGAGTTGAACACGAAACTGGAAGACCTGAAGTTCGCCTTTAAGGACGCTACCAACGACAAGTTCCGCACGTCGTTGAAAATTCGATATTACGAGGTGCTGCTCGAACGGTTGCTCAACTTCTGGGCAACCCACCGGTTCACGCCCAATGCCAACATGCCTGTGGAGGTGCTGTCGCTCGACTTGAACAGTCTTGGGTCATTCTCGACTTATCGTACCGCAGCTTCGTCCAACCCCTCGTACGGCTTGCGTGAGGCGATAGCCCAATACGCGCCAGGCAACAGTATCGTGGTGGACGGTGTGGTGTATGTGGTGAGGGGTGTTCAGTTTGCCAATATGTACCAGGGCGCGCGCTCGTTCAAGCAAATATACAGGAACTCGGAGAAGTGTGTCATTGACAACGCCTCCTCGCTGGACAACAGGCAGCGGTGGAGTGTCAACGGTAAGGACGGATTGGAACTGGTACAGCCTGTGGGGTTCGTGCCGGACATGAACGAGGACAAGAGCCGTGTGATGGACAACAACAGATACACGCATGTGAACGCACAACTGATAGGGACGACCGACTGGGCTGACCTCGTGACAGAGCCGCACCTGTTCTCCGTGAGGAGCAACCGCGACTCTGGCTATGCTCACATCCTCTATTACAACGAGGGTGTCGGTTATGGATATTGCATGTGCGCCAAATGTGGACGTACGGTTCTGGAAAATGACGTGGCGGATCCAGACGACACGCTTGGCAGTTTGCCGTACGACATGAACACCCGTGTCCACAAGAAGAAAAATCCGGATGACCCGGACAAGCCTCCTTATCATTTTGCCGTGGCAGGAAAGGATGCACGTAAATTTTGTGCCGGTTCGCACGACAGTACCGCCATTCGCCGCAATGTCATCATCGGCGGACTGATACAGACCGACTTCTCGGAGATAAGAATCCGCCATAAGGGACAGAAGAAATGGATGAACAGCAGGGCGGAGGACAACCTGTTGTTCACCTTGGGCATTGTACTTACACAAGCCCTGCTCGACACGTTGGGCAAGGAACGCGGGGCGGTGGACTTTACCGTGATGCCCAACGGACACCTCTGTCTCTTCGACACCAATCCGGGTGGGGCTGGATATTCCAACCAGTTGGCAAGCATTCCGTTGATGAAGGATGTGGTCAATGCGGCAAAGACGATGCTCCTCGAAGCCAAGGGAAGAAACTCGAAGGATTTCCTGCTCAACAAGTTTACACTCCGTTATATCGACAAGGTGGACATTGATGCCGCCCTTGACTGGATAAAGGAAGAGGAGGAGGCGCGTGGAGTATTGCCGAAGGAGGTGGCGGACGTTTCTGCGGAAGCGTCGGAAACCACCAATGTAAGTATGGCGGAGGCATACGCCGGTGAGGTGCAGGAGACTGTGTTCTTCACGCAAGACGACTTCGGGAAATGGGACTACGAAGGTGACCATGGATGGAGGACGCATTTCTTCAACAAACTGGGCATCAAGGATAAGAAGACAATACTTTGTGTGCTGCGCAACAGCGATAAGGATATGCCTGAACCTTGCATCAACACCTTGCGTTCTGTAAAGGAGGGCTGGGCAAAGGCTGTGGTGGAAATGCCAATGAAGACATTCGGTAAGTCGGTTTACCCGATAGCATACATCGGCAAGACACTCTACTTCACCAACAATGTGGAGAACGCCAACCTGAACGACGCTTGGAGCAACCAGACGCTCTACTGTGCCAGGGTGGACAATATATGCAAGGGGACAAGGCCTGTGGACTGTTCCTTTAAGCCCGACACGAAGATTGTCATACTGGACGGTGCTGGCACTGAACAAATCAGGACAAAAGACTTGTTCTCTGTATTGAGAGACTCATCGGGTGGCATCATCGACAAGTTTATATGCCATTGCAAACAACATGACGCACCGTTGACTGTAAGTTATCAGGACGAGCATCTGAAGAGCGTGATGGGAATGGTGCTGACACTCCAGACCATAGGCGGTTTTGTGGAGGAAACAGGCAAAGACTTCACATTGGAATTCCTGATGGAGGCGTATTGCGATGCGAACTACAGGGGAACCGTTACGGCAAATCTCAAGGATAATGCCCAACGTGACGCGGTTCTGTCTGACTTGACGCAGGGGTGGTTGAACGATTTGGACAACAGCGGTCATGTGGGTGGTCAACTTGTCCCGATACAATCAAAGCCGCACAACCAACTTCCACACTGGCGTGTACTCGTCATGGAATGTGCGGGAAAACGTCTGAGTATCTATCCTGACGGCGGTTTTGCCAACGGGTGGGACTTGCTGCGTGACAAGACTTTGAACAGTAAGCGGTTCAGTATAGAGAATACCGACACGAGGGACGTGATGGTGCTGAAACGCCGACAAAACATCAAATTTGACATTTCGTTACAAGACTGTTAGAAAAGAAGATTATGCCAACCAATAAGAATGCGATGATAAGATACCAGGCTCTCGACAGATGCCTGCGGAACCGGCACAGACGGTTTTACATCAATGACTTGATTGAAGCGTGTAACCGCGCCCTTGCGGAAGTGAACGGCACCCGGGGATGCAAGGGCGCTGAGGGAGTGCAGCGTCGCCAGATATTCAATGACCTGAACTTCATGGAAGACCCACTGGGGTTCGGGGTGGAAATAGAACGGGTGAAGGACGGACGAAGTACCTACTATCGTTATGCCCCGGGGTCGAAGACACTGAAAGACCAACCCATCAAACAGGAGGAGGTGGACATGCTGCATGACGCCCTACTGTTGTTGAGGCGTTTTGAAGGTGTGCCACAGTTTGAGTGGCTGGCTGATGTGGAGTCGGGACTTTACACGACAAGTCAGTTGGGAATGGACAACGGGTCGGTGGTGTGTTTTCAGCACAACCCTTACCTCAGGGGGATGAAATGGTATAAGGTGCTCTTTGACATGATTGTCAACAAACGTGTCGTTGACATCGACTATCATCCTTTCGGTAAGGATGTACGTACCGTCCGTGTCAGTCCCTATTATCTGAAGCAATACAACAACCGTTGGTTTCTCATCGGCAAGCATGATGACTGTCGGTTCTTCTCCAACTATGCCATCGACCGCATCGAGAATGTGGTGGAGACAACGGCGGAGTATGAGGCGTTACCCGGGAATTTCGACTTCGACGAGTATTTCGGCGATGTGGTAGGGGTTTCTGTGACGGGCGACCCAGTGGAGGATGTGGAGCTGCACGTCACGGACAAGACGTTGGATTATGTCGTGACAAAACCTTTACATGAGTCGCAATGCGCGCGCCCGGAACGACTCCCGGATGGAAAGTGGAAGATAACTCTGAGGGTGCAACCGAACTACGAGTTCTATTCACTGATACGTTCGTTTGGCGATGGCATCGAAATTGTCAAGCCAGAATCGATGCGGACGAAGATGAAGGAAATGGTGGGAAAAATGGCGGAAATGTATTGCTGAAGCCATGCTTTCCGGCGTCTCTCTCCACATCCTCATTTTTACGTGAAATCTGCGTGTCCCCTTTGCGCTCACGTATATTTATATAAGGAGAGAACGGCGGTGGCGAAAAAAAATACCGTTTTTCCGAAAAAAAAGTGGGTGAAGTATTGCGGGTTCGGAAAAAGGCAGTACCTTTGCACTCGCTTTCGGAAATGAGGCTCACGGAGCCGCTGACGGAGGCACAGAAGAATGGTTCTTTGACAGACTGGAAGACAAGCAACAAGGCAGCGGTCAGCCGCGCTGGTTGAGGGTTCGGAAACGACACTCAGGATACAGTGCGATATGACCGGCAAGCAACATACGTCAATCCGGCTGCGCAGGTCTTGAAAAAGTAACTTGATGCGGCCACAACAAAGGTGAGACAAAGAGAAACAAGAATGGATTCGATAAGGCGGGGCATCCCGGGCAATCAGACAATCAGACAGGTCACGGCGCTTCTTATTTATAGGAAGTGCTGTCCTAAAATACAGAAATAGGATGAAGAGTTTGATCCTGGCTCAGGATGAACGCTAGCTACAGGCTTAACACATGCAAGTCGAGGGGCAGCATGGAGGAAGCTTGCTTCCTCTGATGGCGACCGGCGCACGGGTGAGTAACGCGTATCCAACCTGCCCAGTACTCGGGGACAGCCCAACGAAAGTTGGATTAACCCCCGATAGTGTCACGCGAGGGCATCTGAACGTGACTAAAGTTTACGGTATTGGATGGGGATGCGTCCGATTAGCTTGTTGGCGGGGTAACGGCCCACCAAGGCGACGATCGGTAGGGGTTCTGAGAGGAAGGCCCCCCACAATGGGACTGAGACACGGCCCATACTCCTACGGGAGGCAGCAGTGAGGAATATTGGTCAATGGGCGGAAGCCTGAACC
>CAVBFD010000064.1:0-5757 GCA_963594655.1 Candidatus Methanomethylophilaceae archaeon
CGGCAACAGTAGATAGCCCAACGCCATCCTGTTTATAATTCTCTTGTTCATAAACGTTATAAATTTTCTATCGATTATTGCATCGGCATTTATAATTTTGCCATTTCCGCCAAATATTCCTTCGTAATGGATTCCCAACTAAACTGGTTTCTGTTCTGATAATTGGCATAAGCCATCTCCTTGATTTTGGCAGGATGGCTTGCCAAATACAACAACGCACCGGTGATTTCCCTGTCGTCATGTATGATAAAGCCGTTTTCCTTGTTGCGAATCAATTCCTGAGCCACACCTACGGGAGTGGTCAGTATCGCCTTTCCCATGACAAAAGGCTCTGCCACACACTGCCCGAAAGTCTCACTGTTGCTGGTTATGACAGCGATATTCACCTTATCGAAATACTCCTTCACTTGCGCCTTCGACACACGGCCCGGTATCAGCACCTGCTTCTCCACGCCTTCCTCCTTTGCCAATGACAGCATACTTTCTCTCAAAGGACCGTCACCGGGCAGTATCACCCTTGAGGTGCGGTCGTTGGTCTTGCGCACATAATCGGCGAACCCCTTGATGATAAGCTCTTGTTGCTTGCCTGTGCGGAACTGAGCGGGGAACACCATGGAAACTCCGGCATCGGGAACAAAATTCCATTCTTTCTCAAAGAACATGTTGGAGATGCCAAGCGGAATGATTTTAGTCTTGTAACCCACCAACCGGAAACGCCTGTATGTATAAAGACAAGTGCAAATCACCATGTCTGCCATCAGCAGCAACAGGATGTTGATAATGCAGAGCGTTATATATTTCCTGTATTTGAAATTATGGTTAAAGGCATGTACTGTATAGACAATTTTCAAGCTACGCGTGAAAAGCAAGGACAGCTTGACGACGTATGCCAACACCAGTTCCCAGTTGGTCTGTACATGGACAATCCTGATGTCTGTCCCGACGACAAACCTACGCAGTTGCTTGATATGTCTGGAGAAGTTCTTATGATGTTCCAATCCCTCCAGCTGCAACGTGCCGGACGGGTCACTACCCTTCATCTTTTCTATCAGTCCCGGCTCCTGCTCACCAGTACTGACCACGCAACAAATATGGCCGTTCTGTGCCTTGATGGCTTCATACTGCTCCACCATCAGTTTTGCGACACCAAGACCAGACTCCAGAAAAAACAGAATATTCTTCATCTATCGTGCAAATTTTTCAAACACCAACAATCTTAGTTTCTCGGGCATGAAAGCCAAGACCAAGTAAACATAGAGCTTAAAGTTACGGCAGTTGTAACTTATCGCTGTCAGGCACTGCCCGATTGCCTTCGTTCTCTCTCCTGTCATCAGACACGTCATGGCCTTCATCTTGTGCCAAAGGCTCAAGTAGCTTCTCAATCCCGCCACCCGCTTATTGCTCTCATACAGGCGCTTCAACTCATTGCCCACCTTGTCTTCCTTGTCATGGCTCCTCCTCGACACGGTCGTCTCCCCGTCCCCCAGGTCGAAGGTGGCTGTCACCTTCCGGGAGTAGGCGAAGTCGGTGCAGAGCGCAGTCCGCGCCCACGTCAGCAGGTCTTCGCCCGAGGTGACGCCCACAGGGAAGCCGCCTATGCGCCGCAGGATTTCCTTGTCGATGCTCACGGCACTGGAGTGGACGGGGGGATGGGAGCTGCTCGCCACCTCGAAGTAGTTGTGCAGCACACCTGTCTCCCCTTTGAAGGGCATTCGGTTAAGGATCATGTCCCTGCTCCTGCCCCCTTGCAGGAAGCGGTAGGCGGTGGCTCTCGCACGGCACTGTGGGTAGCGCGCGATGAGGCCGTGGAGGTTCTCCAAGTGTCCCTCGTCCCACTTGTCGTCGGCGTCGAGGAACGCCACATGCTCGCCCCGCGCCTCCTCTATGCCACGGTTGCGGGCGGCGGAGACACCGGCGTTCGTCTGGCTCACCAGACGGATGCGGGGGTCTGCGAACTGCCTCACCACCTCCGCGCTGCCGTCGGTACTGCCGTCGTCCACCACCACCACCTCATAGTCGGTGTAGGTCTGGGCGAGGACCGACCGCAGGGTGTCAGCCACCATGTTCTCCTTATTATATAAAGGTATTACTACTGATATCATACGCTTATTGTTTGTCTAACACAGATTTTACTTTGGATTT
The DNA here is from genome assembly GCA_963594655.1 of Candidatus Methanomethylophilaceae archaeon. Lineage (GTDB taxonomy): Bacteria > Bacteroidota > Bacteroidia > Bacteroidales > Bacteroidaceae > Colivivens. The sequence goes on from CAVBFD010000064.1 coordinate 2,143, forward strand.
CAAACGGGGCATCATGTCATACCAACATACCGCCGACAGGTATATGCTGAGTGCGGAACTGATGAGCAGGTATATGGCAGCAGGGACTGTGGCCAGACGGGGTGTGAATTGGTACAGGAACAGAAAGAGGGCTTGGACAAAGAACAGATGCAGGATATAGATGCCGAAACAACGCTTCGAGACATACACGGCAACCGCCTCCACCCGTCCCCCGTTGCGGGCGATGAGCCGGGCGACGGCATACACCGCCGGAATCGCCACCCATGACATCGAATATTCCAAGACTGGATGGTAGCCAACCTTAAAATGCAGTAACGACAGTGCCGCGAACAGTGACAGTCCACCCAGGGCCAACAGTCTCATGTCAATTCCAATCCTGCCATACAGCCGCGCCGCCAACACGCCGACAAGCAGATAAGGCGCGAAATGGAAGAAGTAGTCTATCAGAAAATAATGAACAGGGATATTCATACTCTGAAGCGACAGACTGAGTACTATGATGACCGACAGCCACCTGTTACTGACATTCCTGATGACACACAAATAAAAGGGATAGTAAATCATCAGGAGATAGATGTACCACAGATAGGTACTCTCACTCGCATTTGGTGACACCACCAGCGTCAACAACAGACCGGGAACTTCCGCAATCCCTGTCTGCGGCAGGTCAAACAGGATGCACAGAAGACCTACGGCGATGTACCCCGGCAGAAACTTCCTGATTTTGTCTTTTATCAGCGCCGCTGTCGTCCTCTCCCATGCCTTGTAAGCGTAACCCATCAGAAAACCCGACAGGAAAATGAACAAAGGCATGTGGAACAGATAGATGTAGTAGTGCAGTTCACCGTACCAATCAGGCATGACCGGGAGCAGATGGTGGCCTACGACCACCAGAACACACGCCATGCCCTGCATACAGTCCACCACTGTCAGCCGGTGGCGGTTGTTGGCAGACCTCCGCGTATGCCCCTCCGTTTTCGCCTTGTCACATAAGGGTGTCGCTACCGGCATCATCTTCCAAGTCTTTCATTTTATAAAACACTCCCAACAGAATGAACGGAATCACATAACCTTGCTGCGCATAGGTAACCATGTTGTCGAAGCCCATGCAGAAGAAACAGGCGGCGAAGGACGCTACGGCTATGCCTCCGGCAAAGGTAACCGTGGGGCTGTGTTGGTACCGCCATGTTTGGGAGAACAGCACCGCCAGCATTGCCACTACAAAGAAGGCATAGAGACCCAAGCCTATGTTGCCCGACTCAGAAAGAATCTGTACCCAGTCGGAGTGGATGAGACCATGACCATTATTTGAAGCCTTCAAATATCCCAAGGCCGCACCACAGCCGCTGCCCATCGTTTCCTTTCCATAATAGGAGTGTTTCATGACCCGCTCCCACATGAAGTTGCGGCCGTTCATCTCCACCTTGTCCATGGACGCGGTGCCTACGGTCACCTCATCGGCACTCTTGCCGAACATCTTCTCCCTCACCTCAGGCACCACGAAGACAGAGCCGATGAAGAGGAGAACGGCAAGCGCCAGATAGGGCACCGCCCTGCCCTTCTTGTATATCATGTAGAAGAAGGCTATGCCCAGTACCGACGCTCCGATACCGGTCCTCACGGCTGCCGCAACGGAAGACGAGAACATCCATGCCGCCATCCACAGGTACTTGCGCTGGCCGGTGGCGAAATACATGGTAATGGGAACTGTAATCAGCACCGCGAAGAAGTCGGCGAGCGACGCGTAAGTGATGCACAGTCCACCGTAGCCACTCGCCATGTACAAAGGCGGCAGCAGCTTCTCCGTCACGCCCCCCAACAGTAGACCGTACACGCAGCATATCCGGCATGTCTTCTCCAGGAACGTGTAGAAGTCGTCCTCGCTCTGCATTGCGTTGTAGCCGAGCCAAAAGTAGAGGTAAGGCAGACAGAACTTGATAATCATCATCCATCCCTGCTCGGGAAAGTCGGTGTAGGTCATCGTATAGAGGTTCCACAACACGAAGAGAGTATAGGCAAACATAATGATGTTGTTACGCCAACTGAAGCCGTGACGGCACATCATGATGAGCATGATGCCAATCCACACGCCATACTTCACCATAGAGAACGGGCCCAAGAAGACCATCGCCGTAGTGATGCAATAGATGAGGAAGCTCAGGGTCTGATTACATTCGTAGAGACATTCCTTGTCCCATGGCAACTTCACTACCATCAGCTTGTTGAAGGCAAACCTGTATGCGTAATAAAAGACAATAAGTCCAGCTATTATATTGACTATTAAAGACATATCACAACTTAAAACTTTTTGTTTCTCAGATACATGTATGTACTCCCCTCCGTCTCCAACTGCGTGTCGCTGAACTTATGCCAACTTAGCTTGAAGAGGAAGCCCGAACCGCGCAGGCGGTCCAGCTCCGCCCTGTCGCACCGCAGCCCCATCGCATCGCGCAGGGCATGCACCTCGGGGTTGTTGTAGGGGACGGCGTCTATAACCGCACGGATCCTGGGGTCGTGGTCGTACAACCAGTCGATGAGGTAGTCCATGAAAAGATAGTCCACGGGACTGTCCCAACGTTTCCAGTACTCGTTCAGCGCATGCGTCAAACATTCGATGAGCCGTCCGTGCTGGGGGGTAGCCACACAGAAGACTGCCCACCGGCACTTTGACACATAGTCACCAGTGTCTTGTGTCTTGACGGAATAGAACGGAGAGTCAAACATATACGGTTTCAGGTCCTCCAACGCGAGAATGGTCGCGTCCATCCACAGACCGCCCCTCTGGCACAGCAGGTTTATCCTTATGACATCGGAGAAATGTGCCGCCGACATGATTCCCTGTCTGAACTTACGGTCCACATAATCGGGTACGGTCACATAGTCGCGGTAGTTGTCGGCGTCCAGCACCACCACCGGGTGTCCGCACGCGTGGCGGCGCAGGGAGTCAAGACAGAGCCGCGGTATCTTGGGCATGCGGGCCTCGCCCTGGAGCCACAGGAACCAGACGGTGCCGCCGGCGTTGCTGTTGTCCTCACACCGCGCGGTCACCCTGTCCCAGTCCAGCGAGGACATGAAACGGTCGATGACGCGCTTCGCGCGCTTCTGTTGCCATGCTACAATCCGCCCCGTCAGCCCTTTCGGCAGAAAGCGGCCGACGGAAGCCGTCAGGATATAGGACATCATCAGTCCGTATCCGAATTCACGTCCCCGTCGCAGCAGGGACACGAAGGTTCTTATCTTGCGATTCATAGTTTCTTCTTGATTGTGTTTACCAAACCCGGTCACACTACCGGGCCTCTTGTCGTGCAAAGGTACAGCCTTTTCAGGACACCGCCAAACAAACGGCTATATTTTGTGGACAATGCCGGGTTGATGATTGGAAAAAAACTAAATGAAATCATCAGCAACCAGAATAACCAATGGGTACAGGCTGCTTCGCAGCAAAAAAAACTAAGGCTCATCCGTTTTTCTCATTGGTAAGGCTGCGTAACCGTAACAATTCTGTTCACTACGTGTGGCACTCCGAGAGAAACCTCGGGCTGAAAGCCCAGTAAGCACCCAGCCCAGGGCAAGCGAAGCGGCACCCTGGGTATGTATGCAGTGTGGAGTGACGCT
>CAVBFD010000065.1:0-5584 GCA_963594655.1 Candidatus Methanomethylophilaceae archaeon
GTGTCACCTCATACTTGCCTATCATGAAACTGCTGAGGGTTACTTGGTGCGCAGGTTTTTCACCACTATCAGCATCACTGCCCTGCTCCGGGGTCGCACCCATTGTGAACGTGCCGCCTTCAACCAATACCATATCAAACGACACACCGTTGACTTCGCATGTCTCTGTGGTATCGTTCTGGAAAGCTCTTATCACGCCACCTATTCCACCTATCACCACCAAACAGAGCAACAATATCAAACAGGTCACTTTCTTATGCATACCTATCCACGTCATGACACCGGGCTTCCGCTTAGGAGTCGGGTCAACAGGTGTAACCGGGGCAGGGATTTCCTCATCCTCCACAATACCCATCCGTTTTTTGTTTTGACTGTCCGTTTCCTCATCCTGTTGAGGATCGCACCCTGTCACCTCCTCTATGTGGATAAGGAGAGCCGTATGGTTGTCCTTGTTGTCCTCCGTCACCTCCGTCAGTATCTCCACCTTCCGTTCCGCAGTCTCAACCGCATCCGAGAAGATGTTTCTCAGGCTCTCCCCCGACTCCATGTCGTCCTGTTCGAGCATACCGTCAGAACACATGTAGAACCAGTCCCCTGCCTTTATGTCGGAAGTATGGTAGATGTCCGCCTTGGGATGCCGTTCCATATGGGGCTGCATGGCCCGGGTGATAACGTTCCTCTGCTTCGAGTGACGGGCCTCTTCCTTTGTAAGCACTTCCGCCTTAACAAGGTCGTTCACCATAGAATGGTCTCTCGTCTCGAAAAGGATTTGTGTTTCCCGGCCGTCCTTGCCCGGACGGATATGATAGACACGGCTGTCACCCATGTGCGCGATGGTAGCGCCGTCATTGTGCAGTTTCAGGAAAGTCATTGTCGTCCCCATCTTCTTCTCCGCCCCGTTGTCCTTCCCGTCGAGTTCGCGGAAAGCCGCCTGTATGGCATTGTCCAGGTCTTCGTCGGAGAAGACTCCGTCCGCGTCATGCCCGTCGTTGAGGACAGAGTGTCCCATCGCCTGACAGACGGTAGCGCTGGCTACCTCACCGGCATCGTGACCGCCCATACCGTCACACAGGATGAATGTCCTGTCCGAATCGTTCAGTTCTTTTGGCAAAGGATATGTACAGTCCTCCTGATGGGGATTGCCGTCAGCGTCCTTACGCTGGCCAAATTCCCATATACTGTAAACCTTAATCTTATATTTCATAACCGTATTCATTTAAAAGTCCGTACCTTCTCCGTCTGGAATCTCGAATTTGAGTGTAGTGCCGGGCAACTTAACCACATCGCCGTGGTTGAGTACCATACAGTCACCGTACAGCAGTGGTTCATGACCTATGTAGGTCTTGTTGACCTTCTCCTTGAAAAGAGACACATAATGTACAAACCCTTTCTTGGGGACAGTCTTCACGTCAATCACGATATGCTCGCGGCTCATCGACCTGTCTCCACCCGTATCAATCTGGAAATCTGCGGATGAATGGGTTGCCTTCCGCCCTATCACATTGCGTCCCGGTCTGAGTCGGAAGGATATGCCGGTTCCCGGAATGCTCAAGCATCCCAATGTGAAGTCCTCCTGTCCGTAACTCGTGCTTTCATCATTGACTTGACCGCCGGCTTTGTTTCCCCCACTCCCTGGATAGTCCGTACCGGGGTCATCGTCAGATGACATCTGACTGACCGTCTTGAACTCCGTAAACGGATACTTGTGCGCGCATACCGGACACTTGACCGACTTGCCCTCGATTCCCGGCTGGTTCTTCACCGAGAGGACAGCGCCGCAAAATGGGCATTTTATCTTTAGTATTTCATTCATAACCAATTCGTTTTATTCTACCATCTCATTACTGGCATGTTGTCGTCAAACTTACCCCACATCACCGGATGCTGTCTGCCTTCGGACATCCCGACAACTCCCTTATAGACAAAGGAAAACAGTTCCTTCGCCGTTATAATCCTGTCACGGTCAGCATCGGCATTGCCCTTCAGTCCCTTTTCCAGAAATGTGGTGAAGAGTCCGTTCCGCATGGTTCGCCGTTCGATGGAGTTCTCATTGTTGCGGGAGGACAGGAAGAGCATCACGTTGGCGGTTTGGGCTGACGACGCCTCTCCGTGTGTGGATGAGGCGTCAACCCGCATACCGCCCGACCTACACGCGTCAACGAACATCATCTTGTTCCCGCACTTGCTACGGGCCATCGCCTTGCGTATCTCCGCATACCGCAGGTTGCCGTCATATGCACACAGTCCTCCGGGATAGCCGTGACCGCTAAAGAAAAACACTACGATGTCATCCTCCGAAGCTCTGTTGAACACCTTGGCGATAGCCCTGACAATCCGGGCTTTCGTAGCCTTCTCATTGAGAAGCAAGGCATAGTCCACAGACGTGTTATTGGTATAAATGCCGACTATCGTCTGTGCGTCCTTTACCGTAAGACTCAAGTTGCCCGGCTTGTCAGGGTGTCCGGAATAATCGGTGACTCCCACCGACACCAAATAGGTACGCGCGTCAGCGACAGAGGACAGTGCCAGCAGCAGAACCGCCAACAGCGCCTTAACCACATCAGACCTCATGACCAGTGTTGTCCACAGTGTAATCCGGATAACCAGGATTGTCAGTAGTGGCTATCATACCGCCGTCAGGATTGTTGATTCCACCCAAGTCGTTCACCGTCAGGTTCTGACCCTGTATATCGACAAGCTCTCCCTGGTCCAGTACCCCATTGCCGTTGAGGTCGGCAGCCATATAGTCGAACCTCATGTCATTGTCCACGTCCACAAGAATGATTTCCTGACCGTCCACTACCATTCCGCCTATATTGGCATCTGTTTCCGGGTCGTGAACCACACCGAGAACCTCAACACTCGGTTCTGGAAGCGTTGTGTCCACGACATCGGGGGTTGGTTCCGGGATCGTCGATTCCACGACCTCAATGTCATCGTCGGCTACCGTCTGGTCACCGTCTGAAGCCGGATGGGAGGCCGCATTGTCTTGACCTGTGGTGTGCTGTGCCACGTCACTCTCCGAGTGGTCTATGTGGCTCCAACTGAAGTGGCTGCCATACTCGGCACGCTGTTCAGCAGTCATATTGTCCCATTCGTCCGCAAGATATGTACCATAGAGGTTGCCGCGCCATTCGAAGCACCCGCCGGCGCCGACTTCCGCACGGGCAGCGTCAAACGCCTCGCCGAACGACATGTCGTCATTGACTGATGTGGCGACCTGTATCTGGTCGTCCACCCACTCCGGATGGGACAGTTCTTCCCTGTGGTTGGCGCCGCTGTCATCACTGTCTGTCTCGACATCCTCCGCTTTCATTCCCATCAGAAGTGTCGCCACACTGCCGATGAGGAGTCCGGAACCGGCTCCAACCGCCATATGCTTCCACATGCCGCCCTTCGCGCTGTGTACCTTCACCTCTTCGTTGCCGCCTGTGGTTTCGTCCACACTCTGTCCTGAAGTATTGTCCTCAAACTGTGTAGCCTCGCTGTCAGTATTCTGATACTGAGTAGCCTCGTCATCGTACTTGTTCATAATCGCATTTGCTATTGGTTACTGTTTACTTTTGTTTATAGTCTCTATTTGAGAGGTTATACCAGATATGTGTCCACATCCGCGTCGTTGACATAATCGGGGATGTCATTTCGGGCATATTGCAGGTCAAAACCTGCCTCTTGCTGCAAGGGCTGCATCGGGATGTTATGATGCTGCACACTCTCAATCTCACCTGGTTCAATCACTCCGTTCTGGTTGAGGTCGCAACAAACATAATCCGCCATGCCGTCAAGATTGGAGTCAACGACACCGAGTTGATGGCCGTTGACATTGAGTACCGCTATGTCAGCCTGTGTGCTGTCGTCCATGGTCACCCTGTCATAGCCTACAACCTCCACTGTCGGTTCGGGTTCAGATGGAGAGTGTACCGGTCTTACAACAGGTTCGGATACCTCTGCCGCATGGGCCTCGTTGGGGGCTATGACCGAGCCGACAACCACTCCGACTGTCGCACCTGCGGCGGTACTTGCACCTGTCGCCATATTCTTCTTAACCTCGTTTTTCTTCTCGCTGTCCATAATATTGAGTTTTTAGTTGTTTGGTTTCACGCCGCAAAGTTAAGGGAATTGTTTCCAGTCCACAAATTTCCCGAACCATCCTGTATGAAATGGTGGGGTTTGTACACGAAATGACCGGACCGGCTGTTGTAACCTGTGTTTTTATCCCTGTCACTCCACATATTCGCTCTTGCAGTACGGGCAGTGCATGGAGTACTGCTTCTTCAGGAGTTTATAGCTGATATTGCCGAGAAACTTCTTGCAGTCCGGATTGGGACACACATACCTGTCCTGGAACTTCTCGTTCAGCTTCTCCATCTTTTCCGTAGTGTTGTCATTCTTCAAACCAATGAAACTGTATAGGTTGCCTAATACACCAATGCCGGTCAACACATATCCGACGGGTCCGAACCAATGGATGCACGGCATGGCGCACAGGGTGAACAGTCCACATCCTGAGCGGACGAGATTGATGTTCTTCTGTTTTTCCTGTATTTTAATTTTCTCCTCCTGAAAATCCGTCCATACTCCCTCAAGATGGGAAATGTCGAACTTCGCCTTCGGTGGTGCGGGTTCTGGCAGGAGTCCGCTTGCAGCATGTACCACTTCAGACAGACTGATGACAAACTGGTCCTTGCCCAACGCGGCCACATCGGCCACCGTCACCCTCTTTGACTGAATCTGGTTGCCGTTGACATAGGTCACGTTCTGGGGATTCATGTTGACAAGGGTCATGATCCCGGATTGGTCCACCGTCATCTTGGCATGAGCTGTCCCCTGCGCCGGCCTACAGCGGCTGACACAGGGAGGCACACTGCCTTGCGCCCCGATAGTGGTACACTTATCCGCACCTTGCACCGCAACGAGAAGGTGTCCCATGTTGGGTTCCCTACCGATGAGGACAGACTTGCCTTTGAGTTTCTCTATATTCATATTGATATGCTTTTAGTTCTGTTTCGTGTCCGGGGCAGCAGAGGTAAGTCCAGAGACATACATCTCACGCAGTTTCTTCAGAGCCTCCCTTGACACGCTTATCTGGTATTCGAAATTCTCGCCATCGCTCAGAACCAGCTTCTGGCGCGGAATGGCTATATGATATACATAGGAGAGATTCACGATATGCCGCTTGCCTATCCGTGCGAACATACCTGCGGATGTCCCCAGACGAAGACGGAGTATCTCCGCCATCTCGGCGAGGTTCATGCACACGACACCCTTAATCCTGTTGCTAAGGATGATGTTGGTGTAATTGCCGTCCGACTCGAAGTAGACAATCTTCGAGATGTCTACCCTAAAAAACTCGTCGCGCGAGTTCAAGTAAAGATGTGTGGTTCCTGTCATATTGCGCTTTGAACTTTAGTGTTGAACTGGGAGGACAAGGCGCAGACCGAGGTAGTAGTCGGAGGAGACTGGAGTGAAGTTGAACCGGCGAGACACACGGCAGTACCCGGCGTCGCCGTACCAGCTGCCACCACGGAGGACGCGGAGAGAGCTTGAAGTAGCACCTGTAGGATTCGTCTGAGCCGACGAACTG
>CAVBFD010000066.1:0-4366 GCA_963594655.1 Candidatus Methanomethylophilaceae archaeon
ATGTGCTGAACTTCTTCAATAACAGGTCAACAAATGCCTCGGCGGAGTCGTTCAATTCAAAAGTTAAGGGATTGAGGGCACAGGTGCATGGCGTCAATGACCTTGCCTTCTTCATGTTTCGTTGTGCCGAAATATTTGGTTAGGTCGTGTGTGGCTATCCACGGAAAATCACCCCTGAGCCAAATATTTTACCTTTATTAGTGCCGTCACCTGTATTCTGTTGCACGCTCAATGGGAATTTGAACTGGACGTCAGTACTTGAGGTTGACTTCGTTAAAGCACCGAAACCTGAGGTTGTAGTAAGGTCAGTGTACTCATCGTCATTATATCCCACAGCATACGCCATGTACACACCCTCTTGCTTAATCTGGTCTACTGTCGAGAGCGTCCATGACGCCTGGCGGCCGTGACCATAAGTAGTGTTGCTGTACGCGAAACTCACACCACTGTTCATCCAAGGTGAGAATGTCTTCTCGGCAACGATTTTCTTTTCACCGTAAATGGAGCTGGACGAACTCAACTTCTCATAAATATTTGCCATTGTCGCACCATCTGGAACTGTACCTAAATAATATATCACCACCTTCACCTTGTTGATATCCTGCTTTGCCTCAGAGCTGTAGAGCGGACGTCCCGCACGTGTAGAGATAAAGTTGTCGCCTGTGTTGGCAACAGCCAGTGAGATAGTCTGCTTAGACTCACCCACCACATTGTCGTCGTTGCTGATTGGCTCATCGCTGCTGCATGATGCCATGGTCACTGCTGCTGTCAGCAGACAGATGCCTCCTAAATACTTTCTGTCCATTTGTTACAATAAAACTTGAATTAAACAATCATTTTACATTTGGTTATCTTATATATATATTGGTTGTCAGTCAATTACCATACCGTGTACCTCCTCCCAGTTGCCGTTGACCAGCATAAAGATGGAGAAGCGCCCGTCCACGTACACGTACCTGAGTACTGTCAGTTCGTTGCGCTTCATCGTGATGTTCACACTGTCAGGCACCGCCGCCGGCTGTGTCCTCTCGGGCGTGTCGTAGAAGTTGACCTTCAGTGTCGAACCGCTTGTGCGCAGCGACGGACTCAGCATGGTCTTCGTAACCACCTCCTTGGCTGGAGTCCACTCGCGAGTGGCGGTCACTGTAGTCTCCCCCGAATAGGTGAGAGTGTTGTCCACCCCCCGGTAGAGTCCCGACACCGACTTGTCCGACCAGGCGATGTCGCCCGGCAGGTCCACCGTCTGTATTATCAGTTTGCCCTTCGTGCGCTCCATCTCCACCGTGTAGTTGTAGTTCCACGCGTCGTACACCAGTGTGTCGCAGGTCATGTACACGTCGTCGCCCTCCAGGCCGTCGGGGTGCAGGTCCACCGCCTGGCGGCTGTCGTCCAGCGACTCCATGTCCTTCATCCCGCCCCAGACGGTAAGCACGTAGGTGCCGTGCGGCAGTTTCGTGCAGTAGCGTATGGGATAGGTCTCCCCGTCGCCGGTCACCTCCGACAAGAGGTGCGCCATCACCACCTCGCCGCTGTCCAGACGGCGCAACTGGTAGTAGATGGTAGGCACGTACTCGCGGAACGGCAGGTTCTCGCCGCGCGCCTCCTCCAGGTCCACCTTACCCACGTTGAAGTAGTTCTTGTCCTTCACCGCCACGTCGATGGAGAGGGTGGGACACTGCGGAATCTCGTCGCGCAGACAGGAGCTGAGTGCCAACAGGGGACACAGAAAAAACACCGCCTTCCTCATCGCCCTTCACTTATAAGTCCGTATCTCCGCGCCAGTTCGGCGGCACGGTCGTAGTCGCCCTCCCTCAACCACAGCACTGCCAGGTTGTTGGCCGCCACGCGCGACTGTGGGAAGCGTGTCAATATGGCCGTGTACACCTCTTTCTTCTCCCCGTGCGACTCCATGAGGGTCGCCACACGCAGCAGCTCGTCCTCGTTGAACGCGTCGGGACGCTTGCGGTACATCTCCAGCAGTTCCGCGTCGGTGGTGAAACTCCTGATGGTGTAACTGTACGCGTACTCCACCTTACGGTCTTTCTGCAAGTACTTCGTCTTTATGTCGTTCCAGCAGGGCAGGCGACGGATGAAGCGTTCCTGCACATCGTCGTTGCTCCCGGCGTATTTCTCCAGTATCGCCTTCACGGCCACCGAGTCGGGGTTGCCGTCGGCTATCATCGCGTCAAGCACCGGTTGCCACCCCTCGGGGCGCGACCCTACGGTGATGATGCGGCTCACAGCCGGAGTGATGGACAGGCGGTTCACCAACCAGTCCCTCGCCGCCTCGGCGCGGCGACGGGCAAGGGGCGTGTTGAACGCCAGTGACCCGTCGGCAGAAGCCATTCCGTAGATGTCGAGCGAGGTGAGTGTGGCAAGCGAGTCGGCGAGTACTGGTGTGAGCTTCTGCACCATGTCCTCCAGTTCCCCGCGGTTGTTTCCCATGGTAAGGTTAATGTCGTGCTTGTTGATTACGAACTGCAGGTTAGCCACTCCCTTGCCGTTCATCACCTTTGGGCGCACCACGAACTCAGGTTCTATCCACACGAGGTTGAGTGGCTGTCTCTCCTCGGCCACCGGTACGAAGCCACTGACCGTGGCTATGTCGATGGTGTCGATGCCTGTACACTCGCCGCAACCGTCGGTGGTCACCACGCCCACGATGCGCGCGCTGTCCGTACCCTCAGGCAGTCGCACGGTACGGCTGTAGGGCAGTTCAAAGCCGCGGGAGGTGTGGCTCACCGCCACCGTACGTCCCGCGTAGGGGTCGGCATAGTCCTCCAACCGCTCCAGTCTCTTCACCTTCTTATTATATATAGGCGCGTCTATCACAAGGGGATCGAACTCCTCCCTGACACTGTCGCCCACCACCAGTCGGGGCAGGATGACCAGACGGCTCCTGCGTGAGAGGTAACGCGACGGGACACGGAAGGTCACGTCCATGCGCGCCTGTCCGGCGCTGTCCGTGGTCAGTGCCGCCGGAGACGGACTGACGGTCACCGCCCGGTCAGTCTCCTGCGCGGCGGTGCAACCGGCAAGGAGTCCCATTGCGGCGGTGGCTATCGTGAGTGTGTACAGTTGTTTCCTTTTCATACTGTCGGTGCTTTAGAAGAGATAGACAATGGATACGGACAGTTTCGTGACCCCCACATACTCGCGGGTCTTGTTTGTCCAGCATTTGAGACAGGGGATACGCGGACTCTGCTTGTACCACAGGTGGGCGTAACCCACACCCAGGGCAGCCTCCACGTTCCAATGAGGCGAGAGAATCCAGTCGTAGCCGTATGTGACACCGCCCCCGGCGAGGTAACCGTCGTAACGCTTGTCGCTGAATCCGCCGAAGAACTGCGCTCCGTGGAGGTGTACACCCACGAAGTGTCCCTCGAACTTCTCGCAGATCCAGTACCTCAGTTCCGGCTGCACCAGCCAGCAGCGCATCTTCTTGTCGTCGCTGAACGTCCAGGGGTTGTAGCCGCCGGAAAGGTCCACCGTCCACTTGGGGTCGATCGCCACCTCCAGTCCCAGGTTGGGAGTGGTGGTGGCCCAGTAGAGTCCGTTGGTCTTGACCGCCACGTCCTGCGCCCCGGCTTCCGGCAGGAAACCAAAGGCAAGGACCGAGGAGAGACCCAGCACCCTCCGCCACCGGACTGTCGCCCGGGCGAGGGATGTCCTGTACGAACGGCATCCGCCATGCTGCAAACTTGTGATCAAACTCTTTATCATGTCCTATATACAAATCATTCCTTTTACCCTAAGCGTACCGCCAACCGACTGTAAGTCAGCGCATAGCACAATCTTCAATCTCCCCTCCACGTGTCCTTCTCTTAGTAAGAGGTGGACAACCCTCCGCAAATCGGCTGCAAAGGTAGTAACAATCTGCGAATTACACGAAACAAAAATCGAACAAAATTTGCAGGGTTGAAAATATTTGCCGTTGGAGCGGTGTGTGTGGCGCAGGCGGAAATGTCAAATCTGCTGTATTGTAAGGCCTGGTTGGCAGTTTCCACAATCCTGTGTCCACCTCTTACTAAGAGAAGGACACAGACAAGTCACCTATTTCCATGGAAGGTCTTCCAAATTTCACTCGAAGGTCTTGGAGTTTTTTCGGTTCTTCCGCTTTTCTCGTTGGTAAGACAGTCCAATGGCAACTACTGAGCCGATCTTAGTTTTGAGTATCAGTGTACCAGTCTGAACATGTGCGCCCCTTGAAAAAAAACACGGAGTCTACTTGCGGAATGGAAAAAACTTAGTAACTTTGCCAACAACAAAAGAACTGGAATATGTCAAGATACATCAATCCTTTTACTGACATCGGCTTCAAGAGAATATTCGGGCAGGAGGTGTCAAAGCCCTTGATACTGGACTT
>CAVBFD010000067.1:0-4127 GCA_963594655.1 Candidatus Methanomethylophilaceae archaeon
TGTAAGGCACGTCGGCTACGAGTGCCTTCAGCGATTTCATGGCGTCGTCCACCTGGCCCATGCCCAATCGGCGGTACAGGCAGGCTTGTAATGACTGCACCTCGCTCATGGAACGCATCGCAAGGGCAGGCACTACCATTTCGTAGAGTGCTTGTTTCACCTCCTCATTGGGGAAGCCTAACGTGTAGCCAAACTCGTCGCTGTCCTTGATGGTCAGGTATCCCGACTGATACAGGAACAATTCAGCTCCACCGCCAGTTACATCAGACTGTTCCAAGGTGTTTCGCATTATGAAACAAGCCTCAAAGTTCTTCAGTCGAAGTTCCATGTCGTCCACAAACTTTGGAAGCATGGATGTGGCACCCGATGCAGCCCAGAAATTGCGGATGTCTTTAGTGTCTAAGGCGTTGATGAGGCTAAAAGGATTATAGATGTCTGTCATGTTGCGGCGGCTGAAGTGGTAGCCGTCGTAATAATCCTTCAGCCGGTCGTGGGTCTGTTGCAAGGTCCATCCGTTCACCTCCGCCATCCTTTCCAGTTCGGGCAGGAAGTTCTCGCCGATTTCCTCCTCTGTGATACCGCAGATGGCGGCGTACTCAGGATCGAAACTGATGTTGGACAGGTTGTTCAACACGGAGAACAGAGATATTTGGGTGAACTTAGTTATTCCTGTGATGAACACCAGCCGCTCATACTCATCGTCTGCTTTCAGGATGGCGAACACCTCACGGTACACTTCCGTACACCTCTCATGTTCAGGAGTGTGCCAAGAGTGTTGGAGAGGCGAGTCGTATTCATCTATAAGGATGGCAACCTTCAAGCCGGTCTGCTCGTAAGCGGTAGTGATGATGCCGTCAAAACGGTCAGCGAGATGGGCAGTCGGGTCTGGAGTGATACCATATTTCGTCTCGTATTGCTTAAAACGCAAGTTTAGATAGGAACGTAACGTCTCCGCATTAGCTCCACCGCGACTCAAGTCAAGTCTGATGACTGGGTATTGCTTCCAGTCTTTCTCCAGCTGCATAATCTTCAGTCCCTCGAAGAGTTCCTTCCTGCCTTCCAGATACATCTGCAGCGTATCGATGAGTACTGACTTGCCGAAACGCCGGGGGCGGCTCAAGTAATTGTACTTCTTGCCACTGTTCACTAAGTTCCAAACGATGTCGCTCTTGTCCACATAGAGATAACCTTCGTTTCTAATGACTTTGAACGACTGTATGCCAGCCGGCAATTTCCTCTTGTTGATGTCTGCCATAACCGATTGTCTTATCTTGTCGGCAAAGTTAGGCAAAACTTGCCAAACGTCACAATATGAGAGAAGTTTTTTTTTTGTTGGACATAACGGTTCAGTCGCATAGTCATATGGTTTTTATTCGTAACTTTGCAGCCTCAAAACAGGATTACGGTAAATGAAGATTAATGTATTGTCACTTTTATGGCAACACACGCTGTTGCTTGTGGCGTTGTATGTCATGACCTTGGGTGTGGCGTTGTGTGTTCGGAGTATGCTCGGGTCGAGTGTCATCAGTGTGCTTCCCTATGTGTTTCAAGAGGCGGGGGCTTGTGGAAAGGCTCCTCAGTTGACCATCGGTCAGTACACTTATATAATGAACGCGTTGTTGGTAGTGGGACAGATACTGGTGCTGCGCCGCAGGTTCGTGGCGGTTCAACTCCTGCAGTTGGTGGTGGGCTTTGTGTTCGGTAGCCTTCTCGACCTGAACATGTGGGCGACCTCTTGGATTGTGCCGACCGCCCTGTGGCAGAAGGCTCTCTGTCAGTTGACTGGATGCAGTATCCTTGGCTGCGGCATCGCGATGGAGGTGAAGTGCGGAAGCATAACCATGCCGGGCGAGGGCTTCCCTGTAGCCATAAGCAGGGTACTGGGAGTGGAGTTCGCCAAGGCGAAGATTGCCGTGGACATATCCCTTGTGGCACTGGGTGTCATTGCCGGTTATGCCTTTTTCGGTTGCTGGCTGTGGCACGTCATCGGTGTGGGTACACTCTTCGCCATGTACTACGTAGGGTGGTTCGTGAAACTCGTGACACCGCATCTCGGTTGGGTGGACCGGCTACTTTCGATTCGTCCGGATTTCCGCCGTTACATCTACGGACTTGCAAAGTATATATATAGGAGGGGTTAACAATGGTTAATCTGGGCATTTTGTCCGCCATATATTTGTTGCAGTCGGAGATAATGTCTAATTTAGCGCAACAATAAACATTGCCCCGACAACAAGGGGCGGCAAACGTTGTGATTAGATAAACATACGACTATCATGGATACCAATAACTATTGCGTCATATTGGCCGGCGGCAAGGGAATGCGCCTCTGGCCGTGCAGCCGGGAAAACAAACCGAAACAGTTCATCGACATTCTGGGAACGGGAGAGACCCTCCTTCAGGCCACCTTCAGACGTTATTCCAAGTTCATCGCCAAGGAAAACATACTGGTGCTTTCCAACGAGAAGTACGCTGACCTGTGCCGTGAGCAACTGCCTCAGTTGCCGGAGGAGAACCTGTTGCTGGAACCCATGCGCAGGAACACCGTGCCGAGTGTTACATGGGCTGCCATCCATCTCATCAGGCGCAACCCGGACGCTCTCATGCTCGTCACCCCTGCCGACCAACTCATCACCAACTATGCGGCTCTGGAGAGGGACATGGAGAAAGGCTTCAGTTATGTGGCCAGGCATAACCGTCTGCTCACCCTCGGCATCACTCCGACCCGCCCGGAGACAGCGTTCGGATACATACAGATGGAGAAGGAGAGTGAAGACCACATCTATCATGTCAAGTCGTTCACGGAAAAGCCCGCAAGGGAGTTCGCGCAGATGTTCCTCGACAGCCATGAGTTTCTTTGGAACACCGGACTGTTCATGTGGAGCGCGTATGCCTTCCTCCACGCCATAACAAACCTGTCGCCCGAAGTGACGGACATACTGCGGCGACTACAGGACATCTTGGAGTCGGAGGACAGTCTTCCCCAACTGATAGAGAACGCGTTCTCCATCTGTCCCAACGTGCCGCTTGAGACTGGCGTGCTGGAGAAGGTGGACAACGTGGATGTGATGCTCTGCCATTTCGGATGGAACGACATCGGCACATGGTCGCAGTTGTTCAATGTGGTGCCACACGGTGAGAACGATAATGTGGTGCTTACTCCAGAGGGACAGAAACCGGGGACGGGTACAGTCCTGTTCTACGACACGAGCGGCACCCTGGTGAGTCTGCCGCAGGGTAAGGTGGCGGTGATACAGGGGCTGCGCGACTGTGCGGTCATAGATACCGGTCAGGTCATCATGATTTGCAGGAAGGACGATCAGGATGCCATCCGCAAGTTCGTGAACGATTATGAGATGCGCGTGATAAAATAAGGTTCTTCCGCTTTTCGAGTTGGTAAGACTGCTCAATGACAACTACTGAACAGCTCTTAGTCTTGAGCATCAGTGTACCAGTCTGGACATGTGCGCCCCGAAGGGGCAGCCTGCACCTAGCCCAGGGCAAGCGTAGCGACACCCTGGGTATGTATATAAGGTGTAATGTCGCTCTGTAAGAGCGAAAGCACAATTCATTCATAATGTGTGTTTTAACGCTTTTGCCCTTACAGGGCGCACGTCCATATGTGTCTGTTACCCAGGGTGTCGCTACGCTTGCACTGGGCTGGGAGCTTACTGGGCTTTCAGCCCGAGGTTTCACTCGGAGTGCCACACGTTGTGAACTGAATTGTTACGATTACGCTGTCTTACCAACTCGAAAAGCGGAAGAACCATAAAATGAGACGAAACTGTCGCTATAGTAAAAATATTTGCATAAAAATCGTATTGAAGTTTGTGAGGATATAAAATTTTCGTACATTTGCGGTCGGATTGCGAGTGAGTCTGTCGTTTGGGGTGCCACATCCCTTACGTGGACAAACAAGCGTTCCATGCCTCAGCCCACGCCGAGCCTTCAGTGAGGCGCACGCCCCATGACAAGACGGTTGGGTGGGTAACGAGGCAGGACACATTGAAAAAAGGCGTTTACTTGACGCTCTGTTTGAGACAGTCTGTAATCTCGCAAATTACCAGTATCAAAGTCTTGAACTTAGCAACGGTAGATGCCCCGGGTGTGATTATATCATTCCCGTA
>CAVBFD010000068.1:0-3921 GCA_963594655.1 Candidatus Methanomethylophilaceae archaeon
ACTGGACAGGATATTGGACATCTACCGATGAGCAATTTTTCCACAAACCACGGAATTATAATCCACATTTCACGGAATAGAAACGCCACAAACCACGGAAAAACAACAAAAGAACTGATTGTCAGCATAGAAAACCATCATTTTTACGTATAAATATTTGGAGATAATTGCGGATAGGTGTAAATTTGCACAAAAATTAATCGCGGATAGGTGCGAAATAGGGAGTTCAATAATCTTGGATAGGTGTAATCATGGAAAGGAAAGTATACAGTCAACTGCTGAGATGGAAGCGGGAACGGCATGGGGAAAGTGCTGTTCTTGTTAATGGCGCACGCCGTGTGGGAAAGAGTTATATCGTGAAAGAGTTTGCCCAAAGGGAGTATAAAAGTTACATCCTGCTTGACTTCAACAAAGTGGGGAAGAACGTGAGAGACCTTTTCGACAACTATCTCGATGACCTCAACACCTTCTTTATGTATCTGAGCAGCTACACCAACACGCCACTCTATCCAAAAGAGTCTGTCATCATCTTCGATGAGGTACAGTTGTTTCCACGCGCCCGCACCGCCATCAAATATCTGGTGGAGGACGGCCGCTACGACTATATCGAGACTGGTTCGCTCGTGTCCATCAAGAAGAACGTGGAAGACATCATGATTCCTTCTGAGGAGGAGGAGATTCTGATGCATCCGATGGACTTCGAGGAATTCCTGTGGGCCATGGGCAATAAGACCCTCATGCCTCTCATCCGCCTTAATTTCGAGAAGAAGTGTGAGATGGGGCAAGTGATGCACCGCAAGGCCATGGACTATTTCCGCCAATATCTCATTGTCGGCGGAATGCCTCAAGCCGTAGCGAAATATCAGGAGACCAAGGACTTCAACGAGGTGGACCGGGTGAAACGGCAGATTTTGCACCTTTACCGCAATGACATACAGAAATACGCGTCTTCATACGCTCCTAAGGTGACAAGGATTTTCGACACTCTTCCCTCACAACTACAGAAGCACGAGAAGAAATTCATGCTGAAAGCACTGACCGAGGAGGCAAGGATGCGTGACTATGAGACTGCATTTTTCTGGTTGTCAGACGCCATGATTGTAAATATGGCGTACAACACGACGGAACCAAACATCGGACTTGGACTGAACACCGACGACAACACCCTAAAATGCTATATGGCGGACACAGGACTGCTTCTCGCCCACGCCTTCAACGAGAAGGCTATCGTGACGGAAAACCTGTACAACAAAATCCTCACGGATAAACTGGAATTCAACGGTGGCATGGTGGTGGAGAACATTGTGGCGCAGATGTTGCGGACTGCCGGACACAGCCTCTATTTCTTCTCCAAATACGATAAGGAGAACGCGGGAGAAAGAATGGAGGTGGACTTCCTCATCGCAAAAGATTCTATCACAACCCGCCACAACATTTCACCGATAGAGGTGAAGTCAACCACCAGATACACACTTTCTTCACTCAGAAAATGCATCGCAAAATACGGCAACTGCCTCTCCACACCCTATGTGCTGCACACAGCGGATACAAAGACCGAGGACGGCATCACCTTCCTGCCGCTCTACATGACCGGACTGCTGTGAAGTGCAGGCAAGGTCAGCCTGCACCCAGCCCAATACCTCGATGCAGAACGAGGCATAGTCTCAATCACAGATGAGGTAGTACCTCAACAACAGGTGTCATTTCTTCCGCCTCGACGGCTTTCTTTCAGTTCCACTGCTAAGTGCCGCCTTCGCCTTTGCACTCAGATAATGCTTGACCGTGAACGGTCCGCCGTCTTCAAGCAGACGGGACATGATACCGTTCTTGGTGTTCAGTTCAAGGGTCAGTGAACCCAGTGCGTTGTCGTATCGTTTCTTTACCTGTTTGTTTCCTATCTGGATGTCGAGTTGGGACACCAGAGGGTTAAAGAGTTCAGAAAGTGTGGTGGAGAAGTAAGAAAGAGCCGAATGGATCCGTTCCTGCAAATGATCGTCCTTTGTCGGGGCGACAGTACGGGACAGCAGACGCTTGTAGAGCGCACAGAACTTGTACGACACCTCCACCACATCGCCCTCCAGTCGCGCGTCACAGTCCTTCAACAGCTGCAGCAGTTCCGGATATGCCCTGTAGAGGTTTTCATCGACAATGCGCGTCAGTTGCCGGAAAGCTGACCGCAACTCCACGAAAGAGAACAGTTCATCGAGCAGCTCCCCGTAATAATCGCGCTGCATCTGTGGCAGACCGTCCTCCATCTCCTTGCTTTCAGACAGCTCATGGTCGATGAATTCGTTGACGGACGTGTCGTTGATGACACTGCCCACACGAAGCGGACTCGACAGCACAAGTCCCTCCAACGACCGGCATCTCGACAGGGCCACATACACCTGTCCGTGGGTAAACGAGCGGTTGATGTCGAGTACTGCATGGTCGAATGTCAGTCCCTGGCTCTTGTGTACGGTGATTGCCCAAGCAAGACGGAGCGGATACTGCGTGAACTTGCCGATAACGGTTTCCATTATATCCATGGTCTGCTCGTCGAGTACATACCGGGTGTTTTCCCAGACCACAGGTTTCACCTCTATTAGGGACTGGTCTTCCTTACAGTACACCACAACCACCTTACATCCATCGTCTTGGCTCCATGCGATTGACTTCACCGTACCGATCTTACCGTTGTAGTAAGCCTTGTCGGGCGAGGGGTCGTTCTTGATGAACATCACCTGCGCCCCCACCTTCAGCGCCAGCACAGCATCGGCAGGATAGTTGGTCTCGGGGAAGTCACCTTCGGTCTGTGCCTGAAAAAGGGTCTGTGCCGACTTGATTGCACCAAGTTGCCCACTGTTGTATTCATGAGCCGAACGGTTATGGGTGGTGAGCCTTATCCAGTCCTTGCCCTCGGGTATCTTGAAACCGGGGATATACCGTCTGTTGAGCCGTTCCAGTATGGAGGGGTTGAGCTTATTGTTGCGCACATGCGCAAGTATGTCGATGAATTCACTGTCACTCTGGCGGTATATGTGTTTCAGTTCAACGGTTACAAGGTCTATCTTGGCAAGAGCCTTTGAACTGAAGAAGTAAGGACTGTCGTAGTAAGGCTTCAGCAACTCCCATTCATCGTCGCCCACAACAGGAGCCAACTGTTGCAGGTCGCCTATCAGCAGTAGCTGTACGCCTCCGAAGGGCTTGTTTCTGTTGCGGTACTTGCGCAGTTCCCTGTCAACGGCATCCAACAAATCACACCTCACCATCGAGATCTCGTCGATGACGAGCAGGTCGAGAGTCTGCATAAGGTCCTTCTTCTGCTTGCCGATACGGTACTGCACCTTCCTGCTTCCGTCAGGAATACTGGGACCGAAAGGCAACTGGAAGAACGAGTGGATTGTCTGTCCGTTGGCGTTGATTGCCGCCACACCTGTAGGAGCCAGCACCACCATACGCTTGGGCATGACCTCACGCAGTTTCTTCAGGAAGGTGGTCTTGCCCGTGCCGGCCTTCCCCGTAAGGAAGACCGACACACTGGTACTGACAACGAACTGCCACGCAGTGTTCATCTCGCGGTTAACAGCCGATTCCGAGTTACCCATTCACAATTGTTTTTACAGTCACTTTTCAGTAAGTATTATTTCCTCAGTTCCTCCACTTCCTCCACCGTCAACCCAGAGGCCTCTGCTATCGTGTCGACCGCCACTCCCAGCGACAAGAGCTTCAACGCCATGTTTATCTTGGCATCCTTTTCTCCCTCAGCACGACCTTCGGCAAGTCCTTCGGCATGACCCTCTGCACGACCTTCGGCACGACCTTCGGCACGACCCTCTGCAAGTCCCTCTTGCAATCCGTCGTCGTAGCCTGTCATGATGACGCTACGCTGGTATCTCAGGTTCTCCATATGTCTCACATAGTCGGCACGGTCCTCACTCG
>CAVBFD010000069.1:0-1432 GCA_963594655.1 Candidatus Methanomethylophilaceae archaeon
GGATAACTTGGAATATGATTTCATTCAAAGATCTGAAGCGTAACTTGAAGAAGGATAATTTATCCCACCAGACTGTTAAAGTCGCCTTGTTGGGTGATACCGCCACGCAGTTTTTGGCGACCGCCATCAAGGGATGGGGCGTGGAGGTGGGTATCCATGTTGATTTGTTCGAGGCTGAGTACAACCAGGTGGAGAGGCAGTTCATGGACCCCACGAGCGACCTCTACTCCTTCAATCCCCAATACATCGTGGTGTTCCAGTCCACGCACAAGTGGAACGAACACTACAGCCTGTTGCCTTCCGGGGAACAAGCGGCATTGGCGGACCGGCGGATTGACTTCGTGCGCAGTGTCTGCTCCGCCACCCGGGCGAAGGTGATTTATTTCAACTATCCCGAGATTGAGGACACGGTGTTCGGCAGCTACGCCAACAAGGTGGAGTCTTCGTTCTCCTGGCAGGTGCGCAAGATGAACTACGAACTGATGCGCCTGTCGCAAGATCTTCCCAACCTTTTTGTCTGTGACATCGCCAGCTTGCAGAACAAGCTGGGACGAGACGTGATGTTCGACCCGGTGGTGTACACCTCCACGGAGATGGTACTCTCCCTCGATGCCGTCCCTTATGTGGCGTCGAGGGTGATGGACATCATCTGCGCCGTACAGGGCAAGTTCAAGAAATGTATAATCCTCGACCTCGACAACACGCTGTGGGGCGGTGTGATAGGCGACGACGGACTGGAGGGCATCCAGCTTGGTCACGGGCTTGGCATCGGCAAGGCGTTCACCGAATTCCAGATGTGGGTGAAGAAACTCAAGAACCGGGGCATCATCGTGTGTGTATGCAGCAAGAACGATGAGGACAAGGCAAAGGAACCCTTCGAGAAACATCCCGACATGGTGCTGCGGCTGGATGACATCTCCGTGTTTATGGCGAACTGGGAGACAAAGGTGGACAATATCCGTCAGATACAGCAGATACTCAACATCGGCTTCGACTCCATGGTTTTCATCGACGACAATCCGTTTGAGCGCAACATGGTGAAGGAGAACATCCCGGGCATCACAGTGCCAGACATGCCGGAAGACCCTTCATGTTATCTGGAATATCTCTATTCGCTCAACCTCTTCGAGACGGCTTCCTACAGTGCCGCCGACAAGGACCGCACCAAGCAGTACCAAGTTCAGGCCGAGCGCGCGGCGTTCAGCAGGTCGTTCACCAACGAGGCTGACTTCCTCAAGTCGCTCGACATGATTTGTGCGGTGGAGGGATTCACCAAGTTCAACACCCCACGCGTGGCGCAACTATCGCAACGCAGCAACCAGTTCAACCTCCGGACGGTGAGATACACGGAAGACCAGATAGCCGCCATCGAGAGCGACCCACGTCAAAAAGGGTTCGCCTTCAGCCTGAAGGACAAGTTTGGCGACAACGG
>CAVBFD010000069.1:1667-3708 GCA_963594655.1 Candidatus Methanomethylophilaceae archaeon
GAGACAGCACAGTGGCAGTTGACCGTGGCGGATTACGAGCCAAGGGAATGTTACATAACATACAAAGGGGTAGGGCAGTGAAATGACAACAAAAAAACACAACAATGGAAAGAAACGAGATTTTTAGGAAACTGAACAGGATTTTCAACGATGTGCTTGACTGCGAGGACATCGATCTAGGGGAAAAGACATGCGCGGACGACATCGAGGAGTGGGACTCCCTGAGCCACATACAACTCATTGTGGCGATAGAGAAGGAGTTGGGCGTCAAGTTCACCTCGCGTGAGATCATGAAGTGGAACAACGTGGGCGAGATGGTGGACACCATCCTGGAGAAACTCTAAAAGGACACAGACAAGATGGTAGTCAATTCCCTGACGTTCCTGGTGTTCTTCAGTGTAGTGTTCGCCATATACTACCTGCCGGTAATACACCAGTACGCAAGACGGCGTAATCTGTGGATAACGCTGTCGAGTTATTTCTTCTATGGATTCACAGACTGGACGCTCGCCCTCTTCCTGTTGGCCTGCACGACCGTGTTCTACGGTGTGGGCCTGTGGCTGAGGGCATCAATGAGACAGGGCAACGACAAGAAAGCGTCTGCGGTCACCAGTCTGGGCGTGGCGCTTGGCGTGGGTGTGCTGCTGTACTTCAAGTACCTCAACTTCTTCGGGGAGTCCGTGGCCACCCTGTTGGGCAACTTGGGCGTACAGGCGTCGTGGAGTACGCTCGACATCCTGCTGCCCATTGGAGTGAGCTTCTTCACCTTCAAGCTAATCAGCTACATCGTGGACATCCACAGGGAGAAGATAGACGCTTGCGATGATTACTTGGAGTTCTCCTCCTACATCACCTTCTTCCCAACCATCATGTCGGGTCCCATCGACCGTCCGGCGACGTTCCTTCCACAGTTGCGGAGCGTAAAGCCCTTCGACGAGGCGTTGGCGGTGGACGGATGCCGGCAAATCCTGTGGGGCGTGTTCACAAAGATGGTGATAGCGGACAACCTCGCGGAATATACCAGCGGAATGTGGGCGGACTACGCCTCCACCAGTCCCACAGACCTCGTGTGGACCATCCTGCTGTCGCCCGTACAGGTGTACGCCGACTTCGACGGCTATTCCAACATGGCAATCGGTGTGGGCAAACTGATGGGCTTCCGCATCACCCGCAACTTCAACCATCCCTTCCTGGCGCGCAATGTGGCGGAGTACTGGAACCGCTGGCACATGTCGCTCACCTCATGGATCACCGACTTCATCTTCATGCCGCTCAACATCCGTTTCCGCAACTGGGGCAAGGCAGGAGTGCTGTTGGCGGTGTGCATCAACCTGGTGGTCATCGGTCTCTGGCACGGAGCCAACTGGACCTATGCTGTATTCGGCCTGTATTTCACGCTGTTTTTCATCCCGCTGGTGATGTTCGGCAAGTTCGGCAAGCGCACGAAGTTGAAGGACAACGGTCACGGTCTGCCACTGTGGAAGGACGTGTGCAGGATGGTATGCACCTATGTTATAGTAGGTGTGGGTTATGTCCTCTTCTTCTCGAAGGATGTGGCGTCGGCATTCGACTACCTTTGGCATATTGTCTCGCCGACAGAGCCTTGGATGGCACATTTGCCCCAAATGCCAAAAACAATAAATGTGCTTACACCGTTGCTTCTGTTGGCTGAATGGCCCATGCGCAAGGAGGAGTATGCCTTGGCGAAAATAAAAGATGTTCCTTTCCGACCTATCCGCTGGGCAGTATATCTGTTTATCATCATTCTGATTTCAAATTACCGTGGTGACTTCGCGCAGTTCATTTACTTTAAATTCTAACTTCAATGAGCGGATTCATAAAGAAAATATTAGTGTTTGGGGTAGTGTATGTCCTGATGTCGGTTGTGATAGAAATAAGACTTTGCTACACATTCAACGAGCTGTCCTACAAAAGAGAATACATGGAGAGTCATGCAGACGGGATAAAGACACTACTCATAGGCGCTTCAAACACTGCCAACGGTATAGATCCGTCGGTTATCGGTGACAGTTGCTTTAAT
>CAVBFD010000070.1:0-3286 GCA_963594655.1 Candidatus Methanomethylophilaceae archaeon
GGAGCTGAACCATGGCTACTGCGACTTCTTCCTCCTGCCCGACCTCACCCACTACCCCACCAAACACAGCTACATCCTGGAGCTGAAGTTGGTGCCGAAGCGTGACAAGGGCGAGAAACAAGAGACGTACGAGGCACGCATCAAGGGCCAGTGGCAGCAAGCAGAAGAACAGATACGCCGATACGCCGCAGCCCCAAGGGTTGAAGCCCTTCGCCAAGGTACGCAGCTACACAAAATCATCATGCAGTTCGACGGCTACAAGCTGCTAAAGATGGATGAGGTGAAGTAGTTGGCAATATTGAGAGAACCATAGGATTCTATTGAAACAAAGCATCGTTTTCCACAGGATGCAAATGACACCTTATTATATATACACGCAGCACGCAACCCTTGCCTATACGCAAAAAAATTTTATACGCCAACACACATTTACCCACTTTAACGCTTGTCGGTTGGGACATTTAACCTATCTTTGCGACTGAAACGACAAGAAAGTGCTTCGATGATTTATTAGTTTAACCACAAAATAAAAAAAAACGATTGTATGAAAACATCCATTACCTCTTTCTTGGTAGCCGTCATGTTGCTGGTAAGCGGCAGTATGAAGGCTCAATTCTCTGAGAAGCTGGTCGACGAACCACGCACCGGGTGGTGTGAAGGATCAGACGTGACATTCAAACTGTCGGAAGTAGCCGCACAGATGCAAGTGACAGTAACACAACTGGTCGACGCGTTCGACGAATGGACAGCCAACGCCAACGGCGACTCCAACGGCTACGAGTTCAACGGGTTCTTCATGCTGGAGAACTCCAACACAACCCCTACCTTCCACAGCGAGCAGTATGGCGGCTTTGAGATGGACCTCGATGGTAACTTCAGTTCATGGAACAGTGGTGCCTACTGGGGTGTCTACATCCACTACATGGACGTGGAGACCGACGAACTCGCAATGACCATCTGCCAGAACCCAACCAACCCACTGAAGGCCGATCAAGAGTGCCACGGTACAGTATCCATCAACCTCAACGGAGGACAGGCAACCTTCGAACTGACATTCTCCGTGGAAGCAGGAGAGTCAATCAACAAGGAAGCGGTAACTGACTTGTCCAAACTGACCATCGTGGGCGAGACATCTGTAGAATGTGTACAGGAGCAGAACGACCAATGGTGGAACTATGAATACACGATACCTACCGCAGGAATCGCTGACAAACTGGATATTGATGCAGCCTACATGACCAGGATGTTCCGTCAGATGGTGTTCGCAAAGGACTACGACTCCACTAACGAGCAATGGGGCAAACTCTCAAACGAGGGTGCCGCAACTCCTGCTCCGGGCTTCTATTTCAGCGGTGGCATCATCCACGTAGACCCTGAGACCGAAGAGGAATACGAGGACCGGGAATGCCGCAACGCGAGCTACGGAGACGGCAACCTGTTCTGGGTAAGCAACGTGCAGTACCTGCAGGACGAAGACGCAGTGTACTGTTATGTAGGTCAGTACCCTAACGGAATGCAGGCTGGCGAGTCAAGGACTGCCGACATCTACATCGTGTACGGGGACAAGGCTTACGTCATCCACTACACCGTAAGTCTGCCGAGCCAGACTCCAATCACCGACCTCACCAAGGTGGGCGAGGACACATGGACAATCGCTGCGCGCGACCCGCAACTCACATGGAACTCCCTCGAGTACCACGCCCTCAACCTTGACTCTATCGCCGCCCTCTTCACCGCAAAGGCAGGCAAGGAGGTGACTCCATCCGACTTCAAGCTCATGGCAACCAACAGCTACGGAGGCATCACCGACGCCTACACCGCTGACAGCACAGAGACCACACAGGGATTCTGGATGGCAGACGGAGGAGTGGTCGGCAACTATTCCGACGGATCAACCTCATTCTACATCGACTATATCCACAGCGACTCACAGAAGGCTCTCGCACTCGGCAACAAACCAAGCGCGTTCGACGGTGGCGAGACTGTGACAGGAGCGGTTTACCTGGTTGTGGGCGACTCCCTGTACTATGCGGTCAACGTGAACATGACCATCATCACGCCTAAGTACACTATCAACGACTGTAACATCACTGAGTACAACATGACCGTGAAGGTGGTTCCGTCTTCTTCATCATGGTCTATCGGCACCACTTCAGTAACCAACCTCGAAGAAATGATTGGTATGGCGAACGGCAAGTTCTACGGAGTGACTTCCGAGGGAACCATCACAGACAGTTATTCAGTAAGTGAGGTGAGCCTATACGGAGGCGGTGGCTTCTGGATGTCCGCAGCTGATCCTATAACTGGTATGGCTTACGCTGCCAACTACACAGGCAATGGAGCTTACGCAGTATGGTACTACGACAGTGAAATCACATGGTTCAATATTCCGGGAGCCCGTCAGGCAGGCGAGGAATTCTATGGTACTTTCTACATCGCAAACCTGTGGGACGGCGAAGCAGTGAAGATCAACCTCACACTGAAGTTTGTCGAGAGCATCGTCACCATCAAGCCAGTGGGCACAGAGGAACTTTACCTGAACGCGCGTAATACGGCTGGAGACGACTTCGACGAGGCAAGCCTTGACCTCTCTAAGGCATGTGAGCAACTTGTATGCACCGAGGACGAACTTCTCGAAAGCGGTGTGTGGATGGTTGAGACTGCCGACGGCGACCTCTCATCAGACAACTTCGACGAGATGTACGGATTCAGCTTCAACGCAGACGGAGAGGCTGTGGTCGCAGAGGACGCTGTGTTCCAAGTTGGTTTTGCCGACGGAAATATCCACTCATTCGTAGTTGACGACGCTAACGTGGAGAACCCGTACAAGACAACCCTCTACATCCAGTACAACAACAAGCTCTACGCCTTCAACATCACAATCAACGTTGCCGCAACAGGCATCAACGCTGTAGAGACTGAAACCGACAACGCTACTGTCTACGACCTCGCAGGACGTAAGGTAGCCAACCCGACTAAGGGCATCTACATCAAGGGCGGCAAGAAGTTCCTTGTGAAGTAAGCGGAAACTGTTCTAATTAGGAATTAGGAATTAGGAATTAGGAATTAGGAATTACGGAAACGTAAGAAAATAACCTTACAGAGGCAGGAGGAAGACCATGCGGTCTTCCTCCTGTCTTGTTTTTGGTTCTTCCGCTTTTCGAGTTGGTAAGACAACGTAATCGTAACAAATCAGTTCACTGTGGGCGGCACTCCGAGTGAAACCTCGGGCTGAAAGCCCATAAAGCTCCTAGCCCAGGGCAAGCGAAGCGACACCCTGGGTAAC
>CAVBFD010000071.1:0-3097 GCA_963594655.1 Candidatus Methanomethylophilaceae archaeon
GGGGTAAATCCTTAACCTCAGATGTTTGCGCTGCGCTTAGCGGAGAAAGGAGGGCGGCGTGATGAAGAAAGTTCTTATTTGCGGACACCGCTCTTTTGTTGCTACAGGATTGGGCAAGGAACTGGACAAAGCTGGTATAACGTACGACTGCTTCTCGCGTGGAGAAGAAAAGCGTGACGGAAATGTGGTGACTGGTGATGTGTTAGCCATGGCAAACAATGCCAACTTGGACGAATATGACACCGTCATCAACTACATCATTCTCAAGGAGCAGTCTGTCGAGGATAACATTTCCTACATCAAGTCGCTGCTTGACTTCTGCAAGAAGAAAAAGGTAAAGCACCTGTTGCAGATATCTTCTATCAGCGTCTATCCCAACGAAGCCGTAGTTGTAACGGAAAGCTCTGATATAGAGAAGGACTACCACAATAAGGGCGGTTATGCGAGCATCAAGGTGGCAGTAGACCATTATTTGATGGAGCGCTCAGAAGAAGGCATGACAGTTTCCTTCATCCGTCCTGGTTATATCTACACCAAGAACAAGGAGATATCAAAGGCTGGTATCTTGGTTTCCAAATTGGGCATGAATGTCCTCTTGGGAGACAAGAAGACCACACTGCCGCTGATATGCCGTGAAACATTGCACAAGGCAATAACAAAGATTGTTGCGTCTGAGCATAAGGAGTTGGTATATCTGTTGCTGAACAAAGACAAGGAACTCGGAACGAAATACAACTTTGTCTGCCACCAATGGAATGTCCGCCCTATCTGCTTGCCGTATGCACCTATCATCACGTGCGCCAAGATACTGAAAAGCATAGGCGTATTCAAGCAACATCACTATCTGAAGTTTGTAGGTCTCTTCAAGCGCACATGGTTCAATTCCTCGCATACGGAAGAAGTGCTTGGCATGAGTCTGGGGCAGAGAAGAATTGCCGTTATTGGTGCTGGAACCTACGGCAGTTATGTTTCCAACCTCTTGTCGTTGGTTTATCCTCACGAACGGATAGACCTGTATGATGTAGGCAATGAGCATTTGAAGGACGAGAGCGAGATGGGTTATCTCTCGCATATCACCAACGCACCTTATGAAGGATTGCAGAAAGCCCGCTTTTTCGGTTATGGCGGTGCTTCCGTGAAGTGGGGCGGACAGTTGCTCACCTTTACGGAGAATGATTTTGCCAATCCTGATGAGTATCTGAAGGATATTGTAGAGATAGACAAGAAGTACAAAGATACCGTGTTGGCAAGGTTCGGGTTGGAAAACAAAATACCCGAGCAGCGCATTAACGACAAGATTTTCACGAAGACTGGCGTGTGGTTGAGTTATTTCCACCGCAATCTGTTCAAGCATTTCGGCATTGCCGGAAACAAGAAAGTTCATATCGTTCCAAATTCGCGTGTCACGAAGATACTATCGGAAGGCAGCCACATTACAGGTTTCGAATACTTGCACGACGGCAAGTTGCAGACGGCAGAGTATGACCAGTACTTCCTTACATCAGGTGCTTTTGAGAGTTCACGCATCTTGGTAAACTCCGGGTTGAGTACGGAGAAAGAACTGATGCCGTTCTCCGACCATTTGTCGCAAAGAGCGTTCAAGGTGAAGAGCGGTATCAAGATGGGCGACATCGACTTCCGCTTCCATGTGAAGGGAGCATCGCTCATAACGAAACGCTTTGTCGGTGAAGTAGATGGTTATTCCTTCTACTCGCAACCGATATGCAACGAAGACTTCCCCTTCTTCAGAGACTTGAAAAAACTGCTCTTCGGGCATAAGTTGCGTGCAGGACTTCTGCTGAACATCATCAAGAACATACCACAGTGTATCGCCTTCGCATGGTACATGATGGTACTGAAGAAGATGTATGTCTACAACAACGAGTTCTACTTGCAGATAGACATCGAAGCACCAAGAGAGTCGGGAAAGTTGACACTCAACAACGAATTGGACAAGTTTGGCGAGAAGAGCGTTGACGTAGACTTGGCAATCCTGCCGAAGACAGGCGAATTGTTTACCAAGGCACGCAGCATCATCAAGGAATATCTTGACAAGAACGGTGTGGTATATGAAGAGTTGCCTTTCAGTACATCAGCAGAGAAGTATGAGGATGTGTACCACCCATTCGGTATGTTCTGCGACTTCAAGAGTGCGGAAGACTACTTCACGCATTTCGACAACATGCTTGTTGTGAACACTGGCGTGTTGCCAAGAGCAGGCGGCATCAACTCAACGTGTGCCGTGATGCCGTTGGTAGAGGAATACGTAAACAACAAAATGGACTAATATGGAGCAGGTACTTGAATTGGGTAGAGTCTCCATGAAGAACAAGATGGCAAGGGCGGTATGGAACATCGTCCGCGCCTTCCTGTTCCGTCCGTTTGGCACGAAACTGTTCAATCCGTGGCGTCTGTTCCTTTTGCGTCTGTTCGGTGCAAAGGTGGAACGGGACTCTGGCGTGTATGCCTCCACCAAGATATGGGCACCGTGGAATCTGCGCATGGGGCATAATGCATGGTTGGGACCGGACGTGATTTGCTACAACCAAGCAATGGTTACGTTGGAAGACAATGTGACGGTGTCGCAGTATTCCTATTTGTGTTCGGCAGGACACAGGACGGACAGTATCAATGAGAACGGTGGCGGCTTGATAGTTGCGCCCATCACCATGCGCCAAGGGTCGTGGATTGGTGCCCGTGCTTTTGTGGGTATGGGAGTTACGATAGGACAGTATGCCATTGTGGGGGCTACGGCCTCTGTATATAAAGATGTAGATGAATATATGATTGTTGGCGGCAATCCTGCCAAAGTAATAAGAAGGAGGGAACTGAAAGATGACAAAGCATAAAGACTACAACTTGGAGTTTCTGCGCTTCATAGCTACACTCGGGGTTATATTTCTCCATGTAGGCTATTCTTGGAAAGGGGCTGGGGGACATTCTCTGACTTGGGTCGGGGGAGAACTGGAATTACATTGAAACAGAAGATATAAATACCTTATTATATATATGAGCAATACGATAGCTGCTATTATCCTTACTAAGGATGAGGGCAAACATATAGAGCGGTGTATCGGGTCGCTCGAGGGGGTGTGTG
>CAVBFD010000072.1:0-3011 GCA_963594655.1 Candidatus Methanomethylophilaceae archaeon
AATAATTGCAATTTATGAATAGATGTATCACAACTTTTCAGAGGCTCAAAATAGAGACTTTGTCAATACGAAACTGCAGACTGAGCAATTCAAAAATTACTCAAGTTATTTTTTCAACATTACTCAACATCGTTGTTGCCCTCCTATTAGCATCGTGTGGCAACAAAGACTACCAAGTAGAGACCCACGGCCATGTGATAGACATCACTATTCCACAAAGGACTGTCGGCATAGCGGGAGTGAACCAAGTGGATTACGGCGGTGTCTCGCTCTATGACGTGGCAGAAGATGTTTACAGCGAGTTCCACGGCATCAAGGGTCTCTTCAAGGATGGCACATACACGGTGTACCTGTTTACCACCGGCACTAATGAATATGGCGAGACAGAGACATCCTCCTCCAAAGGGGAACTGTGCAAGCTCGAAACAGCGGAGATGAAAAGATACACGAACAGCGGCTACTTCACAAGAGGTTTTGCCGAAAAGATAGAGCAAATGTGCGGCACACTCGAATATGAACCGCAGTCGTATTCTGATAACAACTTTATTGATTACGAAACAAGCCGCGATGCCCTCGAAGAATTTGACAGGCAACAGAAGGAGGCAGCACAGCGAGAGCAGGCGGGGCAGAAAACGCTGATGGATGTTTTCTTAGGAATAAGCTGGGTATGGTATGTGGTTGCAGGCGTGTTGGCCGTGTTCCTCCTTATGGTGTTCCAGCCTTTGCGCAGGTGGATACTCTCAGCTGTTGTGTTTATCGCAGTGCTCATAGGAGCAGGAAAGTACATAGAAATGGATTTCTCCAACTGGACAATAGGCGAAGTATTAGGCTTTGCTTTTGTCGTAGCATTTTCCTTGGGATCAGCCTGGCTCGTATATGGCTGGTTTGATAAGGAAAAATGAAACTGTTCTGTACAAGTAGGAAGGAAACACAAAAAAGGATAGATTATGACAAAGAAAGGATGTTTGAAGGGCTGCCTGTGGGCGGTGCCGACGGTGTTTGTCATGATGCTGCTGCCGACAAAGATACAGAACCCTGTAGAAGGATGCGGACGGGAGAGTTATAACCCGAAGTCGTTCTGGCATCCGTGGGGCGACCACAATCACCGTGGTATCGACATCTTTGCGCGGAAGGGCACGGCTGTACATCCCGCCATCGGCGGCATCGTAGTGGCTACTGCGCAAAATCATGGCGCAGGGGGGAAACACCGTCGTGGTATTCAGTTCCGGCTTCCGTTTCCACTATTATGCTCATCTGAACGAAATTTATACCCACCCTGGGGCGATAGTGACGAAGAAATCAGTCATTGGCAAAGTGGGGAACACGGGAAACGCTGTAGGCAAGCCACCGCATCTGCACTACAGCATCAGCACTATCATACCACAAGGCGACTATCGCATTGACCCCAAATTTCATGTGCTGTTCATCAATCCCATTAATGAGATGGGAGATTGAAACTGAAAAAGTAGATGAACCGAAAAGGGAGGCTGTAAAAGCAGCCGCTTTAATACACAAGTGAAGGTGGTGGTTTGATATTTGTGATTCTTCCGCTTTTCTCGTTGGTATGCATGTTTATTTACTGCGACAGCATGTCGCAGAATCTCGGTATGCCGTTTTTCGTCACTGTACTATTGGTTACTTGTCAGGGATAATCTGCCAGTCCAGTAGTCCCTTGCCCTCTTCGTCGAGTCCGATGCCCAGACCGATGGCTTGACGAGTGTCCGCCTTGAACGGCTCCATGTATTGGCGGTCGATAATCTGGTCGGTAGCGGCGTCCTTGCCTCCGTTGTTCCTAAGTTTGAGTTCGATGACATAGATGTAGCGTGAGGTCTGGACTGTCATGTCTATCCTGCCTGTGGCAATCATCTTCTCCACTTCCACTTTCAGCCCAATGGCATTGAAGATGGTGCTGATGATGAGACGGTAGCGTTCCTCCATATCCATCGAGGCGAGTTTCTTGTTGCTGTAAGGCACGTCGGCAACGAGAGCCTTCAGCGATTTCATGGCGTCGTCCACTTGTCCCATACCCAATCGGCGGTACAGGCAGGCTTGTAATGACTGCACTTCACTCTCGGAACGCATCGCAAGAGCTGGCACCACAATTTCGTAGAGTGCCTGTTTCACCTCCTTATTAGGGAATCCCAACGTGTAGCCAAACTCATCGCTGTCCTTGATGGTCAGGTATCCCGACTGATAAAGGAACAACTCCGCTCCGCCGCCAGTGACATCAGACGACTCCAATGTGTCGCGCATCATGAAACAAGCCTCGAAGTTTTTCAGGCGAAGTTCCATGTTGTCCACAAACTTAGGAAGCAGGGAAGTGGCTCCAGATGCCGCCCAGAAATTGCGGATGTCTTTAGTGTCTAAGGCATTGATGAGGCTAAATGGATTATAGATGTCAGTCATGTTGCGGCGGCTGAAGTGATAGCCGTCGTAGTAATCCTTCAGACGGTCGTGGGTCTGCTGCATTGTCCATCCGTTCACCTCTGCCATCCTTTCCAGTTCGGGCTTGAAGTTCTCGCCTATTTCCGGCTCCGTAATGCCACAGATGGCGGCGTACTCTGGTTCAAAACTGATGTTGGACAGGTTGTTCAACACGGAGAACAGGGATATTTGGGTGAATTTGGTGATACCGGTGATGAACACCAGCCGCTCGTACTCGTTGGCGGCTTTCAGTACGGCGAACACCTCGCGGTACACCTCGGTACATCTGTCGTGTTCCGGAGTGTGCCAAGAATGTTGGAGGGGCGAGTCGTATTCATCAATGAGTACGGCTACCCTCAGACCTGTTTGCTCATAAGCGGTAGTGATGATGGCATTAAAACGGTCAGCAAGTTGGGCTGTCGGCTTTGGAGTGATATTATATCGCCTTTCATATTCTCCAAAGCGGATGTCGAGGTACGAGCGCAGTGTGTCTGCATTCGATCCACCGAGACTGAGGTCGAGGCGGATAATGGGATGCCGCTTCCAGTCCTTCTCCAACTGCATAATCTTCAGTCCCTCGAAGAGTT
>CAVBFD010000073.1:0-2552 GCA_963594655.1 Candidatus Methanomethylophilaceae archaeon
TTCAGCCCGAGGTTTCACACGGAGAGCTACACGTGGTGAACTTGATTGTCAGGATTACGCTGTATTACCAACTCGAAAAACGGAAGAACCCTTATTAGTGTCCTGACCGACACTAAATAATGGGAGGCAAGCCCATGCGGTTCTTGCCTCCCCCATTCATAATTGTTGTTTTTGGGAACCCTTTCGAATTCCGCTGCAAAGGTACGGCCTCATTCGTCGGCAGCCAAATTATTTCGGTTGCATTTGGTTGCATACAACGAATTTGATGGGATCAGCAACAGTCATCAAGCGAAATTGCTGAGCAGAGCTTAGTTTGCGGTAAAAACACAGCAATTTTCCATGAAAGTTGCTGTGTTTTTACCGCAAAATCGTATCTTTGCAGTCGAATTGCGAACATCATACAAAGTGGGAACAAGGAATTACTGAAGCAACTCTCCGACAATCTTATCAAGCGTACTGACACACGGTATCCTTTCAAGCCTAATATGAGTACCATCTCCACTACCATCAAGGTAGACCGCAATAACCTGCCCGATTACTTCGCCCTCATGGAACGGGCCGGCTTGATAGCCTTACTCCATGAAACGACCCGGGGTGTACGTGGTTTGGGCAAGGTGGAGAAGGTGTATCTCGACAACACCAATCTGTCCTTCGCACTATCCTCTCCCGCTCCTGACACTGGCAACCAACGTGAGACCTTCTTCTTCAATCAGATGCGTGTGAACCATACGGTCTTCAACTCTCCAGTCTCCGACTTCCTGATAGACGGCAAGACATTCGAGATTGGCGGAAGGAGGAAGGGACAGAAACAGATAGCGGAGGCGAAAGAAGGGTATGTGGTTAAGGATGACATAGAGACTGGAATAGGCAATGTGATTCCTCTCTGGGCTTTCGGAATGAATTACTGAGTCTGCAACCGCCAAGAAGCCCTTGATGGAGGGTAACAGTTATAGTTCAAGTGAAGAACTTACAAAAAAAATGACTACCTTTGCACATTGAAACGATTTGTGTCATTCAACACATAAGACATTATATGGGTACAAGGTATTTGGGCGCGGTAAAGACACGCCTTGCCATAATGAGTTTCCTCATATTCGCCGTATGGGGAGCTTATCTCTGTTCTTTGGGCGTGTATCTCGGCAACATCGGCATGGGACCAAAGATAGGATCCTTCTTCGCTGTGCAAGGAGTCGTGTCCCTGTTCATGCCGGCACTGATGGGCATAATAGCCGACCGGTGGATTCCGGCACAGAAACTGTTGGGCATCTGCCACCTGTTGTGCGCACTGTTCATGGCAGCCGCAGGATATATGGGAATGACCAACGGCACACCGTCATTCAACCAGTTGTTCTGGCTCTATTCAGCCGGTGTGGCGTTCTTCATGCCTTCGATTGCGCTTAGTAACGCCGTGTCCTACAACGCACTCACACGTGTCGGACTTGACACCGTGAAGGCCTTCCCCCCGATAAGGGTGTTCGGGACAGTGGGGTTCATCATATCCATGTGGATTGTGGATCTGACAGGCTTCAAGGAGAACTACATGCAGCTCTTCGTGTCCGCCGCATGGGGACTTGTCCTCGGCATCTATGCCTTCACCCTTCCCGACTGTCCTGTGAGCAAGGTGGCAAAAGGGTCGTCACTGGTTGACACGCTCGGTCTGCGCGCCTTCGTCCTCTTCAAGCAGCGCAAGATGGCAATCTTCTTCATCTTCTCCTTCCTGCTTGGCATGTGTCTGCAAGTGACCAACGGCTTTGCCGCCACGTTCCTCGGTGACTTCGGCAACATTCCCGAGTACGCCGACACGTTCGCGGTAAAGCACAACATAATACTCACATCGCTCTCCCAAGTATCGGAGACTCTCTGTATTCTTCTCATACCGTTCTTCCTGAAACGGTTCGGCATCAAGACGGTCATGATCATCTCCATGCTGGCATGGGTACTCCGCTTCGGACTGTTCGGAGCGGGAGACCCGGGACATGGGGTATGGCTCTTCATCCTCTCCATGATTGTGTACGGAGTGGCTTTCGACTTCTTCAACATATCATGTTCCCTGTACGTTGACCAGGAGACCGACGAGCATATCCGTTCATCTGCACAAGGGGTGTTCATGATGATGGCCAACGGGTTTGGAGCTACGGTAGGATCCCTCTGCGCCCAGGAGGTGGTCAACCACTACGCATACCGCTACGACGTGACTGACCCTGCACGGATGGCGGGATGGTCCACCTGCTGGTATGTCTTCGCCGGCTTCGCACTGGTTGTGGCGATACTGTTCACCCTGCTGTTCAGGTCAAGTCACAGTCACCAAAAGGCGTAAAGCAAGACACTTTGAATTGTAATCGAATTAGTAAAAACAAAATAGCATATTATGGGACAGAAACCATCCATTCCAAAAGGAACACGCGACTTCTCACCACTGGAGATGTCGAAACGCAATTATATATTCAACACCATCAAGGAGGTCTACAGTCTGTACGGCTTCCAGCAGATTGAGACACCTGCCATGGAAAACCTGTCTACACTGATGGGCAAGTACGGTGAGGAGGGCGACA